>NZ_JBEYVO010000042.1:0-107106 GCF_040644055.1 Streptomyces sp. NPDC047043
TCGTTTTCCCCTTCGTTGGGGGCGGCTATTTGGGTTTCGTCAAATTTAACCATCCGGCCGCCGCGGGGCTTATTTAACTCCCTCGGGGGGGCCCCGGACCGAGGTCCGTGCCCGCGCTCGCGTCCGCGGCTCAGCCGCGGGTCACAGCTGGACCGGCTGGCGCTGGGTCAGGCCGTACGTCTTCGCGATCGTGTTCCACAGCTGCGCGGCCTTGACCTTCTGCTGGCTGGCCGTGCCGCTCGCCCGGTTGCCGGCCTGGGTCTGGCCGGTGCCGCGGGCCTGGCCCTTCTTGCAGCTCTTGCTGTTGCCGGCGACCTGGTCGGCCCAGGCCGCGTAGTGGTTGTCGGCCGACGCGGACGCCTGCCACGCCTTGGTGAGGGCGGCGGTCAGCGCGGCGTTGTTCGGCAGTTTGTCGACGGACAGGCCGGACAGCCGGGTGACCAGCTGGTTGCGCTGCTTGGCCGCGTCGCGCAGGTCGGAGGCGGCCGTGTCCAGGTTCTGGCACGCCTTCACGTTCGCCACCGCGCGGATCACCGAGGCCCGGCTGTCGCCGCTGTCGGCCAGCAGCTTGTCCAGGGCGACCGCCTGCTGCTTCGCCGGGTCGGCGGACGGCGAGGCGGAGCCGTCGGTCGCGGGGGCCGTGGCGGACACCGTCTGGTTCTTGTCGCCGCCGTCGTCGCCCCCGCCGCCTGCGAGCAGCGCACCGGCGCCGACCCCGAGGACGACGATGCCGATGCCGACGGCCGCGATGAGCGGCACCCGCGACCGTGGCCGGCCGCCCCGGCCGCCGTCGTCGCCCGGCGGGGCGTAGGAGGGGCCGGGCTGGGCGTACGAGCCCTGCGGGGCGGGCTGGCCGTAAGGGGCCGCCTGCGGCTGCTCGAAGCGCGGCAGATACTGCGTGGCCGCGGCCGGGCTCTCGCCGCCCGGCTCGCTGCGGAAGAGGTTGTCGAACTCGGCGGGCGGCTGCCGGTCCCCGCCCTGCGGCATGCCGTACGGCGCTCCGGCGTCGGTCACGGGCGGGATGTACTGCGTGGCGTCGGCGTCGGGTCCGGAGGCGGGCGGCAGCGGCCCGGCGCCGGCGTACGGCGCGCGCCCCAGGAACTGCGTCGCCTCGGAGACGGACTCACCGCCCCCGACCTCCGGCGGCAGCGCGCCGGGCGCGACGGGCGGTATGTACTGCGTCGCCTGCTCGTCCGTCGTCGCGGCGACAGGCGGTATGTACCGCGCGGGCCCCTCGGAGTGGACGACCGGCGGTATGTACTGGGTGGCACCCTCGTCGACGGCCGGGGGCAGCGGCAGGCTGTGGCCGCCGTCGGGAGCGGCGGGCGGCAGCGGCATGCTCCCCGCCGGCGGGGACATCGGCTGCGGGTCGCCGTACGACTGCGCCGGGGCGCCCTCAGGTGGCAGCGGCTGGGACGGCTCGGCCGCCCCCCACTGCTGGGCCGGCGCCGCGGGCCAGCCCTGGCCCGGCTGCGGGGCCGGGCTCTGGGCCTGGTGCTGCGGCTGGTCGGGACCCCACGGAGTGCCCCAGGCCTGACCGCCGGGCGGGGCCGAGGCACCGGGCTGCTGGCCGCCGTACGGGCCGCTCTGCCGGCCGTTGTACGGGCCCTGCTGACCGCCGTACGAGCCGGTCTGCTGGCCGCCGTACGCGCCGCTCTGCTGGCCGTTGTACGGGCCGCTCTGGTGGTCGGCGTGGGGGCCGGTCGGTCCGCCCAGCATGCCCGGCAGCAAGGGCTCGCCGCCGTCCGAGGGCAGCACGATGCCTTCGCGCGCCTGGCGCTGCGAGGGCTCCTCGCCCTGTCCACTCTGCGTCACCGGGACTCCTACTAATGGGGGACCTTGTGAATCGTCGGCTCACGCTACCGGGTCCCCCGAGCCGGGTGCCACGCAGCTCAGGCCCAACCTCCTTACCTGTGACAGCGGTAACAGAAGCGCGGTACAGACCGCTGCATATGTCACCCTTCACGACCGCTTCTGCGCGGCAACCGGCCGTTTCCCGCAGCTTCACGCAACGGCCGGTCGCCCGTCTCACGCCGCCGCCTGCAGCTCCACCCGCGCCCCGAACTCCCGCACCACCGGCTCGTCCCGGAACGGCTCCAGCCGCTGCTGGAAGTCGTCCAGATACTCGGCGCCCCGGTTGGAACGGAGGGACTCGAGCAGCTCGACGGCCTTCAGGCCCGAGTTGCAGGCCTGCTCGATCTCCCGCTGCTGCACCTGCGCGCTGGCCAGCAGCACATAGCCGATGGCCCGCCTGCGCGCCTTCGTCTCGGGCAGCCCGGACAGGGACTCCTGCGCGCACCGCGCCGCCGCCTCGGCCTGCCCGAGGTCCCGGTGGCAGTGCGCCAACTCGTCGGCCAGATACGCCTCGTCGAAGTGCGTGATCCACGCCGGGTCGTCCCCGGACGAGGCGTCGGCGGACTCCAGCGCCGTGACCGCCCGACCGGACGCCACCTGGGCCGCCCGCGCGTCGCCCATCAACGCATGCCCGCGGGCCTCCGCCGCGTAGAACATCGCCTCCGCGCGCGGTGTCACGCGCCCACGCGCCCCCTCCTGCGCCGCCCGCGCCAACTGGGCGATCTCACGCGGGTTTCCGAGCTGCGCGGCGAGGTGGCTCATGGAGGCGGCGAGGACGTAGCCGCCGTATCCGCGATCGCCCGCCGCCTGCGCGAGCCGCAGCGCCTGGATGTAGTACCGCTGGGCCAGGCCGGGTTGACCGGTGTCGACGGCCATGTAGCCCGCGAGCTCGGTCAGTCGGGCCACCGCGGCGAACAGATCCCGCCCGACGGCCTCCCGGTACGACCCCGCCAGCAGCCCCGAGACCACGCTGTTGAGGTAGTGCACGACGACCGGCCGCACATGCCCGCTGCCGTACTGATGATCCAGGTCCACGAGCGCCTGGGTCATCGCCCGCACCGCCGCCACGTCGGACTGCCCGACCCGCGGGCCCGCCGAGCGCGCCACCTGCGAGTCCGGCGAGGAGATCAGCCAGTCACGGCTCGGCTCGACGAGCGCGGACGCGGCGACGGACGAGCCGGACAGGAAGTCCCGCCGGCCCACGTCACTGCGCCACAGTTCGCAGACCTGCTCGATGGCCCCCAGCACCGTCGGCGAGAACTGGAGACCGACTCCCGAAGCAAGGTTTTTGCCGTTGGCCATGCCGATCTCGTCGATCGTGACCGTACGGCCGAGCTTGCGGCCCAGCGCCTCCGCGATGATCGCGGGCGCCCGGCCCCGCGGCTGCTGTCCACGCAGCCAACGGGCCACGGACGTCTTGTCGTAGCGCAGGTCGAGGCCGTGCTCGGCACCGCACATGTTGACCCGGCGGGCGAGCCCGGCGTTCGAGCACCCCGCCTCCTGGATGAGCGCCTGCAACCGTTCGTTCGGCTGCCGCGCGACGAGAGGCCTTGCGGCCATGGCGTACCCCCTGTGGCTGCGGTGCCTGCCCACGCACCGAGTTGGCGTGTCCTACGTGACCGAACCGTCTGCTCCTGCGAGCGAAAAGATCCGGCCTCGAAGATCAATGCCCCGCGGACATACCGAAAATGCGAGGCATGCGAGGATTGCCGGGGTAAAAGCCGAAGCCGACCCCAAACGTGGCTACCCAGCCCGGGCCGGGGTTCCTCCCGCGCGCCCCCACAGATGCATCCATGCGCCCCAGATACGGAATCGATGCCCCTCCCCCGCGCGCGTTACCCCCGTAACCCGAGGTGGATGCGGGAGTTGAGTTCACCGTGGAAGAGACGATCGCGGGCACCGAAGCCGCTCAGATTCCGAAGCAGCGCGGCGAATCGCTGCTGGAGACCGCCGTACGCTACGCCGAGGAGCGCCACTGGGACGTCTTCCCCGGCACCTGGCTGGAAGCCGTCGACGGGGTGCAGCGCTGCTCCTGCGGCGACGCCGCGTGCGCCGCGCCCGGCGCGCACCCTGCGCGGGACGACTGGGCGACGCAGGCCACCGGCAGTGCGACGGTCGCGCGGCGGATGTGGCAGAAGCAGCCGACGGCGTCGATTCTGCTGCCGACGGGCCATACCTTCGACGCGATCGAGGTGCCGGAGACCGCGGGGTTCCTCGCGCTGGCGCGCATGGAGCGCATGGAGTTGACGCTCGGCCCCGTGACGTTGACGCCGGACCGGCGGATGCACTTCTTCGTGTTGCCCGGTGCGGCGGTGAAGGTGCCGGAGCTGGTGCGCAAGCTGGGCTGGTCGCTGTCGTCGCTGAGTCTGGTCGCTCTGGGCGAGGGCTCGTACGTGGCCGCGCCTCCCACCCGCTTCGGGTCGCGAGGCGCCGTCCAGTGGGCGTGCCGCCCGACGCCGGCGAACCGGTGGCTGCCGGATGCGGAGGAGCTGATCTCGCCGCTTGCCTATGCATGTGGGCGGGATCGCTGATCCTGCTCTCAGCAGCCCGGCCCCTTAGTGTTTTCGCATGACGTCAGCCGCCGTACGTGTACAAGGCCTCTGGAAACGGTTCGGGCAGCAGATTGCCGTCGCCGGGATCGATCTGGAGCTGCCCGCGGGGAAGTTCATCGGGCTCGTCGGGCCGAACGGCGCCGGGAAGACCACCACCCTCTCCATGGTCACCGGGCTGCTGCGGCCCGATCAAGGGAGCGTCGAGGTCGTCGGGCACGACGTGTGGCGGGACCCGGCGGCGGTGAAGGCGCGGATCGGGGTGCTGCCGGAGGGGCTGCGGTTGTTCGAGCGGCTGTCGGGGCGTGAACTGCTCGGCTACAGCGGCCGGTTGCGCGGCCTGCCCGGCGCCGAGGTCGACAAGCGGGCCACGCAGTTGCTCGACGTGCTCGACCTGGCCGGTGCCCAGCACAAGCTCGTCGTCGACTACTCGACCGGCATGCGCAAGAAGATCGGCCTCGCGGCCGCGCTGCTGCACAATCCCGAAGTCCTGTTCCTGGACGAGCCGTTCGAGGGTGTCGACCCCGTCTCCGCGCAGACCATCCGGGGCGTCCTCGAGCGGTACACGGCCTCCGGCGCCACCGTCGTCTTCTCCTCCCACGTCATGGAACTCGTCGAGTCGCTGTGCGACTGGGTCGCCGTCATGGCCGCCGGCCGCATCCGCGCCCACGGCACGCTCGCCGAGGTCCGCGGCGAGGCCCGCTCACTGCAGGAGGCGTTCCTGCAACTCGTCGGCGCGGGCGGCCGCAACACCGGCTCCGACCTGGACTGGCTGGGCGGCGGGGCCCGATGACCGGCGACGTCCACCCCGCGGGCAACATCACCCCCGTCGTCGTACGGCTGAAGCTGTCGCTGCTGAAGAACGGCCTGAAGCAGTCGGGCGGACGGCGGGCCGCCTACGTCGTGTCGGCCGTCGTCGTGCTGCTCTTCGGGGCGCTGCAGCTGCTCGGCCTGATCGCGCTGCGCGGGCACGCGCACGCCGAGGCCGTGGTCGTGCTGCTGGTCGCCGTGCTGGCGCTCGGCTGGGCGGTGATGCCGCTGTTCTTCCCCGGCGGGGACGAGACCCTGGACCCGACGCGCCTGGTGATGCTGCCGCTCCAACCCCGGCCTCTGGTACGGGCGTTGCTGGCGGCCTCACTCGTCGGCATCGGCCCCCTCTTCACCCTGCTCCTGCTGACCGGCTCGGTGGTCACGGTCGCGCACGGCGGGGCGGCGTACGCCGTCGCTGTCGTCGCCGTCGTCCTCGCACTGCTGGTGTGCGTGGCCCTCGCGCGGGCCGTCGCCGCCGCCAACATCCGCCTGTTGACCAGCCGCAAGGGCCGCGACCTCGCGGTACTCAGCGGCCTGGTCATCGCGATCGGGGCGCAGCTGGTCAACTTCGGGGCGCAGCGCCTGGGTTCGAGCGGGCTGGCACAGCTCGACCCGGTCGGCGACATCTTCCAGTGGGTGCCGCCCGCCTCGGCGATCGCCGCGGTGCACTCCGTGAGCAAGGGCTCCTACGGCGCCGCTGTCACCCAACTGGCGCTGAGCGCGGGCGCGTTGGTGGCCCTGATCGCCGTATGGTCGCGCCACCTGACGAAGCTGATGACCTCGCCCGACGGCTCCACCGTCCAGGCCGCCACCGAACCGGGCGCCCGCGAACGGACCTCCTCCTCCGGCCTCGCCCGCCTTCTGCCGCCCGGCCGCACCGGCACGGTCATGGAACGCAGCCTGCGCTACGTCTGGCGCGACCCCAAGACCAAGGCGGCGTGGGTGACTTCGCTGGCCATCGGCCTGATCGTGCCGGTGTTCAACGCCCTGCAGGGCACCGGCTCGGTCTACTTCGCGTGCTTCGCCGCGGGGATGCTCGGCATCCAGATGTACAACCAGTTCGGACAGGACACGTCCGCGTTCTGGATGGTCGCCACGACGATCTCCTCCGCGCACGACGCCTACGTCGAACTGCGCGGCAGGGCCCTCGCACTGCTGGTGATCACCCTGCCGTACGCCACCCTCGTGACCGTCCTGACGACCGCGATGCTCGGCGACTGGCCCCGCCTCCCCGAGGTCCTGGGCCTCTCCTTCGCCCTGCTCGGCGCGATGCTCGCGACCGGCGCCTGGACCTCGGCCCGCTTCCCGTACTCCATCCCCCAGGAGGGCTACAAGAACGTCGCCCCCGGCCAGACCGGCCTGGCCTGGATCTCCATCTTCGGCGGCATGGTCTCGGCAGCCCTCCTGTCCGCCCCCGTCATCACCGCCACCATCTGGGCGAACGTGGCAAAGAACGGCGACGACTGGGGCTGGCTCCTGCTCCCGGCGGGCGCCGGATACGGCGCTGCCATCACCCTGGCGGGCCTCCGCCTGGCAGCCCCGAGAACGGCAGCCCGCCTCCCGGAAATCCTCACAGCGGTGAGCAAGGGCTGACGGGATCTTTTGAGGTCCCGGCGCCCACAAGGTCTTAAGGGGCGCGGGGAACTGCGCGACAAGCCACGAACCACCCGCACCCGCCACACAACGGAACCCCCCGGGCGAACAGGCGCACGACTCACACCATCACGCCATCAAGAAACGGCTCAATGGCCGCCCTCCACGCCTCCGGCTGGTCATAGTGCACAAGATGCCCCGCATCAGCCACTTCCGCATACTCCCCTCGGGGGAGCACTCGCACCATCTCCTGCGCCTCCGCACGCCCCAGCTCCCCGTCCAACCCCCGCACCACCAACGCCGGACACTGCACAGCCGCCAGTTCCTCCCAGTGCGCGTCGTACACCCACGTCTCCCGGGACTTCAGCATCTGCTCGGGATCGAAAACGGGCCGCCACCCGTCGGGAGACTCGTGCATCACCTCGGCGTAGAACTCCCCGCGGGCCGCATTCGGCCGCTCCACCCAGGGATCGTCCTCGCCGAACCACTTCCGTACATCGGCGAGCGTGGCGAAGGGAACGGGCCAGGCCTTGAACCAGTCCGCCCACTCCCGCTGCGAGGCGGCACCCAGCGCGGAGGCCCGCATGTCGCAGATGATCACGCCCCGAACCAGGTCGGGCCGCTTCGCGGCGAGCTGCCAGGCGGTCAGCGCACCCATCGCATGGCCGATGAGGACGGTCGGTGCGAGGCCGAGCTGCTCGAGAGCGGCCTCCGCGTCCTCGACGTACGCCTCGCGGGTGAAGGAGGCCTGTGGGGGCTTGTCGCTCTGGCCGTGGCCGCGCTGGTCGAGTGCGACGGCGCGATGCCGCTCGGAGAGCCAGCGGGCGGTGGACGCCCAGTGCGAGGCGCGGCCCATCAGGCCGTGCAGTAACAGCACGCCGGGAGCGTGGTCCTGGTGGCCGGGCGGGGCGGCCCGCTCGCCCGCGAACTGCGACGGAATCGCGGGCTCCGCCACACTGATCGCCGGGTCGGTCTTGGGAGGGTCGCCGAACTCCCAGGCCGCAAGTCGTACGCCGCCCGCCCCGGTCACGTCGATGCGTCGCGCCATGGTCCTGGCACCCCCCTAGCTCCGCTCGGACCGCTCGCTCCCGCTCGAGCCGGCCGGTCCTGTGAACCGTGTCCTGCCGTTGCCGTGCAGCTGCCTGTGCTGGGCACTCACCTGAAGCCCTGTGTACTCACTCCTGAAGCGCACATTCCGCGTGACTCGTCACCCGAAGACTATCGAATGGGTATTCGAAAATACTGTTTCTGCGGGCAACACCCCTCGTACGAGTGACCTCGCTCAAGGAATGATCGCCGCCGCCGAGGGGAGATCTTCAGCGGGAGGCGGACCGCTCGGGGAAAACGGTCCGAGGGGGATGACCCTGAGAGCTCGGGGCTCCGGGTCAGCACAGGGGAGGACAGGCCCCGGCGCCGCACGGCGCCGGGGCTCTCCACACGTCTGCGGCACATCCTCCCGCCCCCTCAGGTCATATGCCTCACGCGACAGCCTCGCACGCGAACCGTCCGAGCGCTCCGATTTCGCCGCACAGAATTCTCCCCCGATCCGCCCTCGCCCCGCCGTGCAGAAGACCGGCGGGACGCCCCAACTGCCCCCCACGTCCCGGAAGTTGACGGCTCGAAGTCGACGGCTCAGCGCTTGGCGACGAACACGTGAGAAGCGACGTCCGCCTCCAGCTCGGCGGCCTCGCCGCCGCTGCCGACCAGCACACCGCCGGCCGACTCCGTCACGCTCACCACCGAACCGGGCTGCACGCCCGCCCGGCGCAGCGTGTACATCAGCTGCGCGTCCGTCTGGATGGGCTCGCCGATACGGCGTACGACGACGGTCTTGCCCTCCACGCCCGGGTCGAGGTCGGCCAGCGACACCATGCCCTCGTCCAGGAACGGGTCCGCGCCGTCCTTCTCGCCCAGCTCCTCCAGACCCGGGATCGGGTTGCCGTACGGCGACTCGGTCGGGTGCCGCAGCAGCTCAAGCACGCGCCGCTCCACGGCCTCGCTCATCACGTGCTCCCAGCGGCACGCCTCCGCGTGCACCTGCTCCCACTCCAGACCGATCACGTCGACGAGCAGACACTCCGCAAGCCGGTGCTTGCGCATCACGCGCGTGGCGAGCCGGCGGCCCTCGTCCGTGAGCTCCAGGTGGCGGTCGCTGGCGACGGACACCAGGCCGTCGCGCTCCATCCGCGCCACCGTCTGGCTGACGGTCGGCCCGCTCTGGTCGAGCCGCTCGGCGATCCGGGCGCGCATGGGGACCACACCTTCCTCCTCCAGCTCGAGGATGGTGCGGAGATACATCTCCGTGGTGTCGATCAGTCCGGACATACGTGCCCCTCGATGAGATCTGCCGGAAGCACGAACGGCTTCCCGGCGCGTGCGCTGGCCCTGGATTCAATTCTGACGCATACCACTGACAACCGTGCCGCGCCGTTGGAACCGGGGGGTTACGCGGGTGTACCCGCGAGTATTCGGCCGTATCCGAGCAGGTGTACGGGCCCGGCCGGACGGCCGTATTGACAGGGCACTGGTCCAGACCGCACGGTGATCCGCGACACAGGCACAGCACCCGACACCGACGCCGCCCCCGGAAGGACCCGCATGAGCGAGGGCAAACTGGCCGGCCAGTTCTTCGACGCCGCGATCGACCTCCTGCAACGGGTCCGCGACGAGGAGGCCGACAGCATCGCCGCGGCCGGCACCCTGATCGCCGACACCGTCGCCGACGGGGGCCGCCTCTTCGCCTTCGGCGCCGGGCACTCCTCCCTCGCCGCACAGGACGTCGTCTACCGCGCGGGCGGCCTCGCCCTGATGAACCTGCTCGCCGTACCCGGCGTCGTCGGCGTCGACGTGATGCCGGCCACACTGGGCTCCGCCCTCGAGCGCGTCGACGGACTCGCGAGCGCGGTGCTGGACACCTCCCCGCTGCGCGCGGGCGACGTCCTGGTGATCATCTCCCTGTCCGGCCGCAACGCCCTCCCCGTCGAGATGGCCATGAACGCCCGCGCCCTCGGCGTGCGGGTCATCGGCGTCACATCGGTGGCCTACGCGACGGAGACGAGTTCCCGGCACGTCTCGGGCACGTACCTGAAGGACCACTGCGACATCGTCCTCGACTCCAAGATCGCCCTCGGCGACGCGACCCTCACCCTCGACACCATCCCGGCCCCCTTCGCCCCGGCCTCGACGGTCGTCACCAGCGCCCTCCTGCAAGCGGTCATGGCCACGGCAGCGGGCACCCTCGCGGACCGCGGCATCGAGCCGCCCCTACTGCGCTCGGGCAACGTGGACGGCGGCCACGAGTGGAACGGCCACGTGATGGAGAAGTACGGGGACCGGATCTTCTACCGGCGCTAGAAGCCGGCAGAGCCTGCGGGCGCTACTCCCGCCCCACGACCCCCGCCAGATCCAACGCCGCCGCGATCCTCACCGCGACGTCCTCCGCATAAGCCGCGTCCACCCGCTCGAACTGACTCCGCCCACCGCCACGCAAGAAGGTCACAACCCCCAGCGTCCGCCCCCGGCTCCGCAGCACCGCACACAGCGCATGCACCGCATCCGACGGCCACTGCCGGGCCCGCGCCCACTCCCGCGCCTGATCGGCCGGTACAGAGCCGACAGTGGCCCGCACGGACCCCGTCCGCTCCACGCACTGCAACGCCGGATGCCCCTGCCCGTACCGCACCGGCAACCCCGCCTGCCCGGTCAGCAGACTCGGCCCCGGTGCCCCGGAGGGAGTCGCGGCGACCCGCACCAGCCGTACCGGCCCCTCCGCCTCCCCGTCGGCCACCGCACCGCCCGCCACCCGGTCGATCAGCGCATGATCGGCGAACCCGGCGAGCGCGAAGTCCAGATGGACGGTCGCCGCCTCCCGCGGATCCTCGCACTCGGCGGCGGCCCGAGCCGCCCGGTGCAGCTGGTTCGTCCGGAAGCGCAGCAGCGCCGCCTCCTGCTCCCCCTGCTTGCCCTCGGTCACGTCCTGGAAGAGCCAGCCCACACCCAACGGCACCGGCTCCTCCGCGAGCGGTGAGGCCAGCCGCACGAACCCGCACCGCCAGCACCGCCGCTGCTCTCCCTCCGGCGTACGCACACTGACCCAGATCTCGGCCGGCGCAGGCGGCGCGCCCTCCGCCAGCACATGCGTGAGCGCGCTCTCCAGCTCCTCCACACCCTGGGCGAGCAACTCCCCGAGCGGCCGCCCCAGCGCCGACGTACGCCCGATCCCGAGCGAACGCGCCGCGTGCGCATTCACCACGGCAGGCCGCAGATCGGCGTCGACAAGCACCACACCCCAGCTCGCGTCCTCGAACAAGGCTTCGCTCAGGGCGATGGACCGCTCCAGATCGATCTGCGCATGCACCTCGCTGAAGGCGCAGTACAGCCCGGCCGGCTTCCCCTCGGGCCCGCGCACGGCCGCAGACTGCGTCCGTACGAGCACCCGTCCGCCGTCCTTGGTCAGCAACGCGAACTCGTGCACCTGCCGCCCGGGGGCCTCCATGGCGGACATCAGCCGCCCCTCGACCTCCTCGGCGTCGGCCTCCCGCACGGCCCACCCGGCGAAGCCGTGCCGCCCCACCGCCTCGGCGGCGGTCCATCCCAGGATGCGCTCCGCCTCACGGTTCCAATGGGTGACGACCCCGTCCGCGTCGAACGCGCACAGCGCCGCGTCCATCCCGTCGAGCAGCGCGGCCAGCAGATCGGAGCCGTCAGGGCCCACCGGGCCGGCCCGCTCGGGCTCGTCGGGCCCCAGCTCGTCGGTGGTCCCACTACGCCGGGAAGCACTCACCTGGACCCCCTGCCAAGCTGCGTCCGCACGTACGGCGCGTCGGTTCGCTCACTCGCAATCATCTAACTGGAACGTGACGCAGCACACACCGAGTTCCCCAAGATTGAAGGAATCGTTGTACGCCGTGCCATTGTTTCCTGCTCTCTCTCCTATGATCCGCCCGCCGACAGCCGAAGATCAATCCACAGATCGCTTACCCCGTCCAGCACATACCGCTCGACCTCTACGAAGCCGTGCTTCCGGGCGAAGAGCAGTCCGTCCTCGTTGGCCGCCAGCACACACGTCTCGACGCCCCGCGCACCCAGCACACGCGCGTGGGCGAGCCCCCGCTCGTACAGGGCCGCCCCGAACCCCTGCCTCCGGTACTCGGGCAGCACGCGCGCGATAACGGTCGCCACGGCGTCCTCCGCCGCGGGCGGCCGCACAGTGGAACACCCGACGAGTACGTCCCCGAGGTACGCGTTCTCCAGCCGATACCGCCCGAGCCGCTCCCGTGCCTCGTCGAAGGACATGGCGGCAGGCGGCACAACGGCGTTGTGCACGTACCGCCACTCCTCCAACATGCCCTCCCCGTGCACGGCCTCGATCCGCAGCCCCCGCCGCCGCGCGTACACCTCGATCTCGATCTTCATCCGAGGATCAGCCAGCCCACACACCAACATCGTCGCCGCAGGCCGCACCTCCCCGAACGCCCGTCGCAACACAGGCCAACAAGGCTCGAAGTCCGCCCTCTCAGGCAGCAGATACCGCACCCGCACCACATCGGAGAACCCAGCCCCGGCCTCCGCAAGCGCCGCCCCGACATTCCGCAGACACTGCTCGGCCTGCTCCACCACGTCGTCGGAGATCGTCATGGCCCCGTAGTCGAACCCCGTCGTCCCCGACACATGCACCCAGTCCCCGTCGACCACGGCCCGGGCATACCCGATCTGCTCCTCGAACACCGAACCACTGAAAATCGCACGCCGCTCCGTCATGCGCGGAACGCTAACGGAGGTCCCGAACGATCACCCGTCTAGCAGCAAGATCGGGTACGTGTTCGAGGATTTGGGATTCTTCGCACGAATGAGCGTCATCTGTCGATTCGACCTTGCGCGGACCATGTTGATCACTAGCGTTTCCTTTACGTGCTGAAAGGAGGTCACTCGCTTCACCGATCGCGAATCGGGGCCTGCCTTCTTAAGGAAGCCGGGTCGGGTGACCAGCCCAAGTCATCACGATCAGAGAGATCGGGGAGGTGCACCGATGACTACGTTTCCTGCAGGCGAGCAGACCCACCAGGCTGTGCTTCCTCAGCAGCCTGCTCTGGAATCCGTGGGAGCAGACACCCCTGGGAGCAGGGACGAAACGGCCCACGGACACCCCGCCACCGCGCGGGACACCGGCAGGGAACATGGGCGAGGGGAGACCGGCGAGCGCGGCACCAGAGCCCGTCGGCGTCACGCCAAGAACGCTGCTCCGGCAGCGGAGGCGGCAGAGAACGGGAGCGGTGACGCTCCCACGCACACGCACAAGCAGTCGTACACAGGCGGTGTCGGCGCGAGCAGGATCTTCGTCCTCTCCAAGGACGGCCGGCCGCTCATGCCGTGCCACCCCGCTCGAGCCCGCGAACTGTTGGGCAAGGGACGGGCAGTAGTCGCTCTCACCGTCCGACGCGGCCTCGTCTCGGTGGAACTCCAGCACCGCGGCGACCAGATCCGTAAGTGCATGCAACAACGTGCCGGCTACCGACGCAGGCGACGCTCGGCCAACTGCCGTTATCGGGCGCCTCGTTCACACAACCGACCCTGCGCCGCGGGATGGCTGCCGCCCTCACTGCGCCACCGCGTCGACACCATCTACTCCCAGGCAACCCGTCTCTGCCGTTATGCACCCGTCGCCGAAATCCACGTGGAAAGCGTCGCCTTCGACAGCCACGCGATGAGCACGGGCAGACCTCTTACCGGTGCCGAATACACGCAAGGAACACTCGCCGGAACCAACGTGCGCGCCTACCTGCACGCCAAGTGGAACAGCGCGTGCGCCTACTGTGGCGCCGCTGGAGTACGCCTGAACATCGAGCACGTCAGACCCCGCAGCCGAGGTGGTTCAAGCCGCATCTCCAACCTCGTCCTCGCCTGCGTCCCGTGCAACGAGGCAAAAGGCAGCACCCCCGTCGAGGTCTTTCTCGCTGATCGCCCCGACCTCCTCGCGAAGATCCTCCAGCACATGATGGCGCCACTCCATGGCGCCGCCGTCATGAACGCGACCCGCTGGCAGCTCAAGGATGCGCTCTCTACCCTCAGCAGCCTCGTACACACCTGGCCCGGCGTGCGCACCAAGGAAAACCGCACTGCCATGGGGCTGGAAAAGACGCACACCCTCGACGCTTTATCCGTCGGATCCCTGGACTACGAGAACGGCGACGCGATCGTCCGATTGTCTCGCCAGGTGCTCGTAGTCAAGGCGACAGGGCGTGGCTCGTACGCCCGCACGACCCCGGACCGCTTCGGCTTCCCTCGCCTCCAGCGAGCTCGGACCAAGCAGCACTTCGGATACGTTACCGGCGACCTCGTACGAGCCACGGTCCCGATCGGCAGGTGGGCGGGCACGTGGACTGGGCGCATCTCCGTCCGAGCCAACGGGCAGCACAGCCTCACCACACCGGAAGGCCGGTTCAACGTCCGCCACCGGAATCTGCGGCTCCTCCAGCGGGGCAACGGATACGGATACTCCTTCCGGCCGGAAGGAGCTCCGTCAACATCTCGAAAAACCGGTTGATCCGTGCCCTACAGCTTCCTAGTGTTGCTGTTACTTCAGAGAGGGGGTGGTTCGGCAGATGTATGCATACCGGACGGAAGAGGTGGCTGCGGGCTAGTGGCCCGCCGTCGTACTCGGTTCGGCGCCGGACCAGCGTGTGCGAGATACACGCAGCCGGCCCAATCCAACGCAGTCACCCGACCCGCGAGCTCGCCGGTACGTCCGGCCGGCTCCTCCGCTGAGGCGGAGGAACCCGAGCTCGCGGGTCGTCTGCGTTCACGAGTTACTCTGGGCGCATGCTTTCGCTCGTTCGACGCCGCCACGTGGACTACGTCCGCGTCACGAGCATGGGCTGTCGGCGCTCTGTCTGACCCAGCCCCTCTCTGCCGTACTTAGGGCACTTCTTTTCGTTCTTCCTTCCGGCACCCGGGCCCGCCCCACCCCCGGCGGCCGCCCCTGCCCCGTACACCCTGCGGACGCACCTCATGACGCACACTGCGACGACCCCGTCGTACGACCTGCTCCCGATCATCGACCTCTCCGCCGCCGACCGCGGCCCCCAGGCCCGTGCACTGCTCCACTCCCAGCTGCACAGCGCCGCCCACGACGTGGGCTTCTTCCAGCTCGTCGGGCACGGCGTGAGCCAGGCCGAGACCGAGCGGCTCGTACAGGCCATGCACGCCTTCTTCCGGCTGCCCGAGGCCGACCGGCTCGCGCTCGACAACGTCAACTCGCCCCATTTCCGTGGCTACACACGTACCGGCGACGAGCGCACGGGCGGAAGCAGGGACTGGCGGGACCAGCTCGACATCGGCGCCGAGCGGCCGGCGCGGACACCCGGCCCCGGTGAGCCCGCCTACTGGTGGCTGGAGGGCCCCAACCAGTGGCCCGCCGCCCTCCCCGAACTGCGCACCGCCGCGCTCGCCTGGATCGACCGGCTGAGCGCGGTCGCCCAGCGGCTCCTGCACGAGCTGCTCACCGCCATCGGCGCCCCCGCCGACTTCTACGACCAGATCTTCGGCGCCCACGCCCACCCGCACCTGAAGCTCGTGCGCTACCCGGGAAGTGCCGGTGACGGCGCCGACCAGGGCGTAGGGGCCCACAAGGACTACGGCTTCCTGACCCTCCTGCTGCAGGACCGGGTCGGCGGCCTGCAGGTGGAGCGCGAGGACGGCCGGTTCCATGACGTGCCGCCGCTGGAGGGCGCGTTCGTGGTCAACCTCGGCGAGCTGCTGGAGGTGGCGACCAACGGCTACCTGGTCGCCACCAGTCACCGAGTGGTGTCCCCGCCCGGCGCAACAGAGCGCTTCTCCGTGCCCTTCTTCTACAACCCGCGGCTGGACGCGAAGGTCGAGCCCCTGCAGTTCCCGCACGCGACGACGGCCCCCGGAGTCACCGACGACCCGGCCAACCCCCTGTTCGCCGAATACGGCTACAACGAGCTGAAGGGCAAACTGAGGGCCCACCCGCTGGTGGCCGAGCGACACCACGGGAACCTGCTCACCCCGGCGTGATCAACGCCATGCCAGGCGCGCGGGGCTGCATCGACTTGCGGCTCCGCCGCCTGGGCGCGACCAGCCACAACAAGCCCGCAGTCGCCCGCGCTCCTGTCGTCACCCCTCAGTGGGCGATGTCCCCGTACCCCTCGATCTCCTGAGGCGACCGAGACCCCGGCCCCACATACCGCGCAGACGGCCGCACAAGCCGCCCCGTCCGCTTCTGCTCCAGAATGTGCGCCGACCACCCCGCCGTACGGGCACACGTGAACATCGACGTGAACATGTGCGCAGGGACCTCGGCGAAGTCGAGGACGATCGCCGCCCAGAACTCCACGTTCGTCGCGAGCACCCGGTCCGGCCGCCGTGCGTGCAGCTCCGCCAGGGCGGCCTTCTCCAGCGCCTCCGCCACCTCGAACCGCGGAGCGCCCAGCTCACGAGCCGTACGCCGCAGCACGCGCGCGCGTGGATCCTCGGCCCGGTACACCCGGTGCCCGAAGCCCATCAGCCGCTCCCCCTTGTCGAGGGCCTGCTTGACGTACGCGTCGGCATCCCCCGTCCGCTCGATCTCCTCGATCATGCCGAGGACACGCGACGGCGCACCGCCGTGCAGCGGACCGGACATCGCTCCTACGGCACCGGAGAGCGCCGCCGCCACATCAGCGCCGGTGGAGGCGATGACGCGGGCGGTGAACGTGGACGCGTTCATGCCGTGCTCGGCGGCCGAGGTCCAGTAGGCGTCGACGGCGGCGACATGCTTCGGGTCCGGCTCGCCCCGCCAGCGGATCATGAAGCGCTCGGTGATCGACTGCGCCCTGTCGATCTCCCGCTGCGGAACCATGGGCCGCCCCTGACCGCGGGCCGACTGGGCGACGTAGGAGAGCGCCATGACGGCCGCCCGGGCCAGGTCCGCGCGCGCCTGCTCGGCGTCGATGTCCAGCAGCGGTTTCAGGCCCCACACGGGCGCCAGCATGGCCAGCGCCGACTGGACGTCCACCCGGATGTCGCCGGAGTGCACCGGGATCGGGAACGGCTCGGCGGGCGGCAGACCGGGGTTGAAGGCGCCGTCGACCAGCAGCCCCCACACGTTTCCGAACGAGACGTGACCGACCAGGTCCTCGATGTCGACGCCCCGGTACCGAAGGGCGCCGCCCTCCTTGTCCGGTTCGGCGATCTCCGTCTCGAACGCGACGACTCCCTCGAGTCCGGGTACGAAGTCGGACATCAGGCGGCTCCTCGTGATGTGTACGACAGAAGTGGCTGGCGGCTCGGCCGCTGGATCCCCGGTCGGTCGTGCGACTCGCGGTCCTGGGTGGCCACCCTGGTGATGCCCCGTACGGCTGCTCACTCAACCGGAACGGCACCAGCACGATATCCCCGAGTGCCACATTTGGGGAGACTGCGCGGCACTCAGTGCCACATCCGGCCCTTCGATGATGACCGACTTGATGCCGAACGGCACCTGCACATACGGCAAGATGACCGCGTGAACGATCGAGACGCCCATCCCCTCGACCCCGCCGCCATGCGCAAGCAGTACCGGGCCGAGGGTCTCGCCGAGTCCGATCTGGCCGCCACTCCGGTGGCGCAGTTCGCGCACTGGTTCGAACAGGCGGCGACGGAGGCCCACCTCTTCGAACCGAACGCCATGGTCGTCTCCACGGCGAACGCCGAGGGCCGGTCCAGCTCCCGCACGGTGCTGCTCAAGCAGTTCGACGAGCAGGGCTTCGTCTTCTACACCAACTACGACTCCCGCAAGGCCCGCGACCTCGCGGAGAACCCGTACGTCTCCCTGCTCTTCCCCTGGCACCCGATGGCACGCCAGGTCATCGTCTCCGGCATCGCGCGCCGCACCGGCCGCGACGAGACCGCCGCCTACTTCCGCACCCGCCCGCACGGCTCCCAGCTGGGCGCCTGGGCCAGCGCCCAGTCCACGGTCATCCCCTCACGCGCCGAACTCGACGCCTCGTACGCCGAACTCGAGGCCCGCTACCCGGAGGGCGAACAGGTCCCGGTCCCCCCGAACTGGGGCGGCTTCCGGGTGGCCCCGCAGACGGTGGAGTTCTGGCAGGGCCGCGAGAACCGACTGCACGACCGGTTGCGGTACGTGGCGGAGGCGGACGGGGGCTGGCGGGTGGAGCGGCTGAGTCCCTGAAGTTCGGGCTCGCTCCTGGAAGGGCCGGCTCAGACCTTGAGTTCCCGGTCCAGGATCTCGGCCCACTGCGCCACCACCCGCTCCCGCCGCCCCCCGTCGTCCGTGAGCAGGTTCGCCAGGCCCAGGCCCCGGGCCATGTCCAGGAGGCCCTGGACGGTTTCGCGGACGCCGGGGCGGGACTCGTCGGCGGAGAGCAGGTCGACGGCGATGCGGTGGGTCTCGCGGCCGACGCGGGCCTCCAGTTCGGTGACGCGGGGGCGGAGCTGGTCCTCGTTGGAGGCGGCGACCCACAGGTGCAGGGCCGCCCGGAAAAGGGGGCCCGTGTAGAGGTCGACCAGGGCGGAGACCACGGCTCGGCGGTCGCCTGACGCGCCCTGCGGGAAGAGGGCGCGTATCGCGGTGGAGCGTTCCTCGGCGACGTATTCGACGGCTGCCGTGAAGAGGTCCTCGCGGGTGGGGAAGTGGTGCTGGGCCGCGCCGCGGGAGACGCCGGCGCGTTCGGCGACGACGGAGACCGTGGAGCCCGCCCAGCCGTGTTCGGCGAGGCAGGACACGGCGGCTTCCAGGAGCCGCTGCCGGGTGGCCCGGCTGCGGTCCTGTTTGGGCACGCGGTCGACGCGGTCGTCTGCGGTCACAGCACCCATGTGGGATCCCGTCGTTCCAGGAAGGCCGTCATCCCCTCGCGGGCCTGCGCGGAGGCGAACAGCCGGGCCGAGAGCGCGGTGAGGTCGGCCGCGTCCCGGTCGAATGTTTCCAGCACCTTAGCTGTGAGCAGCGCTTTCGTCTCGGCCAGGCCCTGCGGGGCGGCTCGCCGGAGGCCGTCGAGGATGGGTGACAGTACGGCGTCGACGTCGTCGCCCGCGGCCGTCAGGAGGCCGATGCGGCCTGCCTCGGGTGCCTCGAAGCGTTCGCCGGTGAGGTAGTAGCGGGCGAGGGCGCGGGGGTCCGTGCGGGGCATCAGCGGCAGGGAGATGACCGCGGGGGCCACTCCGATCCGTACCTCTGTGAAGGCGAAGGTGGACTCCGTCGAGGCCGCCGCGATGTCGCAGGCGGCCAGCAGGCCCAGGCCGCCCGCCCGGACGTGGCCCGTCACTCGTGCCAGGACCGGTTTGCGCAGTTCGACGATCTGCCTCAGCACGCCGACAAGTGCGTCCGGGTGCGGCGGGTCGCGGAGGTCGGCGCCCGCGCAGAACGTGTTGCCGGTGTGGGTGAGGACGATCGCACGTACGTCGGTGTCCTTGGCGCAGTCCGTGAGCGCGTCGGCGAGTTCGCCGACCAGTGCCGCCGAGAGGGCGTTGCGGTTGGCCGGGGAGTCGAGGCTGAGGGTTTCGACGCCACGCGCGCGCGTACGTCCGATCAACGTCATGTGCGCTCCCTCAGTTCCCTGCGGAGGATCTTGCCGGAGGCGGCCCTCGGGACGCCGTCGATGAAGGTCACCTGGCGGACGCGTTTGTAGGGGGCGACGCGTTCGGCGACGTACATCATGACCTCGCCTTCGGAGAGGTCGGTGGCGGTGGGCTGGCGGACGACGTAGGCGTGCGGGACTTCGTTGTTGTCCTCGTTGTAGACGCCGATGACGGCCGCGTCCGCGATGCCCGGGTGGGTGAGGAGGAGGGCCTCGAGTTCGGCGGGGGCCACCTGGAAGCCCTTGTACTTGATGAGTTCCTTGACGCGGTCCACGACGAACAGCCAGCCCTCGGCGTCCGCATGGCCGACGTCCCCGGTGTGCAGCCAGCCCTCCTTGTCGATCATCGCGGCGGTGGCGTCGGGACGGCCGAGATAGCCCTTCATGACCTGGGGGCCGCGGATGAGGATCTCGCCGGACTCGCCGACGCCGAGGTCCTTGTCGGGGTCGTCGAGGGAGACGATGCGCATCTCGGTGCCGGCGATGAGTTTGCCGACGGTTCCGGGCGGGGCGTCGCGCATGGCGTCGAGCGGGACGACGTGCGTGCCCGGGGAGAGTTCCGTCATGCCGTAGGCCTGGCCGACGGGCGGCAGGCCGAGGCGCTGGGAGCAGGCGGCCGCGAGTTTCGCGTCCAGGGGGGCGGCGGCGCTGGTGATGTGCTTCAGGGACGACAGGTCGTAGTTCGCGACCGCCGGGTGCTTGGCGAGGGCCAGGACGATGGGCGGGGCGACGTAGAGGCCGGTGATGCGGTGGTTCTGGATGGCCGCGAGGAAGGTGTCGAGCTCGAAGCGGGGCAGGACGACGACGGTGGCGCCGAGCCTCAGGGGCGCGTTCATCAGGGCTGTGAGGCCGTAGATGTGGAAGAAGGGCAGGACGGCGAGGATGCGGTCGCCGGGCCCGGCCGGCATGACGGGTTCGAGCTGGGCGAGGTTGGTGGCGATCTGGCGGTGCGTGAGCATGACGCCCTTGGGGATGCCGGTCGTCCCGGAGGAGTACGGCAGGGCCGCGACGTCTTCCACCGGGTCGATGTCGACGGCCGGCTCGGGGGCGGCGGAGGCCAGCATGTCGATCAGCGAACGATGCCCCGGCGCGCTGTCGCAGACGAAGATCTCCTCGACGCCGCCCGCGAGTTCGGCCGCCCTGCGCGCGGTCTCCAGCAGCGGTCCCACGGTGACGATCCAGCGGGCCGCCGAGTCCCCCAGTTGCTTGGCGAACTCCTCCGCCGTGGCCAGCGGGTGCACGGTGGTGACGGAGGCACCCGCGCGCGTGGCCGCATAGAAGGCGGTCGGGAAGGCGATGGTGTTCGGGCTGTGCAGCGCGAGCACGTCGCCCTTGCGCACGCCCGCCTCGGCGAGCGCGGCCGCGATGCGGCGGTGGAAGCGGTCCAGTTGTTCGTACGACAGGGTGGTGCCGTCGGTGCCGTCGATCAGGGCGGGAGCGTCACCGAACTCGGCGGCCCGGCCCAACACCGCGTCATGGATGGGGAGTTCTACGGGCTGGACGTCTGCGTACTCGCTGCGGAACACGGTTCCTCCAAGGCGGCCACGACGGTCTAGTACGACTTGGGAAGGCCCAGAGTCTGGTGGGAGACGTAGTTGAGAATCATCTCCCGGCTCACCGGAGCAATACGAGCCACTCGTGCGGCTGTTATCAACTTGGCGAGCCCGAATTCGCGGGTGAGGCCGTTGCCGCCGAGGGTGTGCACGGCCTGGTCGACGGCCCGGACGCAGGCCTCCCCCGCCGCGTACTTGGCCATGTTGGCGGCCTCGCCTGCGCCTACGTCGTCCCCGGAGTCGTAGAGGTGGGCCGCCTTCTGCATCATCAGGCGGGCGAGTTCGAGGTCGATGTGGGCCTGGGCGAGGGGGTGGGCGATGGCCTGGTGGGCGCCGATGGGGGTCTTCCAGACGGTGCGTTCCCGTGCGTACGTGATCGCCTGCGCGAGCGCGTAGCGGCCCATGCCGATCGCGAAGGCGGCCGTCATGACGCGTTCGGGATTGAGGCCGGCGAAGAGCTGCAGGAGGCCGGCGTCCTCGTCGCCGACCAGGGCGTCGGCGGGCAGGCGTACGTCGTCCAGGGTCAGCTCGAACTGCTTCTCCTTGGCGTGGAGTTCCATGTCGATCTGGTGGCGCGTGAAGCCTTCGGCGTCTCGCGGGACGATGAACAGGCAGGGCTTGAGGGTGCCTGTGCGGGCGTCTTCGGTGCGGCCGACTATGAGGGTCGCGTCCGCGATGTCCACGCCGGAGATGAAGACCTTGCGGCCGGTGAGGAGCCAGTCGCCGGTGTCCGGGTCGCGGCGGGCGGTGGTGGTGATGCGGTGGCTGTTGGAGCCGGCGTCGGGTTCCGTGATGCCGAAGGCCATGGTGCGGGTGCCGTCCGCCAGGGCGGGGAGCCACTCCTGTTTCTGGGCGTCCGTGCCGAAGCGGGCGATGACCGTGCCGCAGATGGCCGGGGAGACGACCATCATGAGCAGGGGGCAGCCTGCGGCGCCCAGCTCTTCGAGGACGATGGAGAGTTCGGAGATGCCGCCGCCTCCACCGCCGTATGCCTCCGGCAGGTTGACGCCGAGGTAGCCCAGCTTGGCTGCCTCGGACCAGAGGGTTTCTCGGTCGAAGTCTCGGCCGTGGCGTTTGCCGAGGGCGGCGACGGCCGAGCGGAGGGCTTTGTTTTCTTCGGATTCGATGAGGGCCATCTGGGCTCCTTCGGGCTGCGGGTTGTCCGTGGCTGGTCGCGCTCGCGCGGCGGTAGCCGCATATCGATACCGCCCCGCGCCCCTAGGTGGGCTCGACGACCGCAAGCAGTGCGGCGACCTCCACCTGTTGTCCCGGCACAGCGTGCAGAGCTGTCACCGTGCCTGTGACCGGTGCTGTGATCTTGTGTTGCATCTTCATCGCCTCCAGCCAGAGGAGGGGCTCTCCGGCCTTTACAGCGGCTCCCACGGCCAGACCGTCGACCACCTTCACGACCGTTCCCGGCATCGGTGCCAGCAGTGAACCCGGTGCGAGCTGTGCCGTCGGGTCCGGGAAGCGGGGCAGGGCCTTCAGGGCTGTCGCGTTGACGTAGACCTGCTCGCCGTACCTCGCCACCTCGAACTTCCGCTGTACGCCGTCCACTTCGAGTACGACGAGATCGGCGGCGGCGTGCACGACCCGGACCCCGTCTGCCTCCAGCCCCGCGCGTGTGTGCCGGTAGTGGATCTCGTGCTCCTCGCCCGCCGTCTCGTACCGCCTGGTCTGCGGCTGGGAGGGCAGGTTGCGGAAGCCGCCGAAGCGCGAGCGGCCCTGGGCGGCCTCGGCGAGGGCGGCGGCCAAGGGGGCGTGCGGGTCGGGGGGCGCGGTCGTCAGCTCGTCGAGGTGGCGGTCGTAGAAGCCCGTGTCCATGCGGGCCGTCGTGAACTCCCTGTGCCGCAGGGAGCGCAGGAGGAGGTCGCGGTTGGTCGTCGGGCCGTGGATCGTGGCGCGTTCCAGGGCGCCCGCGAGTTTGCGGAGCGCCTCCGCGCGCGTGGGGGCGTGGGCGACGGCCTTCGCGAGCATGGGGTCGTAGTGGACGCCGATCTCGTCGCCGTCCTCGTAGCCCGTGTCCAGGCGGACGTGGGGAACAGCGAGGCGATGCAAGGTGCCGGTCTGCGGAGCCCATTCGCTCGCCGGGTCCTCGGCGTAGAGGCGGGCCTCGACGGCGTGGCCACGCGCGCGTGGGGGTTCCTCGTCGAGTGCGTGGCCCTCGGCGACCCGGAGCTGCAGGGCCACGAGGTCGATGTCGAACACGGCCTCCGTCACCGGGTGTTCGACCTGGAGGCGGGTGTTCATCTCCAGGAAGTGGGCCTTGTCGCCCGCCACCAGGAACTCCACCGTGCCGGCACCCACGTAGTCGACGGCCTTCGCGGCGCGTACGGCCATCTCGTGGAGGGAGCCGGTCAGTTCGGAAGTCAAACCCGGTGCGGGGGCTTCCTCGATCACCTTCTGGTGGCGGCGCTGCAGCGAGCAGTCGCGCGTGCCCAGTGCCCACACCGTGCCGTGTGTGTCCGCGAGGATCTGCACCTCGACGTGGCGGCCGCCCTCCACGTACGGCTCGACGAAGACCTCGCCGTCGCCGAAGGCGCCGGCGGCCTCGGCGCTTGCGCCCTCCAGGGCGGCGTCCAACTCGTCGAGGCGGCGCACGATGCGCATTCCGCGGCCCCCGCCGCCCGCGGCCGCCTTCACCAGCACCGGAAGGTCGGACTCGCCCACCCCGGCCAGGGGTGCGATCCCCATCAGCTCCTTGGCGCGCGTCTTGGACGCCATCGCCTCGATCGCCTCCGGGGGCGGCCCGATCCACATCAGGCCGGCGTCGATGACCGCGCGCGCGAAGTCGGCGTTCTCCGAGAGGAAGCCGTAACCGGGGTGCACGGCGTCCGCGCCGGAAGCGACCGCCGCCTTCACGATCAGGTCGCCGCGCAGATAGGTCTCCGCGGGCGTCGCTCCCGGCAGCCGTACCGCCGTGTCGGCCACGCGCGCGTGGAGCGCGTTTTCGTCGGCGTCGGAGTGCACGGCGACCGTCCGGATTCCCAACTCACGGCAGGTGCGGAAGATCCGGCAGGCGATCTCGCCCCGGTTGGCCACGAGGACAGAAGCAATCACTGGATCCCTCACATCCGGAAGACGCCGAAGCCGCCGCGCGCACCCTCGTACGGCGCCGTGTGGACGGCCGACAGGCACAGGCCGAGGACGGTGCGGGTGTCGCGCGGGTCGATGACGCCGTCGTCGTAGAGCCGCCCGGACAGGAACATCGGCAGGGACTCGGACTCGATCTGCTGCTCCACCATGGCGCGCAGCGCGGCGTCCGCGTCCTCGTCGTACGGCTGCCCCTTCGCGGCGGCCGACTGCCGGGCCACGATGGAGAGGACGCCGGCCAGCTGCTGCGGGCCCATGACGGCCGACTTGGCGCTCGGCCAGGCGAACAGGAAGCGCGGGTCGTACGCCCGCCCGCACATGCCGTAGTGGCCGGCCCCGTAGGAAGCGCCCATCAGCACCGACAGGTGCGGGACCTTCGAATTGGACACGGCGTTGATCATCATCGCGCCGTGCTTGATGATCCCGCCCTGCTCGTACTCCTTGCCGACCATGTAGCCGGTGGTGTTGTGCAGGAAGAGGAGCGGGATGTCCCGCTGGTTGGCCAACTGGATGAACTGGGCGGCCTTCTGGGACTCCTCGCTGAACAGCACCCCCTGGGCGTTCGCGAGGATGCCGACGGGATAGCCGTGCAGCGTGGCCCAGCCGGTCGTCAGGCTCGTCCCGTACAGCGGCTTGAACTCGTCGAAGTCGGAGGCGTCGACGATCCGGGCGATGACCTCGCGCGGGTCGAAGGGGGTCTTGAGATCCCCCGGGACGACGCCCAGCAGCTCGTCCTCGTCGTACTTGGGCGGTGCGGCCGGGCCCGGATCCCCGTACGCCTTGCGGTGGTTGAGCCGGGCGACCACACGCCGGGCCTGTCGCAGCGCGTCCGGCTCGTCCACGGCGAAGTAGTCCGCGAGGCCCGACACACGCGCGTGCATCTCGGCGCCGCCGAGCGACTCGTCGTCGCTCTCCTCGCCGGTGGCCATCTTGACCAGGGGCGGACCGCCGAGGAAGACCTTGGCGCGCTCCTTGACCATGATCACGTGGTCGGACATGCCGGGGATGTACGCGCCGCCGGCCGTCGAGTTCCCGAAGACGACGGCGATCGTCGGGATGCCGGCCGCCGACAGCCGTGTCAGGTCCCGGAAGATCGCGCCTCCGGGAATGAAGATCTCCTTCTGCGACGGCAGATCGGCGCCGCCCGACTCCACCAGGCTGATGCAGGGCAGCCGGTTGGCGAGGGCGATGTCGTTGGCGCGCAGGGCCTTCTTCAGCGACCAGGGGTTGCTGGCGCCGCCGCGGACGGTCGGGTCGTTGGCGGTGATCAGGCACTCCACGCCCTCGACGACCCCGATGCCGGTGACGAGCGAGGCGCCCACCGTGTAGTCGCTGCCCCAGGCGGCCAGCGGCGACAGTTCCAGGAAGGGCGTGTCCGGGTCGAGGAGCAGCTCGATGCGCTCGCGGGCGAGCAGCTTGCCGCGCTTCCGGTGCCGTTCGACGTACTTCTCGCCGCCACCCGCAAGCGCCTTCGCATGCTCGGCGGTCAGCTGGTCCAGCTTGTCGAGCATGGCCTCGCGGTTGGCCCGGTAGTCCGAACCCGCCGTGTCCAGGCCGGAGTTGATGACGGTCACAGCAGGACCTCCGGGATGTCCAGATGGCGGGAACGCAGCCACTCGCCGAGGGCCTTGGCCTGCGGGTCGAAGCGGTGCTGGGCGGCGACGCCCTCGCCGAGGATGCCCTCGACGACGAAGTTGAGGGCGCGGAGGTTCGGCAGGAGGTGCCGGGTGACGGGGAGCTCGCGGCTCTCGGGGATCAACTCGCGGAACCGGTCCGCCGTCAGCTCGTGCGCGAGCCACCGCCAGGCTTCGTCCGACCGCACCCACACCCCGACGTTGGCGTTCCCGCCCTTGTCACCGCTGCGGGCCCCGGCGACCAGGCCGAGAGGAGCCCGCTTGCACGGCCCGTCGGGCAGCGGCTCCGGCAGCGGCGGTTCCGGAAGATCGTCGAGTACGAGGGTGTCGTGGGCCGGCGGCACGGGGATCCGGCGCCCGTCATGGAGGACGGCCACATGGTCCACGGCGCCATGGGGGACGTACACATCCTCGAAGACCCCATAGGGCGCACCCTTTCCAGGTGGCGCCAGCACATGGAAGCCGGGGTAGCTCGCCAGCGCCAGTTCGACGGCGGCCCCGCTCAGCGCCCGGCCCACGACCGCCTCGTCCCGGTCCCGTACGACGAGCCGCAGCAGTGCGCTGGCCGTCTCCTCGGTCGGGGCGTCGGCCCGGTCGCTGCGGACGAGGTCCCAACGGACGTCGGCGGGCGCGGACTTGGCCTCCCGGAAAGCGGCGTCCATCTGGTCCCGTACCAGCGCGGCCTTGGCCTCGATGTCGAGGCCGGTGAGGACGAAGGCGACCTCGTTGCGGAAGCCGCCGAGGCGGTTGCGGCCGACCTTGAGGGTCGGGGGCGGGGCCTCGCCGCGTACGCCCTCGATGCGGACGCGGTCGGGGCCGTCCGGGGTGAGCCGTACGGTGTCGAGGCGGGCCGTCACGTCCGGTCCCGCGTACCGGGCGCCGCCCGTCTCGTACAGGAGCTGCGCGGTGACCGTGCCGACGTCGACGAAGCCGCCGGTGCCGGGGTGCTTGGTGATGACCGCGGTGCCGTCCTCGTGCAGCTCGGCGAGCGGGAAGCCGGGCCGCCGGATGTCATGGCCTCGTTCGGCGAAGAACGCGTAGTTGCCGCCGGTGGCCTGTGCCCCGCACTCCAGCACATGCCCGGCGACGACGGCCCCCGCGAGCCGGTCGTACTCCCCCGGCTGCCAGCCGAAGCGGGCGGCGGCGGGCCCGGTGACCAGCGCCGCGTCCGTCACCCGCCCGGTGACGACAACGTCCGCGCCCTCGCGCAGACAGGCCGCGATGCCGAAGCCGCCGAGGTAGGCATGGGCCGCGAGGCTGCCCGGGTGGGCGGCCGTGAGGTCGTCGCCCTCGACATGGGCGACCCGGACGGGGATGCCGAGCCGGTCGGCCAGCTTCCGTACGGCGTCGGCGAGCCCGGCGGGATTCAGCCCGCCGGCGTTGGTGACGATCTTCACCCCTCGCTCCTGCGCGAGCCCCAGGCACTCCTCCAGCTGGCGCAGGAAGGTGCGGGCGTATCCGGCGGAGGGGTCCTTCAGCCGGTCCCGGCCCAGGATCAGCATGGTCAGCTCGGCGAGGTAGTCGCCGGTCAGGACGTCGAGTTCGCCACCGGTGAGCATCTCGCGCATGGCGTCGAACCGGTCGCCGTAGAAGCCGGAGGCGTTGCCGATACGGAGAGTCGTCATCCGGCGGTCCCCTTCGGCGGGCGGCCGTCGCCCGGGGGTCCGGCGAAGGCCTGGGCGATGTCCAGCCAGCGGTCGGCGTCGGGGCCGGTCGCCTGCAGGGCGAGGTCCTCTCGGTGCGCACGCCGGGTGACCAGGAGGCAGAAGTCGAGGGCGGTACCGGTGACGCGGTCGTCGGCGTCCTCGGGCCCGTACAGCCACAACTCGCCGGAAGGCGAGGTCAGTTCGACGCGGAACTCCTCGAACGGCGTGGGCAGTCCGTGCACACCGAAGGCGAAGTCTCGGGTGCGGACGCCGAGGCGGACGATGTGCCGGAGCCGGTCGGTGGGGGTACGGGCCACGCCGAGCGCGTCCGCGACGTCCAGGCCGTGGGCCCAGGTCTCCATGAGGCGGGCGGTGGCCATGGAGGCGGTGGCCATGGGCGGGCCGTACCAGGGGAAACGGGCGCCGTCGGGGGCGGCCCGCAGCGCGTCGGCCAGTGCCCTGCGCCCGGTCCGCCAGTCCGCGAGCAGCTGCGGGGGCGGCTTCCCTGCGCCCTCCTGCGCGCCGTTGTCCACGAAGTCGCCGGGCTGGGCCAGCGCCTTCTCGACCTCGCGGGAGAAGGCGTCCTGATCGGTCACTGCCAGCAACGAGGAGTGGTCGGTCCAGGCGAGGTGCGCGATCTGGTGGGCGACGGTCCAGCCGGGCGCAGGGGTCGCGAGCGCCCACTGCTCGGGGCTCAACCCGGCCACGAGCAGGTCGAGTTCCTCGCTCTCCGCGCACAGATCGTCGATGACGGGCGTCGGGTCAGCCATGGGGCGAGCATGGCAGCGGTGCCAGAAACAAGCAAGCGTGCTTGCATTAATTTTGGGGCGCCGGGGCGGAAAATCGCGCGCGTCTCCCACCACGACCGCAGTACGGTCGCCCGATGCCTGATGAGGACGGTTACTTCGGAGAGTCCGTCGCGGCGACGTACGACGAGTCGTCGGCGGAGATGTTCACGTCGGACGCGGTGGAACCCGCCGTCGACCTCCTGGCGGAGCTGGCCGGGGCCGGGCGGGCCCTGGAGCTGGGCGTCGGGACCGGGCGCATCGCACTGCCGCTGTCACGCCGCGGGGTCGAGGTGCACGGCATCGATCTGTCCCGGGCGATGGTGGAGCGGTTGCGCGCGAAGCCCGGTGGTGACGCGATCGGGGTGACGGTCGGGGACTTCGCGACGACCCGGGTGGACGGCGGCTTCTCGCTCGCCTACCTGGTCTTCAACACGATCATGAATCTGACCACGCAGGACGCCCAGGTCGACTGCTTCCTCAACGCCGCGGCCCACCTGGAGCCCGGCGGTCACTTCGTCGTCGAGGTCATGGTCCCCGACCTGCGCAGGCTTCCGCCGGGGCAGAACGCGGTGCCGTTCCACGTGGGCGAGACGCGGATCGGTTTCGACACGTACGACCTCGTCACGCAGGCGATGAGCTCGCACCATGTGAAGGTCGAGGACGGACACGGCTCGTTCTGGTCCGTGCCGTTCCGGTACGTGTGGCCCGCGGAGCTGGACCTGATGGCCCGGCTGGCCGGGATGCGGCTGCGTGACCGTTGGGCGGGCTGGACGCGGGAGCCGTTCACCGGCGAGAGCCGGTCGCATGTCTCCGTGTGGGAGAAGACGGCCGGCTGAGCGGTTCGCCCTGTGACCGGATGGGCGGTCCTCCCGGCGGTCAGATGTTCCCGGAAGCCGCCTCCGGCCCGGGCTCCGCCACCTTCCCCCGTCCCACCTGCGTCCGTACCGCACCCATGCTCGCCGCGATGACCAGAGCGATCGCGGCCGCCTGCACGGCGGACAGGGCCTGGTCGAGGATCAGGAAGCCGGCCGTCGCGGCGAGGGCCGGTTCCAGGCTCATCATGATCGCGAAGGTGGAGGCGGGCAGGCGGCGCAGGGCGAGGAGTTCGAGGGTGTACGGGAGGACCGAGGACATGACCGCCACCGCCGCGCCCAGGCCCAGGGTCACCGGGTCGAGGAGCTTGGTGCCGGACTCCGCGATGCCGAGCGGGAGAAACGCCACCGCACCGATCGCCATGGCGAGCGCCAGCCCGTCGGCCTGCGGGAACCGTCGGCCCGTGCGCGCACTGAAGACGATGTACGCCGCCCACATGGCCCCCGCGGCCAGGGCGAAGGCGACGCCCAGCGGGTCCAGGTCGCCGAAGCCTCCGCCGCCGAGGAGGAAGACGCCGGCGAGGGCGAGCGCGGCCCAGACGGCGTTGATCGCGCGCCGGGAGGCGAGGACGGAGAGCGCGAGCGGACCGAGGACCTCCAGGGTGACGGCGGCACCGAGGGGGATGCGGTCGACGGACTGGTAGAAGAGGCCGTTCATCCCGGCCATGGTGAGGCCGAAGACGATCACCGTGCCCCAGTCGGTGCGCGAGTGGCCGCGCAGCCGGGGGCGGCAGACCAGGAGGAGGACCACGGCTGCCGCGAAGAGACGCAGGGTCACAACACCCAGCGCCCCCGCCCGCGGCATCAGGCTCACCGCCAGCGCCGCGCCGAACTGCACCGAGACACCGCCGGCCAGGACCAGTCCGGTCGGGCCGAGGGAACCCCGACGGCCTTGCGCCACAGAGGTGTGCACCGCCGAGGGCGAGGCGGTCGTGGTTGTGCTGGGCGTGGTCACGGGCGGTCCAGGTGCGACTCGGGGTTCGTTCATCGTGATGCACTGACGAGTCCACGGTAATGGACTCAGTCAGGCGCGTAAACCCGTTTTGCAGCTGTCCCGAATGTTGGACCACACTCCCTGTAGGCGGCCCTGATGTCGCCAGGACTGTTGTGGCTGGTGAGTCCGTCGCCCCAGACGGTCCACCAGACCCATGGGCTCCGCCGCAGCGCGTTGGTGCCGCTTTCGGCCAGGGGTGTGTAGTACGACTCGGCGAGCGCCCGGGGCCTGCCGTAGTCGGCGAGGGCCGTGTAGTAGTCCCCGATCCTTCCGACGTCGCTCTCCCACAGTCCGGAGGTGTGGTCCGGGTCGGCGTAGTAGTCGACGGCGACCACGTCGGGAGGAGGGGCGGACGGGTAGTAGTCCCACGGGGCGTCGGGCCCGTCGGGCGTCCAGCAGACGGGCGCCCAGACGAAGATCAGGTTGTGCAGATCGCGCGTGCCGACAAGGTAGTCGTAGGTGATCCGCCAGAGGGCCCGGAACGCGGCAGGGCTCTGGCCGCCCCACCAGAAAGTGGGCTGGTTCATTTCGTGGTACGGGCGCAGCAGGACAGGAATGTCCTGTTCGGCAAAACGACTCAGATGGTCGGCGAGATAGGACAGGTCCTGCAGCAACGAGCGGTGCTCGGCGGTGCCGTTCCGGCAGTCGACCACGCTCGCGAACCAGGAGGCGCCGGCCTGATGGGGCGCGTTCGTGGCCAACGTGGCGGTGTAGTCCTTGACGTGTGACGTGGGGTGGGGCTGGTGGAACGACATGCCCACGGCGACGCGGCCGCCCTTCGCGACGCGCAGGGCGAGGTCCACGGCGTCGTCGGCGTACCTCCGCCGGGAGCCGTCCCAGCCTGTGGCGTGGTAGCCGGGGCCCACGTCGATTTCCAGGAATCCGGGGTGCCGGCCCGTGATCGCGGCGGCCCTGTCGTAGTGGTAGCCGACGTACGTGGTACCCCCGGTGTCACCGTAGACGGGGTTGTAGAGCTCGTTGTGGGCTTCGATGTGCTGCCCGATGACGGTCCTGTGGCGCTCTCCGGACCGGGCCGCGTTCTCCAGGGCGACCAACTGGGCGTAGCGGGCCGTGGCGTGGGGCGAGGCCTGGGGATCGCGCTCGACGAGGGTCGGACCGATCCCCGGCGGTGCGGGGCCCGCCGCTCCCGCACGCCGTTCCTCGAGCGAATCTCCCGAGGTCATTTCTTGACCACGTGGAATCCGGCGGCCGGCTTCAGGATGGCCATCAGCACGCCGATCGCCTCCATGGCCGAGAAGACGGGCAGGAGCACGGCCTGGGCGGCGATCCAGCCGGCCGCCCGCCCGCCGGTGATCCCGTGCTCGGCCAGATTGGCCCTCAGTCCCAGGATGTACAGCGTGAGGAACGAGGCGAACGATCCGTTGGCGAGCGCCCGGATCCACGGGTCCACCTGGAACCCGTACACCAGGTGTCCGATGGTGTAGAGCAGACCGAAGGGGGCGAGTGCCCACAGGGTCGTGTTGATGCCGAGCGAGATGCGCCAGCGCGGCTTCACCGGGGCGAAGAGCGCGACCTTGGCCAGACCCTGGAACCAGCGCCGCCGCTGACGGACGAAGTCCCCGATGCTCCGCGTCGACTGCTCTTCGAGGTAACCGTCGACCCAGCGGCAGCGATGGCCGCCTTCCATGCACACCAGGGCCCAGAAGGCGTCCTCGGTGATGCTGCCCACCGGGCCGAAGTCGAAGCCGCTCGACTTCTCGACGTCGTTGCGCACCACGATGTACGACCCGTGCATGCCGAAGACGGTCCGGTGCAGCCGGGACTGGAAGTGGAAGCGGGCGAAGTCGTCGCCGGTGCGCACATTGTCGGCCAGCGTGAGGAACGGATGCGTCCGCCAGTCACGGTGATACAGGATGGCTCCCTGCCCGATCCTGGGCGTGCCGGTGTGTTCCTCTTCGCCGATCATGCGGGCGATGCCCTTTATTCCGCTGGACGTCGGCTGCGTCTCCTCGTCGAGGTGGACGATCCAGGCGTCGTCCGGCAGGGCGGAGTGTTCCAGGGCGAACTGCAGGGCTCGTGCCTTGTACAGCGTCCCCTTGGGCGTCCGGTAGTCCAGCGGAACAGCCAGGTAGACGAGGTCTTGGTTGGGGGGCGGCAAGCAGGTGCTCACGGTGTCCGTGACGACCTCGATGACGTACGGGAACAGCGGCGTACGCGCCATCTCGCGCTGGCATCGCCGGATCGTGCCGGTCAGCGCCTCCACGTTGTCGCCCCGGGAGACGATGCGCCAGCAGACCAGGACCGGAATCGGCCGCACTTCGTCGAGACGCTCGGCGTGCCGGAAGGCCAGCAGCCCCACGAGTCCCATGAGTCCTGGGACGACCGCGCTCAGCCACAGGATCGCTCCGTACGACCATGCCTGCTCGAACCACCCGTGGGCCGGCCGGCCCTCGGGCCAGAGGAATCCCTGGAGTTGGTAGAGCACCAGGACTCCGAGGGACATGCACACCACCACGGTGATCCGATGTCCGGTGACCGGCCCGAGCGACCAGTCACGCTTCGGTTCCCGCACCTCGGAGGCGACGTACTCCGGGCGCTCGGGTGCAGCGACGAGTTTTTGCGGGGATTGTACTGTTTTGATGTCGGTGGCAGTCATCGTGAACCTGCTTGAAAACAGCGCCAGTTGCTGGATGCCGGCGCGCGCCGCCCCCGCCCCGGGTGCGGAATCCGGGCATGCGAGTGCAAGGAGAGGGGCGGTCGGAGCCGGGAAGGCCGGGTGAAGCCCGGCGAGGGCGCGGGCCGTCCGGACTCGAACCGAGGCCGGACTCCGGAGGGCGGTGCTAACGGTGGTCGCCCAGCGGCCCTGTCGCCGTATGTTTACGCTGTAAATCTACGGTTGCACAATCTCGGGCTGCTGGTCAAGTGGTGAAAGCCCGCCGCCGGAGCGGCGCGTCAGGCCCCACCCCACGCCGTCTCGTCGCGGAAGAGCGGACGGCCGTCGGCGAGCCGGTCGGGGACCGTGGGGGCGTATGCGTGCGAGACCCCGGCCGGGAATTCGCCGGGGAAGTGGCCGGCGAATCCCTCCGGAGCACCGGACCATGTCATCCCCTCGGAAGCCCCCCAGTGACCGCCTGGCAGAACACCCTCGGAGGGATTGGCGCCCCAGGTCACGCCGCCCCCGGCGCTCCACTCCCCGGCGCCGGAACCCGAACCTTGGTATGCCGTTCCGGCAGCGGCGTCCACCGCCACCGGTATCCCGCTGCCCGAGTCCACGAACAACGGCATCCGCAGTTCGCCGGTGTCCATCACCGCGTTGTTCTGCGAGCGGTGCAGTCGCGCGTACGCCCCGCCCCACGCCAGCAGTTCCTCGTGCCGGCCCGTCTCCACGACCCGGCCGCGGTCGACGACGAGGATGCGGTCGGCGTCGGGGGCGAGGTTGAGGTCGTGGGTGATCATGATGGTGGTACGGCCGGTCATCAGACGGCGCAGGGGCTTCACGACCCGGCGGGCGGCCATCGCGTCGAGACCGGTCGTCGGCTCGTCGAGGACCAGTACGGGCGCGTCGCGCAGGATGGCCCGCGCGATGGCGAGGCGCTGGAGCTGACCGCCGGACAGCCGGGCCGAGTTGGGGTCGACCCTGGTGCCGTAACCCTCGGGCAGTCGCATGATGAAGTCGTGCGCGTCGGCCGCCCTCGCCGCGTCCTCGATGGCCTGGTCGCTGGCGCCGGGCCGGCCGCAGGCGATGTTCGCGCGGACCGTGTCGTGCAGGACGAGCGTCTCCTGCGGGAGCAGGGTCACGTACTCGCGCAGGCGGGCGAGCGGGAAGTCGCGCAAGGGGACGCCGTCCAGCAGCAGTTCGCCCGCGTCGGGGTCGTAGAAGCGCAGCAGCAGCTTGGAGACCGTCGACTTTCCGGCGCCGCTCGGGCCGGTGACGATCACCAGCTCGCCGGGGTTGACCGTGAAGGACAGGTTCTGCAGGGCGGTGCTGTCGGCGCCCGGGTAGCTGAAGGAGACGTCGTGGACCTCGACCGTGCCGTCGGGGCGGCCCACGTCGGTGCCGCGGCGGGGGTCGGCGACGGACGGCTGGACGTCGAGGACCTCGATGAGCCGCTCCGCGCCGGCCGTGGCCGCGGTGACCGTCAGGCCCAGTTGGGCCAGGCCGCGGACCGGCGGGTAGAGGTAGCCGAGGAAGGCGGCGAAGGCGAGGAGCTGGCCGAGGGTCATCCGGCCGGTGGAGATCTCCCAGGCGCCGATGCCGATCACCGCGAGCACGCACACCGTCTCGATGACCTGCACGAGCTGCTCGTATGCCTCGTTCAGGCGGGTGGAACGGACGGAGGCGCGGAACCAGGCGTTCGCCTCCTCGTTCAGGCGGCGGCGCTCGGCGTCCCGGCGGTCGTAGGCCTGGGTGAGGACGATGTTGCCGAGCGACTCCTCCACGACGGAGGTGATGGCACCGTCGGCGACCCGGCCCTCGCGCGAGACGTCCTTGATGGAGCCGGAGAAGCGGCGGGCGGCCAGCCAGAAGAGAGGGGCGAGGACGAAGGTGGCGGCGGCCAGGTCCCAGCGCAGCCAGAAGGCGGCGGCCGCGTAGAAGAGCGCGGAGAAGGCGGCCGAGGCCGCGCCGACCAGGCCGGACACGACCATCGTCTCGATGGCCTCGACGTCACTCGTCAGCCGGGACAACAGGTCGCCCTGGCGGTGGCGTTGGAAGAAGTGCGGGGGCAACTGCTGTACGTGGTCGAAGACATGCTCGCGCAGCCTCATCACGAAGCGTTCGGTGACCCAGGCGGCAAGGGAGTTGCCGGCGTACGCGACGATCGCGCCGACGACCGCCACGGCCAGCCACTTCACGGCCGGGGTCCAGAACGCGGCCAGCGATCCCTTCTGCAGGGCGTTGTCCGTGAGGTCGCTGAAGACCAGGATGGCCTCGGTCTCGGCGAGCGCGGCGAGGACCGTGCACACCCAGATGAGTATCAGCCATTTCCGGAGGCCTTTGGTCAGCGGCCAGAAGCGGCGGAAAGCGATGCGGGCCGGAATGGTGGGAGTGTCCGCGTATTCGAACTCGTCATCCTCGTCCACGTCCATCCCGCATTCCCTCCACTGCCCGTCACCGGAATTGGCGAATTCCAGAAATTCCACGAATTCCACGAAGGAAGAGGGTCGACGGCAGGCCGTCGACCCTCTGACAGCTGACTCAGCTGTCCGCGCCGGGGATCGGCTTCGGAGCCGGGGGCTTGGGGTGGTGCTTCTTCTTCGGCTTCGGCGGCGGCGGGGGAGGCAGCTGCTTCGACTTGGGCTTCGGGGGCAGCGGGGCGAGCTTCTTGAGGCTCATTTCCGACTCCTTGGTTCGCACTGTACTTGTGATGCCGGTCTTGCTGAATTCCGCGTCCGGAACCCGACATCGAAGAACCTACACGGCCCGGAACTCAAGGAACGGCAAAGTCGGCGAGCTAACGGCAAACAAGCGCTGTGAATACCTAGGTGAAACCTGAGTGATGCCGCCGAACCTGAGAGTTCTCTTATGAACCTGAGAGTCAGCTGATGAAACCGGGGGTGTTCATCGACGTGCCATGTAGAGGTCGAGCGCCTTGTGCAGCAGGCGGTTGAGCGGGAAGTCCCACTCCCCGAGGTACTCGACGGCCTCTCCGCCGGCCCCGGCCTTGAAGCGCAGCAGCCCCAGCAGATGGTTCGACTCCTCCAGGGTGTCGGTGATGCCCCTGAAGTCGTATACGGCGGCGCCGAGTTGATGGGCGTCGCACATCATGCGCCACTGCATGGCGTTGTTGGGCTGGACCTCGCGCCTGCGGGCGGTGGAGGCGCCGTAGGAGTACCAGACGTGCTCGCCGACCGTCAGCATCGTGGCCGCGGCGAGGACGTCGCCGTCGTGGCGGGCGAGGTAGAGGCGCATACGGTCGGGGTCCTCGGCGGTGAGGGCGGTCCACATGCGCTGGAAGTAGGGCAGGGGGCGCGGGAGGAAGCGGTCGCGCTCGGCGGTCTCGGTGTACAGGGCGTAGAAGGCGGGCAGATCGTCGTAGCCGCCGCGGACGATCTCGACGCCGGCCTTCTGCGCCTTCTTGATGTTGCGCCGCCACTGCTGGTTGAGGCCGCGCTGGATGTCGTCCAGCGACCGCCCGGCGAACGGGACTTGGAACACATACCGCGGCTGCCCGGCCGCGAAGCCCTCCTCGCCGCCCGGCTCCGTCTGCTTCCACCCGGCAGCGCGCAGCCGGTCGGCCACGTCGAGCGCGCCCGGTTCGGTCGAGGTCGCCTCCGCGTCCCGCAGCCGCCGGGCCGCCGGATCGGCGATCGCCGCCTTGACCGCGTCCGCGCTCCAACGCCGTACGACGACGGGCGGCCCCATCTTCACGGAGAAGGCCCCTTGTTTCTTGAGGTACGCGAGCATCGGGTCGAGCCAGCGCTCACGCAGGTCGGCCGCGTGCCAGTCGATCAGCGGCCCCTCGGGGAGATAGGCGAGGTACTTCTTCAGCTTCGGCAACGGCCGGTACAGCACGAGTCCCGCCCCGACGAGCCGCCCGTCCGCCTCGAACCACCCCAGACTCTCCGCCCGCCAGTCCGGCTTCACCTCGCCCCAGGAAGGGACCTGCATATGGCTGGCGGAGGGACGGTCCGCGACGAAGGCGAGGTGCTCGGCGCGGGTGAGGGGGCGGAGGTGCAGGGACATGGGGCTCCTTCGAGTGGCTGGTCCTGCCATCTAATGAGGTCGCCCGCGCGTGCGCCGGTTCCCGCGCCCTGATGAGGCCGAGTGTGCACGCGTGGGTTCCCGCGCCCGGCGGTGACACGGGCGGGCTCATGCGTCCCGTCCGTCTCCCTCGGCCTCCGCCTCCAGTGCCTCCGCCAGCACCTCCGCCAGGTGCCTCCCGCGTACCCCGCCCAGCTGCTCCAACTGCGTCCGGCAGGAATAGCCGTCCGCCAGGACCACCGCCCCCTTCGGGGCCTCCCGCACCGCCGGCAGGAGCTGGTCCTCCGCGCAGGCCGCCGACACCTCGAAGTGGCCTTGCTCGAAGCCGAAGTTGCCCGCCAGGCCGCAGCAGCCGCCGGACAGCTCGCCGGTCAGGCCCGCCGCCTCGCGCAGCCGGCGGTCGGCGGTGTCGCCGAGCACCGCGTGCTGGTGGCAGTGGGTCTGGCCGGTGACCGGGCGGTCGAGGCGCGGCGGGGTCCAGTCGGGCGCGTACCGCTCCAGTGCCTCCGCGAAGGTCAGGACCGAGGCGGCGAGGCGCGTGGCGCGCGGGTCGTCGTGGAGCAGTTCCGGCAGGTCCGTACGGAGGGCCGCCGCGCAGCTCGGTTCCAGGACGACGAGGAGTGGCGGCGGCTCGGGCAGCCGGGGGTCCACGAGGAAGTCCAGCATGTCGAGCGTGCGCCGCAACACCTCGCGGGCGCGGTCCAGTTGGCCGGTCGAAAGATACGTCAGGCCGCAGCACAGGCGGTACCGGCGGGACGGCAGCAGGCCGACGGTGAACGACACACTGCCGTCCTTCTCGACACTCTGCTTCACCGGCCGGTGCATCCTGGTCAGCTTCGGCAGCGGCGTCACGCCCACCCCGGCGGCCTCCAGCACCCGAATCGCCGCCTTGCCCACGGACGGCGAGAGGTGCTCGGTGAAGGTGTCGGGCCAGAGGAAGACCGGGCCCCGGTCGGGCATCTCCTCGACCACCACTCCCGCACGCATCTCCTGCCGAGCCCGCGCCCTCGCCCGGCGCCCGTACCACTGGGTGAACGTCTCCGTGGCCACCCGCGGAATCCGCCGCTCGGCCGCGATCCCCCCGAGCCGTTTCGCGAGCGCCGCCAACGGCCGTACGGAAGCGAGGTGGTTGAGCGGCCGGGCGGTGCGGGTCCGGGTCACCCAGCGCAACCACACCGGCAGCCACCCCATGCTGTAGTGCGCGGCCGGGCGGCGCCGCCCCTCGTAGTGGTGGTGCAGGAACTCCGCCTTGTACGTGGCCATGTCGACCTCGACCGGGCAGTCGGAGCGGCAGCCCTTGCAGGACAGGCACAGGTCCAGCGCGTCCCGGACCTCCGTCGAACGCCAGCCGTCGGTCACCAGCTCGCCCGCGAGCATCTCGTGCAGCAGCCGCGCCCGCCCGCGCGTGGAGTGCTCCTCCTCTCCGGTCGCCCGGAAGGAGGGGCACATGACGGACGCTCCGGACGCCGATGTCGTACGGCACTTGGCGACCCCCACGCACCGCCGCACGGCAGCCGAGAAGTCGCCGCCGTCGGCCGGGTAGCCGAAGGCCACGTCCACCGGTCTGCGGGGCAGCACGGAGAAGCGGAGGTTGGCGTCCAGGGGCGCGGGGCGCACCAGCATCCCGGGGTTGAGCAGGTCGTCGGGGTCCCAGACGCCCTTCACCCGCTCGAAGAGGGCGACCGTCTCCGCGCCGTACATCCTCGGCAGCAGTTCGGCCCGTGCCTGTCCGTCCCCGTGCTCCCCGGAGAGCGACCCGCCGTGCGCCACGACCACCTCGGCCAGCTCCTCCGAGAACCGCCGGAACCGCCCGATGCCCGCCTCGGTCAGCAGATCGAAGTCGATCCGCACATGGATGCATCCGTCCCCGAAGTGCCCGTACGGCGTCCCACGCAGCCCGTGCCGGGTGAGCAGCCCCCTGAAGTCCCGCAGATACGCGCCGAGTCGGGCCGGCGGCACCGCGCAGTCCTCCCACCCCGGCCAGGCCTCGGACCCGTCCGGCATCCGGGTCGCCGTACCGCTCGCGTCCTCCCGGATCCGCCACAGCGCCCGCTGCTCGGCCGCCCCGGTCACGACGAGCGAGTCCACGACATCGGCGGCCCGCACGATCTCCTCCGCACGCGCGCGTGCCTCCGCGGCCGACTCCCCGCCCGTCTCCACGAACAGCCAGGCCCCACCCCGCGGCAAGGCACTGATCGCCGCCGCCGGCACGAGATCGGCGGCCATCCCCTCCACCGTCAGGGGACCGTACGGCAGCAACCCGGCCGCGGCCTCCGCCGCCGCACTCTCGTCGGCGTACGCCAGCACGGCGAGCGCACGCGCGCGTGGCGCCTCGACGAGCCGTACGACGGCCTCCGTCAGCACCCCCAGCGTGCCCTCGCTCCCGCAGAAGGAACGGGCGACATCGGCCCCCTTCTCCGGCAGCAGCGCGTCCAGCGCATACCCGGAGATACGGCGGGGCAGCTCCGGAAACCCGGTCCGCAGCCGCGCCAACTCCCCTTCCACCAGCCCCCGCAGCCCCTCGGGCGCCCCGGCCCACTCCTGCCCGAGCCGCAGCCGCTCGCCGCGCGCGGTGACCACGTCCAGCTGCCGCACGCTGTCCGCGGTCGTCCCCCACGCCACCGAGTGCGATCCGCAGGAGTTGTTCCCGACCATCCCGCCGAGCGTGCACCGGCTGTGCGTGGAGGGGTCGGGCCCGAACCGGAGCCCGTGCGGTGCGGCGGCCTCCTGCAGCCGGTCGAGGACGAGCCCCGGCTGGACGACGGCGGTACGCGCGTCCACGTCGAGGGACACGAGCCGGTTCATGTACCGGGTGAAGTCCAGTACGACCCCGGTCCCGGTGGCCTGCCCCGCGATGGACGTACCCCCGCCCCGGGCCACGACGGGCACCCCGCCCTCCCGACACACGGCCAGCACGGCGGCGACATCATCGCCGTCCCGCGGCGCTACGACCCCGAGCGGGACCCGCCGATAGTTGGACGCGTCCATGGTGACCAGCGCCCGGGAAGCGAGGTCAAACCGCACATCGCCCCGGACAACCTCGCGCAAACGTGCCTCGAGATCCGCCATGAAGCCAGCAAATCAGCCCACGGCCGCCACCCTCCAGCCGACGGCCGAAGTAATTCAGCAGACAACCACCGAGACACGCGTCTCACCCGACGGACTACGTTTCACCCACGTTTCCCCCACCGGCTAATCTCACAGCGTGGCTGAGATCCAGATTCCCGCTGACATCAAGCCCGCCGACGGACGTTTCGGCGCGGGCCCCTCCAAGGTGCGGACGGAAGCGCTGGACGCGCTGGCCGCCACCGGAACCTCCCTCCTCGGCACCTCCCACCGCCAGGCCCCGGTCAAGAACCTGGTCGGCAAGGTGCGCGAGGGCATCTCCGAGCTGTTCTCCCTCCCCGAGGGCTACGAGGTCATCCTCGGCAACGGCGGCTCCACGGCGTTCTGGGACGTCGCGACCCACGGCCTGATCGAGAACAAGTCGCAGCACCTCAGCTTCGGTGAGTTCAGCTCGAAGTTCGCGAAGGCGTCCAAGCTGGCCCCCTGGCTGGCCGAGCCCACCGTCATCGCCAGCGACCCCGGCACGCACCCGCAGGCCGAGGCCGAGGCGGGCGTGGACGTATACGCCTTCACGCACAACGAGACCTCGACCGGTGTCGCCATGCCCATCAAGCGCGTGGCCGACGCCGACGAGGGCGCGCTGGTCCTGGTCGACGCCACGTCCGGCGCCGGCGGCCTCCCGGTCGACATCGCCGAGACCGACGTCTACTACTTCGCCCCGCAGAAGTCCTTCGCCTCCGACGGCGGCCTGTGGATCGGCGTCTTCTCCCCGGCCGCGATCGAGCGCGCCGAGCGCATCCACGCGTCCGGCCGCCACGTCCCGGAGTTCTTCAGCCTGCCGACGGCGATCGACAACTCCCGCAAGAACCAGACGTACAACACCCCGGCCCTCGCCACCCTCTTCCTGCTGAACCAGCAGCTGGAGTGGCTCAACGGCCAGGGCGGCCTCGACTGGTCCGTCCGCCGCACGGCGACGTCCTCGCGCACGCTCTACGGCTGGGCCGAGGACATCAAGTACGCGAACCCCTTCGTCGCCGACCCGGCCAAGCGCTCCCAGGTCATCGGCACCATCGACTTCACCGACGAGGTCGACGCGGCCGCCGTCGCCAAGGTCCTGCGCGCCAACGGCATCGTCGACACCGAGCCGTACCGCAAGCTCGGCCGCAACCAGCTGCGCGTCGCGATGTTCCCGGCGATCGACCCGGCGGACGTCGAGGCGCTGACGAAGTGCATCGACTACGTGATCGAGAAGCTGTAGTCCTGTCCGGTAGGACGGTGAAGGGCGCCCGGCGACCACCGGGCGCCCTTTCTCATGCCGCGGTGCAGCTCACGCTCGGCACTCCCGCACCGCCGGGCGCACCCCCGAACCCGAAGCTCGCCGAACCACCCGCCGCGATCGCCCCGTTGTGCGAGGCGTTCGCCGCCGTCACGGTCGCCCCGCTCTGGGTGTACGACGCGTTCCACATGGACGTGACCTGCTGCGAACCGCTCCAGGCCCAGGTCACCTTCCACGAACTGATCGCCGTACTGCCCGAGTTGGTCACCTTCACGTCGGCGTTGAACCCGCTCCCCCAGTCGCTGGTGACGGTGTAGGCGGCCGAGCAGGAAGCGGTACTCCCGCCACCGCCACCACCGCTCCCCCCGCCCGTACCCGGAAACAACGGCGCCTTGACGCTCGCCAGATAGCCGTCCTTCACGGAGTCCACGGTCGTCCAGTCGTCCTTCAGGATCCCGCCGGTGTCACCGGAGTTGGGGTTCCAGGACCAGAAGGTCCAGTGGAAGGAGTCCGCGCCGTACGTCGAGGTGGGGCGCAGATAACTCACCAGCGCCGCCAGCCACTTCTGGTCCACGGTCGAGGCCAGCGTCGTACCGAACTCGCCCACCCACACCGGCGCGATGTTCTGCTTGAAGATGTAACCCCAGTACTTGTCCCAGACGCCCGGCATGTTGTCGGGGAAGGACGGATCGCTGAACCAGGGCTGCTGGGCCACGCTGGTCGCGTAGTCGTGGGCGGAGTACACGACCCGGCCCGCGACATCCAGCTGCACCGGGTACTGGGCCACGCCCATCAGGTTGCCGCCCCACCACCCGGACACACCGTTGTACGTCTGCACGCCCTCCACGAAGATCAGCAGGTCCGGGTTGACGGAGAGCACCGCGTTCCCGGCCCGCTGCGCGGCCAGCCGCCAGTCGGTCGCCGTGTCGCCGCAGCCCCAACAGGCGGGATCGTGCGGCTCGTTGTGGAGATCGATGCCTACGACCGTGTCCTGGCCCTTGTAGCGGGCCGCCAGCGCCTTGAGGTCGGCGATCCAGGTCGACTCGGGGACGGCGGAGGTGTACCAGAGCGCCGACTGGCCGCCCGCGTCTGGGCGGTGCCGGTCCAGGATGACCTTGAGGCCGTCCTGACCGGCGTAGGCCACCAGCTTGTCCATGATCTGGAGGGAGCCCAGACCCTGCAGGTCGGCGTTCTTGCCGCTGCTGAAGTCGATGCTGTTGGGGACGGTCGAGGACTTGAAGATGTCGTCGCTGTAGGGCAGCCGGATGGTGTTGTAGCCGAGCGACTTCATCTGGTCGATCATGGACTTGTAGTCGCGGGACCACAGGCCGTGGACGACGTGGTTGCCGGTCTCGAAGCCGAACCAGTTGATGCCGGCGATGCGGACCGGCTGCCCGGCCGCGTCCAGGATCTGACGGCCGCCGGTGTGCCAGTAACCGGCGCCGGCGGCATCGGCGGCGTGCGCCGTGTGGACACCCGCCAGCGGTAACAGAAGCGCCGCGGCAACAGCGCACAGCGCTCTTCGCAGGCTGCGGAACATGTCGCTGCTTCCTCTCGGGAGGCGCGGGCCCGGAACGAGTGGGAGCGCTCCCACCACACCACGCACCACCCAGGAAACAGATGCGACATGACCCCGTCAATAGATGCAGCGGCGAGGGAGCGGCAGGCGGCTAGCCGCGCCGCCGCAGCAGCCGGAAGCCGAACACCGCCGCTGCCGCCACGGCGACGGCGAGCGCGCCGACCTTGAGGTTGCCGCCCGAGCCGGTACCCCCGTCACCCGAAGCCGCCGAACTCCCGCCCGCGGAAGGCGAATTGGAGTCACCGCCCCCTCCGGGCACGCTCTCCGGCTGCACGGTGCTGTCGCCGCCCTCGCTGCCGTACATGAGCCTGGTCCCGTCGGCGGAGTAGGTGACGGACTCGCCCTGCCCCTGCAAGGGGACGTTGAGGCGCCCCTTGCGCTTGATCTTGCCGCCGTTCCAGTCGTAGTAGATCCCGCCGAAGTAGCCGCGCACGGCGAGCTGTTTGTCGTCCGGGGAGATGGCAGCGTCGGTGGCCCAGAGGTCGACGGCGGCGACGGGCTTGAAGATGTTCGCCCCTGTCGCCGAGAGCCTGGCGGGGCCCTCGTAGAGATGCCCGCCGTCCTCGTTCTTGTCGATGATGTACGCGCGCCCGGTCTTCGGATCGACGATCAGCGACTCGGCGTTGCGGGCCCCGTCCGAGTACTTCACGACGTACTGCGTGGCCCGGATCGTCTGGTCGACGAGCTTCTTCGGCTCGGGCAGTTGGTAGATCCAGACGTAGGGCCACTTGCCGCCGAGGTTGTCGCCGATGTCTCCGACGTAGATCTGGTTGTCGGGGCCGATGGAGATGGCCTCGACGTCGCGGGGCGAGCCGACGCCGCTCAGCGTGATGCGGGCGACGGTCTTTCCCGTGCTGCTGTCGACGGCGTAGATGTACGGGCCGTCGTTGCTGTCGTTGTGGGTCCAGTAGATGCCGGGGTGGAGATGGGAAGCGGCGAGCCCGCTGGACTCGGTGATCCGCGGGTCCTTGATCGTGAAGCCCTCGTCGCCGCCGGCGGCGGAGGCGGGCACGGCGAAGGCACCCATGAGCAGGATCCCGGCGAGAACGGCGAACGGTCGGCGCATGCCCCCAAGCCTGCCATTGGCTCCGCACGAAAGCCGACGCGACCGGTCACAGGCCCGGTACAACTGCGCACGGGGGGAGGTAACAGCCGCCCATCATTTCCACGCGGCTGCTGTGACGTGGCCGGGCGGTCGTTGTGACGGTCGCCCGCTGCCCGCGTTCTCACGTGCCGACCAGACCATCAGCCTCCGGGACATCAGAGGCTCGATCGCCCGGTTCAGCTCATCGGCACGGGCAGGAACAGCAGCAAATGTACGAATAAAGCACCCCGAAGACCCGACGACGTGGTGATGCTCACAGCACCCGTGGACGACTCCCCTCCTACCGGCCGGTAGTGGTCGTCCATCATGAGCGGATGCTCAGGTTCATGCCCGTCGGCGACTCCATGACCATCGGCAGCGCCGGCGAACACACGTGGCGCTACCGGATGTGGGAGCACCTGCGCGAGACGTACGGCGGCCCGTTCGCGCTCGTCGGCCCGCGCGAGGCGCTGTACGACAAGGCGACGGACTCACCCACGTCGTACGAGTACGCCGACCCCGACTTCTTCCGCGCCCACCTGGCCGGCTGGGGCGAGGGCTGGCTGCACATGGCGCCGCTGATCGGCGAGGCGGTGCGCGCACACCGGGCGGACGTCCTGCTGGTCTCGCTGGGCCTGATCGACCTGGGCTTCTACACGAACGCGGAGCAGACGGCGGAGAACGCGCGCCGCTTCGTGGCGGAGGCGCGGTCGGCCAACTCACGCATCCGCATGGTCGTACTGCCGGTGATCCCGAACGTCCGCGCCGCCGACGACACCCCCTTCGCGGCCCAAGTGACCCGCTTCAACGAACTGTTGGCCAAGGCGGTGGCAGACCTGGACGAACCTCGCTCGCCCCTGCTCCTTGCGTCACCTCCGCCCTCGTACGACATCCACCTCGACACCTACGACGGCACGCACCCGAACGCGAGCGGCGAGCACAAGATCGCGGCGGCCTACGCGGACGCGATGCACCAGGCGTGGGACGTGGGCGAGCCGTACGGGGAGTGACCCTCGAGGGCCCGCCGAACAAGGTCTCCTCAGAAACCCACGTCCGGCGGCCGGTACGTCGGCGGTCGGCGCACCCGGCTCGCGCGCTCGTAGGCGTACGCCAGCCGCAGCAGGGTCGGCTCGCTCCATGCCGTACCCATGAACGTCAGGCCGACCGGGAGGCCGAAGGTGAAGCCCGCGGGCACGCTGATCGCCGGGGAGCTGGCAAGGGCGGCCGGGGTGGAGGCGCCGCCGCCGTAAGTGTCGCCGCGGATCAGGTCGATCTTGGCCGGGGGGCCGGTGGTGGGCATGACCAACGCATCCAGGCGGTGCCGGCGCAGCACCGCGTCGATGCCCTCGGCGCGCGAGAGCCGGTGGTTGGTGGCCAGCGCCTCCCGGTACTCGCGCTCGCTGAAGTCCAGCTGCCGAGCGCGAGCACGCTGCGGCGGGTGGTGTGAATCCGCTCCGTATCCTCCATGTACGTCGACGCTATAGATCCGACGGCCGTAACTCGCCCCGGCTGTCCCCCCGTTCACCAGGGGAGACACCCCCCGCACGGCACCGGGGGACAGCCGGAGGACGGCCCGGAAATCCCCCGCGGGGACACGACCCGGCTGACAGAATCCGGTCCCATGGCCCTCATCCACCACACCACCCTCAAGCCGACCAAGGTGGAACTGCTCACCACCTGGCTGCCCACCCGCCCCTGGTACCAAGGTGGCCCTGCCACACCGGAGTTGACCAAGGCCGGCGGCTTCCGGCTGGACGACCCGGAGGGCGAGGTCGGCATCGAGTTCATGGTCGCCACCGACGCGTCGGGCCCCGCCCCGGCCGCCTACCTGGTCCCGCTCACCTACCGCGGCGCCCCGCTCGACGGCGCGGAACATGCCCTCATCGGCACCATGGAGCACGGCGTACTGGGCAAGCGCTGGGCCTACGACGGCTGCCACGACCCGGTACTCCTGGCCGAGCTCCTGGTCCTGCTCCAGGGCCGGACCCAGGCCATGGCCCAGAGCATCACGGACACCCCCGACGACGAGGTCACCCACTCCTGCGCCTCAACGATCGAGACCCCCCTGTCCACGCCCACCGACACCACCGAGAGCACCGAACTCCACACAACCGACAGCAAGTTGCTGCGCGTGCACCGCGTCCTGCACCCCACGCCGCTCCCTCCGCAGGAAGTACTCGGCCACGTCACCGGCGCCTGGCAGGCAACGGCCGACACCCGCGCCCGGGCCGTGTTCGTCACGCTGCACGCCCCTTCAGGGAGCTGAAGGCGGACGCCCCCATACCGACTCCGGTGGCCGAGGCGGGCGGAATCCCCGTAACCGGCGTACGGCGCACCCCCAAGCTCCCTTGCCTAGAGCGCACTCCACGCCGTTGGCTAGGTGGTCATGAGGTACACGCAGCTCGGACGCACGGGACTCAAGGTCAGCCGACTGGTCCTCGGCACGATGAACTTCGGACCGCAGACCGACGAAACCGCCAGCCACGGGATCATGGACGCGGCGCTGGACGCCGGCATCAACTTCTTCGACACCGCCAACGTGTACGGCTGGGGCGAGAACAAGGGCCGTACCGAAAAGATCATCGGCAACTGGTTCGCCAAGAGCGCGGCCCACCGCGACAAGGTCGTCCTCGCCACCAAGGTGTACGGCAACATGGCCGCCGACGGCGACGCCTGGCCGAACCACGACAAGCTCTCCGCGCTGAACATCCGGCGCGCGGTCGACGCCAGCCTGAAGCGGCTGCAGACCGACCACATCGACGTCTACCAGTTCCACCACGTCGACCGCCGCACTCCCTTCGAGGAGATCTGGCAGGCCATCGACGTGCTGGTGCAGCAGGGGAAGATCCTTTACGTGGGGTCCTCCAACTTCCCCGGGTACAAGATCGCCCAGGCCAACGAGATCGCCGCCCGTCGCGGCGGGACCATCGGTCTCGTCAGCGAGCAGTGCCTCTACAACCTCGCCGAGCGCCGCGCCGAGATGGAGGTCATCCCGGCCGCGGAGGAGTACGGCCTCGGGGTCATCCCCTGGTCGCCGCTGCACGGCGGACTGCTCGGCGGCGTGATCAAGAAGGAGGTCGAGGGCGGGCGCCGGGCGAGCGGCCGGGCCGCGGACTCCCTCGCCAACACCACGATCCGCGCCCAGATCCAGGCGTACGAGGACCTGCTCGACAAGCACGGCGTCGAGCCCGGCGAGGCCGCCCTGGCCTGGCTCCTCACCCGCCCCGGCGTCACCGGCCCGATCGTCGGCCCGCGCACGGCCGAACAGCTCGAGTCCGCGATCAGGGCGGTCGAGCTGGAGCTGAGCGACGAGCTCCTGTCCGGCCTGGACGAGATCTTCCCGGGCCCGGGCCCCTCCCCGGAGGCTTTCGCCTGGTAGAGCCGACGGCCCAGGGGGCGTCCCGGCGGTGGCGGCGGTCGGTTACTTTCCGAGCGCCGCCGCCAACGCCACCACCACGAACAACAGCACAAGTACACCGGCCATGATCCGGTTCCGGGTTTTCGGGTCCACGTACTCGAGCCTAACCGGCCCCACCGAGCGGCCAACGAGCGACCGCCTCGTACCGCGGCTGCTCCCCCGGCACCCCGGACCTCGGCAGATTGCTCTGCACGAGCACCAGCTCCGACACCGTCCACGTCCGGCTCGTGAACTCCCCGAGAGCCGCCACATACGGCCGCGCATCCACCGCGTCCCGGCTGCGCGCCACCGTCAGATGCGCCTTGTACCGCCGGTGCTCCCCCATCGGCACACCCGCCTTCCGCGCCGCCGACTCCGAGCGGTCGGCGATCAGCCGCAGCGCCTGCAGATCCCCCTCGGCCCCGGCCCACAACGCCCGTCCGTGCCCGAACTGGCCCCCACCGCGCACCGCCAGCTCGAACGGCCCGGTCCGCCGCGCCGCCCGCTCCAGCCGCACCGACAGCTCCGCCACGACGTCCTCGTCGACCTCTCCGTAGAACGCGAGGGTGTAGTGCCAGCCGGGGCGCCCGGTCCAGCGCAGTCGGTCCGCATCCGGCAGTTTCCTCAACTCGGCCACTTCCTGGGCGAGTTCGGCGGCGACGTCCTCCGGCGGAAGCACGGCGGCGAAGAGTCTCATGTGCTCCACCCTGCCACCATGAGGGCATGGAGATCACCATCAGAGAAGGCGGACCCGAGGACGTTCCCGTGATACTCGGCATGCTCGACAGCTGCGTGCAGTGGCTGGTCGCGCAGGGGCGGACCGGACAGTGGGGGGCCAAGCCCCTGTCACAGAGCTCCGGGACGGTCGAGTCGGTCACCCGCTACGTGGACGAGGGAGACACGTACATCGCCGAGGCCGACGGTGTACCGGCAGCCACCCTCACCCTCACCGACGCGCCCGGCGCCTATCTGTCCCACCTTCCCCCGGTGGGCGAGCCGGAGCGGTACATCCACTGGCTCGCCTCCGACCGCCGCTTCAAGGGCCACGGCGTGGGCAGCGCCCTGCTCGCGCACGCCGCCGAGACGACCAGGCGCGCGGGCATCTCCCTGCTGCGGGTCGACTGCTACGCCGGCGACGACGGCAAGCTCGTCCGCTACTACGAGAGCAACGGGTTCGCCCGCACGGAGACCTACGTCGGCACCGACGACTGGCCGGGGCAGGTGCTGGCCCGGCGGGTGTGATCCCCCCGGGCCGGCACAGCCGTCACGCCGCCGCGGCCAGCTCCTCCTGCCGCTCCCGCGGCACGAACCGGAGGTGCGGGTGGCCGCGGTTCCAGCCGACCGACAGGCGCAGTCCGCCGACCCGGGCCAGGATCAGGCCGATGGTGACGGCGGCCGCCGCGGCGATCGTGCCGCCGACCGCGAGGCCGGCCCGGACGCCGTACGCATCCGTGATCCAGCCCGCGATGGGCGCGCCCACCGGAGAGCCGCCGAGGAACACCATCATGTAGAGGGCCATGACCCGGCCGCGCATGGCCGGGTCCGTGCCCATCTGGATGCTGGTGTTGGCGGTGACGTTGATCGTCATGCCGAACATGCCGATCGGGACCATGAGCAGGGCGAACAGCCAGAGCGAGGGGGCGGTGGAGGCCACCAGCTCCAGGGCGCCGAAGGCCGCCGCCGCGCCGATCATCACCCGCATCCTGGCCGTTCCGCGGCGGGCCGCGAGCAGCGCGCCGGCCAGCGAACCGACGGCCATCAGCGTGTTGAAGAGGCTGTAGGAGCCGGCGCCCGCGTGGAAGACGTCGTCCGCGAAGGCCGAGAGATAGACCGGGAAGTTGAAGCCGAAGGTGCCGATGAAGCCGACCAGGACGATCGTCCAGATCAGGTCGGGCCGTCCGGCGACGTAGTGCAGTCCCTCCCTCAACTGGCCTTTGCCGCGCGGCGCGCGCTCGACGACGTACAGCTCACGCGCGCGCATCAGCAGCAGGCCCGCGATGGGCGCGACGAAGGACAGGCCGTTGAAGAGGAACGCCCAGCCCGTGCCGACACCGGTGATCATCAGGCCCGCGACGGCGGGGCCTACCAGGCGGGCGGACTGGAAGTTCGCGGAGTTCAGGCTGACCGCGTTCTGCAGCTGGTCCGGGCCGACCATCTCGCTGACGAAGGACTGCCGGGCCGGGTTGTCGACGACCGTGGCGAGACCGACGGCGAAGGCGACGAGGTAGACGTGCCAGACCTGGACGTGGCCGGAGAGCGTGAGCACCGCGAGCGCGATGCCGGTGAGGGCCATCGAGGACTGGGTGAACAGCAGCGTGCGGCGCTTGGGCAGCCGGTCCACGAGGACGCCGCCGTAGAGACCGAAGAGCAGCATCGGCAGGAACTGCAGTGCCGTCGTCACGCCGACGGCGGTCGCGGAGCCGGTGAGGCTGAGGACCAGCCAGTCCTGGGCGATGCGCTGCATCCAGGTGCCGATGTTGGAGACGACCTGGCCGGCGAAGAAGAGCCGGTAGTTCCGGACCTTCAGCGAGCTGAACATCGAGGACTTGCGAGCGGCTCTGGGAGTGGGCGGGGAGTCGGGGTCGGTCGGTGCGGGGGCGGATTCTGCTCCGGATCCCGTACTCAAAAGGGTTCGCCTCCTTGCGAAAGACTGCTGCTTACAGATGTGCGAGCTTCTCCAGCACGGGGGCGGCGGCGCGCAGTTTGGCCCACTCGTCCTCGTCCAGGCCCTCGACCAGGTTGGCCAGGAACGCGTTCCGCTTGGCGCGGCTCTCCTCGAGCATGGCCTCGGCCTGCTCGGTCTTGGTGACGACCTTCTGGCGCCGGTCCTCGGGGTGCGGCTCCAGCCGGACCAGCCCCTTGGCCTCCAGCAGTGCGACGATGCGGGTCATCGATGGCGGCTGCACGTGCTCCTTGCGGGCGAGTTCGCCCGGGGTGGCCTTCCCGCAGAGGGACAGGGTGCCCAGCACCGACATCTCGGTGGGGCTGAGCGACTCGTCGACGCGCTGGTGCTTGAGCCGACGGGACAGCCGCATGACAGCTGATCGCAGGGAGTTCACGGCGGCAACGTCGTCGCCATGGCTGAGGTCCGACATCTCTTTAGCGTAACTCATTACTCTCGCTAAACAAGCTGGAATGCGCCGGGATTCCCGTGACCCGGGCCACTGAACCGGAACATCACTCATATGGGTGATCGAGACGCGGAACGTGACACACCGCGCCGAAGGGTGCCGCGACCCTCGTAGGTATGGGGACCAGTGTGCTCAGCCTGCGGATAGACGGAGAGCTGCTCGATCGGCTCCGGCACCACGCCGCCAAAAGAGGAATGAGCGTCCAGGACTATGTCGTCCGGACGCTCATTCGGGATGACTTCGACGAGCGCTTCCAGTCCGCCGTGGAGGAGACCGAGAAGTTCTACGGCGTCACGTGAGACCGAGCGCAGGCATCAGGTAGTAGAAGCCGAAGACCGCCGCGACGACGTACATCGCCACCGGGACCTCCCGGCCCCGTCCGGCGGCCAGGCGCAGCACCGCGAAGGTGATGAAGCCCATGCCGATGCCGTTGGTGATGGAGTAGGTGAACGGCATCATCACCATCGTCACGAAGGCGGGGACGGCGACGGTGTAGTCGGCCCAGTCGATCTCCTTGACCGAGCCGGCCAGGATCAGGAACCCGACCGCGAGCAGCGCCGGGGTGGCCGCCTGGGACGGGACCATCGTGGCGACGGGCGTCAGGAACAGCGCCACGGCGAAGAGCGCACCGGTGACGACGTTCGCGAAGCCGGTGCGCGCACCCTCGCCGACGCCGGCCGTGGACTCCACGAAGCAGGTGGTGGCCGAGGAGGAGCTGGCGCCGCCCGCGGCGACTGCGATGCCGTCGACGAAGAGGACCTTGTTGATGCCGGGCATCTCGCCCTTGGCGTTGGTCAGCTTGGCCTCGTCGCTGACGCCCATGATCGTGCCCATCGCGTCGAAGAAGCACGACAGCAGCACGGTGAAGACGAACAGGACGCCGGTCAGCACACCGACCTTGGAGAAGCCGCCGAACAGGCTGACCTGGCCGATCAGTCCGAAGTCCGGGGTGGCGACCGGGTTGCCGGGCCACTTGGGCGTCGTAAGACCCCAGGTCGGGATCGTCGCGACGGCGTTGATGATCACCGCGAGGACCGTCATCGTGACGATCGAGATCAGGATCGCGCCGGAGACCTTGCGGACGATCAGCGCGAGCGTGAGCAGAGCGCCCAGGATGAAGACCAGGACCGGCCAGCCGTTGAGGTGGCCGTCGGCGCCGAGCTGGAGCGGGACGGTGGTCTGGGCGACGTCCGGGATGCGGGAGACGAAGCCGGAGTCGACCAGGCCGATCAGCATGATGAACAGGCCGATACCGATGGAGATCGCCTTGCGCAGGCTGTAGGGCACGGCGTTCATGACGCGCTCGCGCAGTCCGGTGGCGACCAGCAGCATCACGACGAAGCCGGCCAGGACGACCATGCCCATGGCGTCCGGCCAGGACATCCGGGGCGCGAGCTGGAGCGCCACGACCGAGTTCACGCCGAGGCCGGCGGCCAGCGCGATCGGGACGTTGCCGATGACACCCATGAGGAGGGTGGTGAAGGCGGCCGTCACGGCGGTCGCGGTGACCAGCTGGCCGTTGTCGAGCTGATGCCCGTACATGTCCTTCGCGCTGCCCAGGATGATCGGGTTCAGCACGATGATGTAGGCCATCGCAAAGAAGGTGGCGAAGCCGCCGCGGATCTCCCGGGACAGTGTGCTGCCGCGCTCGGAGATCTTGAAGTAGCGGTCGAGTGCGCCGGTCGCGGGCGCGTTCCCCGGTTGGTGGGGGGCGGGGGCCTTGGCGGTGGCCGAGGTGGACATTGGGTGTTCCTACGAGCAGAAGTGGACAGGCGCAAACGGTTTCAGTATGAACATATGAATTCCTGCCGCGCTATCTCCGCGCGTAGATGTGATCGCCTCGTAAGCTGTCCCTCATGGCGAAGTGGACCCCCAAGCACGAGGCGCCGGAGCCCCTTGAGGGCCCCGTGGTCGCCACCATCACCGGCGGCACGATCCTGTGGTTCGTCCTCTTCCTGGTGCAGCTGCCCTTCTACGGCTGGTTCGACGACCACGGGCACACATGGTGGCTGTGGACCTGTCTGGCCGGAGGGGTGCTGGGGCTGTACGGCGTCTGGTTCGTACGGAAGCGGGACGCGGCGATCAAGCGGGACGCGGCACTGAAGTCGGGGTCGGTCGAGTAGGCCGTACAACCACCGCACGAGTCGGCTCCTCCCCAGGTCGGATCTTCCGGTCACTCGGCGGGTGAAGCCGCAAATCCGCACGTACCGTCGAATGCATGACGCACATCGACGCGGGCGCCGAGCTCGACCCTGTGCACCCCGTACCCCTCCCGACGACGGCGCGCGGGCTGACCGCGGCCGAGGTCGCCGAGCGGGTCGCGCGGGGGCAGGTCAACGACGTACCGGTGCGCAGCAGCCGGTCGATGGGCGAGATCGTCCGGGCGAACGTCTTCACCCGGTTCAACGCGATCATCGGCGTGCTCTGGGTGATCATGCTGGCCGTAGCGCCGTTCCAGGACAGCCTCTTCGGCTACGTCATCCTCGCCAACACCGGTATCGGCATCATCCAGGAGTGGCGGGCGAAGAAGACCCTGGACTCCCTCGCCGTGATCGGGGAGGCACGGCCCACGGTGCGGCGGGACGGGGCCGCCGCCGCGGTCAGTACGTCTGACATCGTGCTGGACGACCTGATCGAGATCGGGCCGGGGGACAAGGCCGTCGTCGACGGGGTGTGCGTCGAGGCCGACGGGCTGGAGATCGACGAGTCACTGCTCACCGGCGAGGCCGACCCGGTCGTCAAGAAGCCCGGGGACCAGGTCATGTCGGGCAGCTTCGTCGTCGCCGGCGGCGGGGCGTTCAAGGCGACCAAGGTCGGCCGCGAGGCCTACGCCGCCCAACTGGCCGAAGAGGCTTCCCGCTTCACCCTGGTCCACTCCGAGCTGCGCACGGGTATCTCGACGATCCTCAAGTACGTCACCTGGATGATGATCCCGACCGCGATCGGCCTGGTCATCAGCCAACTGGTCGTCAAGGAGCACGGCTTCAAGGACTCGGTGGCGCGGACGGTCGGCGGGATCGTGCCGATGGTCCCGGAGGGGCTGGTGCTCCTCACCTCGGTCGCCTTCGCCATAGGTGTCATCCGGCTTGGCCGGAAACAGTGCCTCGTCCAGGAACTCCCCGCCATCGAGGGCCTCGCCCGCATCGACACCGTCTGCCTCGACAAGACCGGCACCCTCACCGAGGGCGGCATGGACGTCACCGAGCTCAGGCCGCTGCAGGGCGCCGACGAGTCCTACGTACGCAAGGCGCTGGGCGCCCTGGGCGAGTCCGACCCGCGCCCCAACGCCTCCCTCCAGGCGATCATCGACGCCTACCCGGACGTCGAGGACTGGCGCTGCACCGAGGCGCTGCCCTTCTCCTCCGCCCGCAAGTACAGCGGCGCCACCTTCAGCGAGGGCAACGGCGAGTCCAGTACGTGGCTGCTGGGGGCGCCCGACGTGCTGCTCACCGACGGCGACCCCGCTCTCAAGGAGACCGGGCGGCTCAACGAACAGGGCCTGCGCGTCCTGCTGCTCGCCCGGGCCGGCCGCGACCTCGGCGACCCCGAGCCCGCGAAGGGGGCCAGGCCCACGGCCCTCGTCGTGCTCGAACAGCGGCTGCGGCCCGACGCGGCCGACACCCTGCGCTACTTCGCCGAGCAGGACGTCCGCGCCAAGGTCATCTCCGGCGACAACGCGGTCTCGGTGGGCGCGGTGGCCGGGAAGCTGGGCCTGACCGGGACGACCGTCGACGCGCGCCGGCTGCCCGCCGAGCGGGACGGGATGGCGCAGGCCCTCGACGAGGGCACGGTGTTCGGGCGGGTCACCCCGCAGCAGAAGCGGGACATGGTGGGCGCGCTGCAGTCGCGCGGGCACACGGTCGCGATGACCGGCGACGGCGTGAACGACGTACTGGCCCTGAAGGACGCCGACATCGGTGTGTCCATGGGCTCGGGCTCGGAGGCCACGCGCGCGGTCGCGCAGATCGTGCTGCTCAACAACAGCTTCGCGACGCTGCCCTCGGTGGTCGCGGAGGGCCGGCGGGTCATCGGCAACATCACCCGGGTGGCGACCCTGTTCCTGGTGAAGACGGTCTACTCGGTGCTGCTGGCGGTGCTGGTGGTGTGCTGGCAGGTCGAATACCCCTTCCTGCCACGGCACTTGACGCTCTTGTCGACCCTGACGATCGGCGTCCCGGCCTTCTTCCTCGCCCTGGCGCCCAACAAGGAACGCGCCAAACCCCACTTCGTACGGCGGGTGATGCGGTACTCGATCCCGGGCGGGGTGGTGGCCGCGGTGGCGACCTTCGTGACGTATCTGATGGCCCGTCACTACTACACCGGCCCGGGGCAGTTGGACGCGGAGACCAGTGCGGCGACGCTGACGCTGTTCCTGATCTCGATGTGGGTGCTGGCGATCATCGCCCGGCCCTACACCTGGTGGCGGATCGCCCTGGTGGCCTCGATGGGCGTGGCGTTCCTGTTCGTACTGATCGTGCCGTGGCTGCAGCACTTCTTCGCACTGAAACTGGTCGGCGTGACGATGCCGTGGATCGCGGTCGGCATCTCGGCGGTGGCGGCGGTCGCCCTGGAGTTGATCTGGAAATGGGTCGACCGCCGCGTTCCCGCCTAGCGCTTGGTTTTGGCCGGAAGCGCTGATGTTGTGTGTCGACTGCGGACCCGTCGTGGCTGGTCGAGCCCACGCGGCGCAGCCGCACATGTCAGAGTCCCGCGCCCGTGAAGGGGCACGGCACTACTGCACGTCGACGTAGTCGCCCGTGGCGCTGACCGCCGGGGTCGTCGTGGTGCCTGCGAAGGAGAAGCGGTAGTAGCCGTCGACCGTGGCGGTGGTCGTCGTCTTCAGGTCACCCGTCGAGTTCGAGTAGATGCCCTTGAGGGTGGTGTAGGTGCTGGTCCCCTTCTTGCGGAACTGCAGCTTCACCGGCTGGTTGGTGTAGCCGTGGTACTTGTTGTCCTCCCAGTTGGCCCGGGAGAGCTTGCCGGTGACGGTGATGGTCTTGCCCTTCTTCACCGGCTCCGGCGTGGCGTTGACCGTCAGCTTGGAGTAGCGCTGCACGAGCGTGGAGCCGAGGTCGCCCTGCAGGGAGTAGTCGCCCGTGCTGTACTGCAGTGCGAGCGCGCCGGCCGTCCACTTGCCCGCGTCGGAGTTGAGCAGGTCGCCCTCGCCCGGGTAGATGTCGATCTTGCCGGTGCAGGTGGCGGTGGTGTCCGTGACCTTGGTGCAGGTGGCGGGTGCTTCGCCGCCGAGCAGGTTGTCCGGGGTGGTGATCGACGAGCCCTTGTAGATGACCGGGCCGCTGTCGAAGTCGTCCGACGAGATGTCGTAGTTCGCACCGTGGGTCAGCGTGTAGGTGACCGTGGTGGAGACGTGGTTCGTGGTGCCGACCTTGATCGCCTTGGCGATCTTGAGGTCGGAGAAGGTCACGCCGAGGTCCGCGGCGGCGGCGTCGCTGCTGAACGCGGTCTTGCCGGAGTGCGCGGCAAGGGCCTTCGCGGAGGCCGCCTCCCAGGAGGAGGAGTCGGCGGCGTGGGCGGCCGGCATCGCGAAGGCGGAGAGGGCCAGGGCGCCGGAGACGGCGGCCACGGTGGCACGTATGCGCATGTGTTCCCCAAGTGGAGAAAGTGATCGTGGAGCCTGTTGGCTCACCGGATCAGATCCGTGACGGTTGTGACTGGTTGTACGGCCGATACGGATTTTGTGCGCAGATTACGAAGCCGTTGCGATCTGCGGAGGAACGGCCGCCCCCGGGTCCCCGCCGGGGGCGGCCGCTGCTCATCGCTCGCGCTTACTGCACGTCGACGTAGTCACCCGTGGCGCTGACCGCCGGGGTGGTCGTGGTGCCCGCGAAGCTGTAGCGGTAGTAGCCGTCGACCGTGGCAGTGGTCGTCGTCTTCAGGTCGCCCGTCGAGTTCGACTTGATGGTCTTCAGCGTGGTGTAGGTGCTGGAGCTCTTCTTGCGGAACTGCAGCTTCACCGACTGGTTGGTGTAGCCGTGGTACTTGCCGTCGTCCCAGTTGGCGCGGGACAGCTTGCCGGTGACCGTGACGGTCTTGCCCTTCTTGACCGGCTCGGGCGCGGCGTTGACCGTCAGCTTGGAGTAGCGCTGCAGGTTGTAGGCGGCGACCTTGTCGGTCACGGCGACGCCGACGTTGTCCAGGTTCGGGTTCTCCTGGTCCTCGCCGTTGAACGCGACCGCGAAGCCGGCCGCCTTCCAGGCTCCGGCGTCCTCGTTCAGCAGCTCCGCCGGGTCGATGGCGACGGTGGCGGTGCAGGAGGCGACGGTCGTGGAGGAGTCGGTGCAGGACGCGACGTCGCTGTCGAACCACCACTCCTCGTCGGTGAAGTCCGTGCCGCGGTACAGCTCGATGCCGGCGACGAAGTCCGGAGCGTGGATGTCCACTTCCTCGCCGTGGGTGAGCGTGAAGGTGACCGGCACCTTCACCACGTTGGTGGTGCCGACGGCGATGTTCTTGCCCTTGTTGACCTTCACGTTGGAGAAGGAGGCGTTCAGCTCGTACGGCGTACCGGTCGCGTCGGCGGCGAACGCGGTCCTGCCGGAGCCGGCGTGGACGGCCTCGACGGCGGCGGCGACATCCGCGGGAACCTTCGGCGAGTCGGCGGCGAGCGCGGCCGGCGCGGCGAGGGCGGACAGGGCCAGGGCACCGGAGACGGCGGCCACGGTGGCACGTATGCGCATGTGTATCCCCGTATGGAGAAAGGGGCCCCGAAGGGGGTCGTCCCCCCAACGGCACGTCGTCCCGTCGGGGCCCAAGTGATCGGTGAGCCTGTTGGCTCACGTGATCAGATCCGTGACGCATGGGAATGGTTGTACGGCAGGTGAATAATTCGTGCGGGAAATTTTGAGATCAAGGAACCCGCACGTCAGCCGTCAGTCGAACCACCGGTCCCGCGCCAGCTCCTCCGTCCGCGAGGGGTCCTCCAGCAGGGCCGCCACCTCGAACCGCCGCGGCCACTGCCCCGCCGCCCAGGCGAGCCCGGCGGCGACGCCCTCCAGGGTGGCGGCGTGCAGCACGCCGTCCGAGGTCAGCCGCCAGTCCAGCTCCACGCCGTCGACGACGAGCTCCTCGTGCTCGACGTACGTCGACGGGGTGCGAGAGCCGAGCAGGACCCGTACCGAGTCCGGCACGTCGTGCTCGGCGCCCTCGGAGTCCACCTCGCCGGTGACGGACTCGCTCAGCCGCCGCACCTGGAACAGCTCGGCCAGTTCGGCGGCCCGCGCGGGCCGCACCGGCAGCAGCGGGACACCCTCGGTGAAGGGCAGCAGGTCGGGCGAGTCGACGACCACGGCGTCGGCGGCGTCCACGACCTCGACGCGCCCGTCGACGACGGCACGCAGCTCGTCCGGCAGGGTCACCTGCTCGGGATCGAGGTCGGCCAAGGAGCCGTAGAGGGCGTGCAGTTGGGCGCCGGTGACCCGGCGGTCCGGGTCGGCGAGGCGGTCGAGCAGCTCGGCGGCCCCGCCCGGCTCGTCGAGCAGCGCGGCCACGGAGGTGCGCACACCGAGCGCCCGCAGCACCTGCTCGTCGTCGAACCCGGTGGCGTCGGCCTCGTCGTACAGGCCGCGCAGCAGCGGGTCGCCGCCGGAGGCCAGCAGCCCGGCGGGACGGCGGCCGTCGAGCACCGGGTGCCCGCGCAGCCACCATGCCGTGTAGGGCCGTACGACTTCGTGCGTGCCGTCGGGCAGCAGGATCCGTACCGGCTGGGTGAGGGCGTCGCGCAGGGGCGGCTGGGCGAGCAGGGCGAGGGCCTGCGGCCACTTGTCGTCGTCCACCAGGTCCAGGTCCCGTACGGCGATCAGCTCGGTGGCGACCGGCGGTACGGGGGTGTCCGGGAAGCGGTCGAGGACGTCCTCGCTCCACACGTCCACGGCGTCCAGCAGCCCGGCGTCGTCGGGCTCGGCGAAGTCGCCCTCGCGGGGCTCCAGTTCGTCGGGATCGAGGACGACGTCGGTGGCCCGGACGAGGGCGAAGTTGGCGAGCACACCACAGGCGGCCAAGGGCTGCTGCCCCCACTTGTCGGCCAAGTCGCCGTCGACGGTGGCGAGTTCGTCCTCCCGCATGACCTGGTGGAAGGGGCTGCCGGGGAGGACGAGTTCGCCGGCCGGGGCGAGCTCCCCGTCCTCGTCGGGAAGGGCCAGGGCCCCGAGCCACGGCTCGTCACCGGGCTCCAGACCCGCGTCCCGCACCAGCGCGAGGACCGTGTCGGCCAGCTCCTCGGCGTCGGGCGCGTCCTGCTCCCAGTCGAGCCCGCCGTCCTCGTCGAGGGAGGCGGCGACGGCGGTGCGCACCTGGGGGGTGGTGAGGACGGCGCGGGGCGTCGCCGGGAGGGCGCCGAGCTTCTCCAGGAGGGGGTGGGCGGCGTCCGGGTGGGCGACCTTGAGGCCGAGGCGGGCGAGCACCTCGGGGTCGATACGGGCGGCATCCGCGGTCGGCAGCAGAACCTGCCGGGGCCCGATGGTCGTACGCCCGTCGGCGAGCGGGACGGGGAGGCCCGAGAGCCGTTCCGGGTCCACTCCCGCCAGGCTGTCGTAGAGCCGCCGCCACCAGCCGGGCTCCTTCTCCAGCCCCGCGAGCCGGTCCACGGCGTCGGTGAGCGGGACCCGGGCGACGCCCAACGTCCTGAGCTCCACCCGCCGTTCGAGCCCGGCGGGGAGCAGGGTGGGCAGCACCTCGGCGAGGACCCGCACGGTGTCGGCGCCCGCGCCCTCGACGACCTCGGCGTCCCGCGGGCGCAGGGACTCCGGCAGCTCGTCGTCGTCCCCGTGGGGCTCGGCGGCGGGCGGCAGGAAGGAGGTGCGGGGCAGCCGCTCGAGGATCGCCTGCCGCAGGGCTCCGTCCAGTTCCCCCTTGCCCAGCGGCCCGGGCACGAGACCGATGATCCCCTCACCCACCGGCCGCCACTCGGCGAGGAGTTCGGCGTACGCGTCCGCCGCTCGCTGCACCAGGAAGTCGGTGAGCGGGCCGGGGGCCGCGTGCCGGCGGGTGGTGTCGAGCGGGAAGGAGGCGATGAGCAGGGCGGGGACGCCGAGGGGCTCGTCGCTGGGGGTGGGCGCGTGGACGTACGGACTGGTGCGGGGGCGGGCCGGACCGCCGCCGTCGGAGTCGACCGGCACCGCCCAGGTCACGGACCAGTGGGGACGCAGCCGCTCCTCCACGGGCCGGTCGGCGAGGAGGTCCGCGGTGAGGGGGCCGTGCGCGGAGACGGTACGCCAGCGGGTGATGCCGTCGAGGGAGTCCTCCACGACGGTGAGGGGACCGTCGGCCGTGCGGCGGAGGGTGCGGACGGTGCCGGTCTCCACGACCACTTCCTCCAGGCCCGGGAGGGCGAGGAGGAGGGCGTCGTCGACGGCGTCGAGCAGGCGCTCCGCAAGGTCGGCGGCGGCCGCGTCGCGCAGCGGGAGGATGACGGCCGTGTCGTACGGGTCGGGAGCGGTGCCCTCGGCGGCGAAGGGGAGGCGGAGGAGCGGGACATGCCCGTCGCGCCGCCGGATCTCGTCCCCCAGCCCCGGACTGTGCCGGGCGGTGTCGGCGGCCAGCACCCGGGCCTCGGCGAGGGACCACCGGACACCGCCGTGGCGGCCGACGACGGCGGGCTCGTCGGTGACGGCGAGTACGGCGGAGAAGCCGACGCCGAAGCGGCCGACGGTCGTGTCGTCGGCGTCCCGTTTGGCACTGGCGCGGAGGGTGGCGAGGGACTCGACGCCGGTCGCGTCGAGGGGGGCGCCGGTGTTGGCGGCGACGAGGACGCCGTCGCGGAGGGTGAGGCGGAGGCGGCCGGGGACGCCGGCGCGGGCGGCCGCGTCGGCGGCGTTCTGGGCGAGCTCTACGACGAGGCGGTCGCGGTAGCCGCCGAGGACGAGGTCCTCCTCGGCGTTGGCGTCCTCACGGAAGCGGGCGGGGCTGGTGGCCCAGGCGTCGAGTACGCCTCGCCTGAGGCGGGCGGTCCCGAAGGGGTCCGCACCTTCGGCTGCCGGCCGCACGAACTTGCTCACGTTGGCTCTCCTCGTCGACGTGAGCACGAAGGTACCGCGAGATGTTCTTCGCCCCCGCCGCCCCTGCCTCCCTACCCGGCCTCGTCCTCAATCGCCGGACGGGCCGGAAATACCGCAGGGTCTGGAAGTGCCCTTACGAGTGGCCCAGTTCCGCGGACTCCTCGTCCGGGATCGCCGACACCGAACCCGAGTCCGCCGCCGGTCGCAGCGGGAAGGGGTCCACCTTCGTCTCGTCGATCACCGGCGGGGCCGGCTGGGGCGGCTTCGGCATGATCGCGGCCTCGGAGTGGCCCCCGCAGCCGTAGGCGAGGGAGACCACACGACCGTCGGCCGGTGAGAACTCGTTCGCGCAGACGCCGAAGGCCTGGCCCAGCGAACCGCCGATCGGCTGCAGGAAGCCGCAGCTCACACAGGACGCGGGCGCCGCCTGTGCCATCGGTGTCTTCGAGCCGTACGACTCCTCCCAGCGGTCCGCGGCGACATGCAGGCCGTAGCGCGACAGAACACGGGCCCTGCGCATGCCCAGTTCCTCGGCGACCGACGCGATCGAGCCGCGGGTCGGCACGACGGGAAGGTTCGCGGGGGCGCCCGCCGTGACCTCCGCGTCCTCCGCCTCCACCAGCTCCGCCATCTCCTCGGAGACGGGAGAGGCCGGGGACGGCTCGTCCTCGCCGGAGTAGCCGGGCTCCAGGCGGAGGTCCTCGGCGTCCGTGGGGAGAAGATCCCCCGGGCCCATGTCACCGGGGCGCAGACGCTCGCTCCACGGCACCCACTCCGGGGCGAGGAGGGCATCGGGGCCCGGCAGCAGGACGACCTCGTCCAGCGTCACCACCTTCGCCCGCGACGCTCGCGCCACCGTCACCGCCCAGCGCCAGCCCCGGTACCCGAGCTCCTTGCACTCGAAGAAGTGCGTGACAACGCGGTCACCCTCGGACGCGTGCCCCGCGTGCTCGCCGACCACGCCGGGCGCGGCGGCCTCCTCGGCTGCGGCGCGGGCGAGGTCGACGGCCTCGGCACACAGGCGGTCGGGGGTGCGGCTTCGCGTTGTCGCTGCGCTCACAGGTATCGCTTCTCTCCTACGCCGTCACTCGGGTGCGCCGGCCTGAAGGCGGTGGGTGCGGACGGAGCGGACAAAAGGACCGCGTCGACGTCCGCGCCCGATCGCGCTCGGGCGCACCTCATACATCCATTCTGCGGGATGTCCGTGAGGCGCGCGGCCGAGAACGTTCGCCACGGCGCGCTACGCACGCTACCTTCTCGCGACCGCTCGGCCTACACCGACGGGACGTTTCCCCATCACCTCGAGGCGATCGACTCGCCAAGTACGCGCCCATACGCGCGGTAACCGCACTACACACAGCTTTCTCGGGGCACTATGACGGAGTGGCAGCCGCAAGGACACCCCAAGGAGCCACCGGGGTCGGTGGGGTCAAGGGCAGCAGTCGTGGTGGCGGTTCGGGCCGGTTCGGCGGGTCCGTCCGCGCGGTCGGCCGTGCCCTGCACTTCCCGGTGACCGGAACCGCCCGCGGCATCAGGAAGGCCACGCATGCGCACGGAGCCGGCGAGTCCGGCCTCGGCAAGCTGATCGAACTGCACGCGGTCAACGGTGCCGGCGACGTCATGATCACCGTCGCCCTCGCCTCGACCGTCTTCTTCTCCGTGCCGACGGACGAGGCGCGGGGGCGGGTCGCGCTCTATCTCGCCATCACCATGGCACCCTTCACCGTCCTCGCCCCCGTCATCGGGCCGCTCCTCGACCGGCTCCCGCACGGCCGCCGCGCCGCCATGGCCGGCTCGATGCTCGCCCGGGCGCTGCTCGCGCTGATCATCGCCGGCGCCGTCAGCACCGGCAGCCTCCAGCTGTATCCGGCCGCGCTGGGCGTGCTGGTCGCGTCGAAGGCGTACGGCGTGGTGAGAAGTGCCGTCGTGCCCCGGCTGCTCCCGCCCAAGTTCTCCCTCGTCAAGGCCAACTCACGGGTCACGCTCGGCGGGCTCCTCGCCACCGGTGTCGCCGCGCCGATCGGGGCGGGGCTGCACGCGATAGGGCCGCGCTGGCCGCTCTACGGCGCCTTCGTGATCTACATCTGGGGCATGTTCCTGTCCTTCACCCTGGCCCCGAAGGTCGACTCGGCCAAGGGCGAGGACACCGCACTGCTCGCGGCGGACGCCGAGCATCTGCACGGTCCGCACCTCAAACCGGTCAAGCGGCCGGGCCTCAGGACGGTCGGCATCGCGGTCACCCACGCGCTCGGCGCCAACGCGGCCCTGCGCTGGCTGTCCGGTTTCCTGACCTTCTTCCTCGCCTTCCTGCTGCGCGAGCACCCGCTGACCGGCTCCAGCGCGGCCGTCTCACTGGGGATAGTGGCCGTCGCGGCGGGCGCGGGCAACGCGCTCGGTACGGCGGTCGGGGCGGGGCTGCGGCAGCGGGCGCCGGAGATCATCATCGTGACGGTCCTGCCGATCGTGCTCGGCGTGGCGATCACGGCCGCGATCTTCTTCGGTGCGTTCCTCGTGGCGTGTCTGGCCGCGTTCGCCGGGTTCTCCCAGGCGCTGGCCAAGCTGTCCCTGGACGCGCTGATCCAGCGGGACGTGCCCGAGACGGTGCGCCCGTCGGCGTTCGCGCGCTCCGAGACCATGCTGCAGATGGCCTGGGTGCTGGGCGGCGCGATCGGCATCGTGATGCCCCTCAACGGCACGGCGGGCCTGTGTGTGGCCGCCGCGGTCATCGCCCTCGGCTGGGTCACCACCGTCCGCGGCCTGATCGGCTCGGCCCACCGCGGGGGCGGCGTGAAGCCTCGCGTGGCGTAACACACAGGCACGCCGTACCCCGCGTAAAGAGACCGTCGAAGGCGCCCTATAGCCTTCCGCCATGACCTCGATGCCACGCGGCGGAGCCGCTGATGTCAACGCCGCTGCTGTGCGACGCCGCCGCGCCGTCGCCGCCGCCGGCGCCGTTTCCGCCGGACTGCTCGTCCTGTCGGCGTGTGACAAGCCGACCCCGCTGTCCACGATCACGGTCGGCCGCTCCTCGGTCAGCTCGGAGGCCACCTGCGGCGGCGAGGGCAAGACCCTGCAGACCGCGGACCTCGCGAAGTGCCTGAAGGACAACGACATCAAGTCCATCAAGGTCGACCCCGACGAGACCGTCCGCTTCGGCGTCGACCCCGACATCGCCGACAAGCGGTGGACGATCCTGATGAACGGTCAGCCGCTCGTCGAGGACAGCGACAAGACCTACCGCACCATCCCGGGCAGCGTCTTCTTCAACGCCCAGTACGGCGCCCAGGGCAACTCCACCCTGGTCACCATCAAGGCGGGCGACGGCAAGAAGAGCAGCAGCGCCGCGACCGGCCTGTGGTCCTTCAAGCTCAAGAAGGACGACTGACCACGGCTTCCATGTCGTCCGTACGCGTCCTGGTGGCCACCGCGGTTCCCGCCGAACGGGACGCGGTGGCACGGGCGTTCACCGGGGCCGGCATCACGGTGATCGCCGCGGGTGTGGGCCCCGCCCTGGCCGCCGCCTCCACCGCGACCGCCCTCACCACCGCCGCCCTGCAGGGCGCACCGTACGGCCTCGTCGTCTCCGCCGGGATCGCCGGCGGTTTCCAGCCGGAGGCGCCCGTCGGCTCGCTCGTCGTCGCCGACGAGATCACCGCGGCCGATCTGGGCGCCGAGACGGCCGAGGGGTTCGTACCGGTCACCGAGCTCGGCTTCGGGACCGTCACCCACCGTCCGCCAAAATCACTCGTACGAGACCTCGTGGCCGCCACCGGAGCTCGCCCCGGCGCCGTACTGACCGTCTCCACGGTGACCGGCACCGCCGAGCGTGCCGCGGAGCTCCGTGCCCGCCACCCCCGTGCCCTCGCCGAGGCGATGGAGGGCTTCGGGGTCGCCGAGGCGGCCGCCGCGCATGACCTGCCCGTGCTGGAGATCCGCGCGGTCTCCAACCCCGTCGGCCCGCGCGACCGCGCCGCGTGGCGCATCGGCGACGCGCTCGCGGCCCTGACGGACGCCTTCGGGAAGCTCGAGCCCGTACTGGAGGGTTGGAACAGCCATGACCAGTGAGCAGCCGCTGCAGATCGCGTACTCGCCCTGCCCGAACGACACCTTCGTCTTCGACGCCCTCGCGCACGGCCGCGTCCCGGGTGCGCCCGCGCTCGACGTGACCTTCGCGGACATCGACATCACCAACGGCATGGCCGAGCGCGGCGAGTTCGACGTACTGAAGGTGTCGTACGCGGTGCTGCCGTACGTCCTCGACGAGTACGCGCTGCTGCCGTGCGGGGGCGCGCTGGGGCGGGGCTGCGGGCCGCTGGTGCTCACCCGGGAACCCGGAGATCTGGCCGGTCGTACCGTCGCCGTGCCGAGCGAGAGGTCGACGGCGTATCTGCTGTTCCGGCTGTGGGCGGCGGACACGGTCCCCGGCGGGGTCGGCGAGATCGTGGTCATGCCCTTCCACGAGATCATGCCCGCCGTGCGGGACGGGAAGGTCGACGCGGGGCTCGTCATCCACGAGGCGCGCTTCACGTACCAGAACTACGGCCTGCACAAGCTCGCGGACATGGGCGAGCACTGGGAGGACACCACGGGCCTGCCCATTCCGCTGGGCGCGATCATCGCCAAGCGGTCACTGGGCGCCGAGGCCCTCACGGGGCTGGCCGACTCCATCCGCACCTCCGTGCGCGCCGCCTGGGACGAGCCCGAGGTCTCCCGGCCTTATGTCATGGAGCACGCGCAGGAGATGGATCCGGCCGTCGCCGACCAGCACATCGGGCTGTACGTCAACGAGTTCACCGCGGATCTGGGGGACGACGGGTATGCGGCGATCCGGGGGTTGTTGACGCGGGCGGCGGCCGAGGGGCTGGTACCGGCGCTCGGACCGGAGGCGCTCGACTTCCCCTGATCCGGACGGTCCGGTCGGGTCAGCAGTCCTCGTCGCCGTCGGCCAGGGGTGTGCGGGGCGGCCATTGGGCCAGGGACAGCATGCCCAGCACCCTGCGGACGAGGAACCAGGCCAGCGGGAGTTCGACGGCCACGGCGAGCGCCGCCGACAGCCACACGTCCGGGGTGCCGAGGGCGAGTGACACGTCGAACCATGCGTCGCAGAGCAGCAGGGCCGCCGTCGCGGTGGCCGCCACGGCGACGGCGCGGTGGCGGCGCCAGCCGAGCAGGGCGGTGCACGCCATCGCGAGCACGAGCAGGGCGTCGAAGCCGACCCAGGCCGTGCGATATTGGCGGACCGTGTAGCCGCTGGGCAGCGTGAACCACAGCAGGACCGTCCACGGGACCAGGCCCACGGCGGAGACGGTGAGCAGTTCCAGGGTGTGCCGACGCTGCCGCCGGATCCGCTCCAGCAGTTCGGTGGACGGGGCCTTGTTCCTGGCCCCGCCCCCGGGGTCGGTGCGTATGTCGGTCACGTCGGCTGTTTCGAGGAGTTACACGTCGAGCTGGTCGGCGACGGCACGGAGCAGGCCGGCGATCTTCTTGCCGGAGGCCTTGTCGGGGTAGCGGCCCTTCTCGAGCATCGGCGTGATGTTCTCGAGGAGGGTCGTCAGATCCTGGACGATGGAGGCCAGTTCGTCCGGCTTCTTACGGGTGGCCGCCGCGACCGAAGGGGTCGGGTCCAGGACGGTGACCGAGAGCGCCTGGTCGCCGCGCTGTCCGGCGACGACGCCGAACTCCACGCGCTGGCCCGGCTTGAGCGTCTCGACTCCGGCGGGGAGGACCGAGGAATGAACGAAGACGTCACCGCCGTCGTCCCGGGAGAGAAAGCCGAAGCCCTTCTCGCTGTTGAACCACTTGACCTTGCCGGTAGGCACGTCTGTCCTCGTCCTCGTACTCGTCGGAAAACTGCTTCGGAAACGGCTCTTGATAGCACTGGGGCGGGTCGTCGCGGACCCGCCGGTACCAAGGCTAATGGTCTTCAGGCCGGTGACAAGACGTCGCCGGGTTGTTCCTTCGGGCTGGGAACTACCCTGGTCCGGTGCGTGACAAAACCCAAACGAATTCCGCCGAGCCCGGTGACCGACTGATCCGTGCCGGTGCCATCGTGTTCTTCCTCGGTGCCCTGGCCACACTCGTCACAGTGGCTCCGCTGTTCCTCCACGCGAAGCCATTTCCGACGTACATGTTCGGACTGAGCATGCTCATGGGAGTCGGCTTCCTGATCGCCGGTGCCGGAGTGCTGCGTTCGATTGCGGCGGGCCGCCGTCAGGCGCGCGCGGGACGGTAGTCCGCGAGCCAGCCCGGGAACTCCGTGAGGTCTCCGAGCACCACGTCCGCCCCGGCCGTGCTCAGCTCCTCCACGCTGCACGGACCGGTCGCCACGGCGACGGACAGCGCGTCGGCCTTGCGCGCACCGCGCACGTCCCCGATGTGGTCGCCGACGTAGACCCCGGCCCCGTGCTCGCGCAGCGCCTCCGCCTTCTGCTCGGCCCACAGGTCGCCGACGACCTCGTCGGGGTGGATGCCGAGGTGCTCCAGGTGCAGCTTGGCATTCGGCTCGTACTTTGCGGTCACCACGATCGCCCGCCCGCCGGCCGCCTGCACGGCGTCGATCGCCTCACGGGCGCCGGTCATCGCGGGCGTCGCGGCGATGGCGATCGTCGGGTACATCGACCGGTACAGATCGGCCATGACCTCGATCTGCTCCTGGGGGAACCAGTTGACCAGCTCGTCGGCGAGCGGCGGCCCGAGCCGGGTGATCGCGAGATCGGCGTCGATGTACGTCCCCGTCCGCTCGGACAGCGCCAGGTAGCAGGCGTGGATGCCGGGCCGGGAGTCGATGAGGGTCATGTCGAGGTCGAAGCCGACGGTCAGGGCGGGCGCAGTCGTAGAGGCCATATGGGCCATTGTGCCCACCCCGTACAACGGGAAGTCGCCCGACCGGTGTGAGCTACATCTTCCTCATCGGGGGCCTACACCTTTCGCTGCGACCGCCAGACGATGAACAGCGCCGATGCCACCGCCGCGCCCCGCACCACCCATGGCCAGGTCTGGGCGACGGCGTCGCTCATGTGGCCCTGGGCGATGGGGTCGCCCCAGCGGCCTTCGCTATCTTCCTCATCGGGGGCCTACACCTTTCGCTGCGACCGCCAGACGATGAACAGCGCCGATGCCACCGCCGCGCCCCGCACCACCCATGGCCAGGTCTGGGCGACGGCGTCGCTCATGTGGCCCTGGGCGATGGGGTCGCCCCAGCGGCCTTCGCTCCTGCCCCACAGCCACACGATTCCGGCCGCGACCGCCACGCTCGGCATGCCGATGACCGCCCACTTCGACTCGTTCTGGGTCAGCCGCCGGGAGGCGTAGGCGATGAGCCAGCCAAGCAGCAGGGCGAACCAGTTGCCGAGGATCGCGCCGACGACGAGCAGCCCGGCGGCGATCAGCAGGAGCGGGTTGCTCCGGCCGCCGGCTGGGAGGACGAGGCGGCGGCGCTCCTTGGCCGGTGCCTCGGGCACGACCTCCTCCTCCGCCTCCACGGCCTTCTCGGTGGCCGGTGGCTGCTTCTCCTCCTCCGGTTCCTTCGGCCGCGGCGGCCTGAGGAGCTCCGGGATCTCCACACCGCCGGTGAATCCCGGGACGCTTTCCCCGAACGGGGTGCTGTCCACCCGCCACCAGTCGGGCTGGGTGGCGCTGCCGCCGAGTTCCGCGGCGCCGGCGAGGTGCGGCGGGGAGGGTGCGTCGGAGGGGGCGGGCGTCTCGGGCTGGGCGGGACGCGGGCGCGGTACGACCCGGCGCAGGCTCTTCGGCAGCCGCTTGCCGTCGTCCGGCTCGTCGTCGCGCTGTACGGGCACGTGGGTCGGGGTCGCCCGCGGGGTGTCGGCGGTGCCTCCCGCGGCGGCGACGACCTCGTCGGGGGTGCCGAGCCGGGAGAGGATGCGGCGTACGGCGGCGGGACTGTCGACGGTGGCCTTGGCCCGGCGGCGGTCGATCTCGTTGCGCAACTCCGACACCAGGCGCATGCGCGCGGCGGACGGCAGCTGCCGTTGCTGCGCCACGTCACCGACGCGGCTCAGATACTCGTAGACGACCTTGTCGCTTTCGATACCCACGAAGTCCCCTCCGGGGCCAGTGCGTTGCATACCCGGTTGGACGAAGGTACCGCGTGGGGGTGCGGTACAGCCGAAGCGCCGTCCGCGACGACCGGCCCGTCCGGCGTTTGAGGACGAGGCCCTTCGGGCCGACGGGGGTCTGGGGGCGGAGCCCCCGGGTACGCGCGCCCACCCGCTACCGTGAGTCAGATGAGCACCCCGGCCACCCCGCCACGCTCCCTCGCGGAAGCGCTCCGCATCAGGGACGACGCTTCCCTCGCGGAGCTGCTCCGCGCGCGCCCAGATCTCATCACCCCGGTCCCCACCGACCTCACCCAGCTCGCCACCCGCGCCGGCACCCGCGCCTCGGTGGTCCGCGCCCTCGAGCGGCTGGACCGTTTCGCGCTGCAGACCGCGGAAGCGCTGGCCGTGGCGGCGGACCCGGCGTCGTACGAGGAGCTGCACGGGCTGATGAGCGGGGACGAGGGGGATCCGGCGGTGGTCACGGCGCTCCCCCGGGCCCTGGGCACCCTGCGTGAGCAGGCGCTGGTGTGGGGCGGTGACGACCGGCTGCGGCTGGTGCGCACCGCCCGCGAGCTGCTCGCCCCGTCGCCGCAGCACCCGTCGCCGACGGGGCTCGGGCCGAGCGTGCAGGAGGCGACCGCGGGTATGTCGCCGGGCCGTATCCAGGAGATCGTCGGCGCCGCCGGGCTGTCCTCGACGCACGACTCCGTGTCCGCCGCGGCCGCGCTGACCGGCCTGTTCGCCGACCGCAGGCGGATGGGCGCGCTGCTCGCCGGGGCGCCCGCGGAGTCGCGGGAGGTGCTGGAGCGGCTGGTGTGGGGGCCGCCGTACGGCCAGGTCACGGCCGATCCGGCGCCCCGGCTGCGCTGGCTGCTGGACCGGGGGCTGCTGCTGCCGACGGCGCCCGGGACCGTCGTACTCCCGCGTGAAGTGGCGCTGCACCTGCGCGGCGGCCGTGCGCACCGGGCCACCGAGCCGATGCCGCCCGCGCTGGAGCCGACGGCCGTGCACCGTCCACAGGTTGTGGACACGACGGCGGCCGGGCAGGCGTACACCGCGCTGGCGACCGTCGAGGAGCTGCTGAAGGACTGGGACGAGGGCGGGCCGACCGTGCTGCGGGCCGGCGGGCTGAGCGTGCGGGACCTGAAGCGGACCGCGGTCGCGCTCGACGTGTCCGAGCCCGTCGCCGCCTTCTGGGTCGAACTCGCCTACGCGGCCGGGCTGCTGGCGTCCGACGGCGAGGCCGACGAGCGGTACGCGGCGACCCCGGCCTACGACGAGTGGCTGGAGCGGCCCGCCGCCGAGCGCTGGACGCGGCTCGCGGAGGCCTGGCTGACGGCGACCCGCACGGCGGGGGTGGTCGGCGGGCGGGACGCGAAGGACCGGACGCTGTCGGCGCTCGGGCCGGGCCTCGACCGCAGCGCCGCGCCGGAGATACGGCACCGGGTGCTGACGCTGCTGGCCGGGCTGCCGGAGGGGGCGTCGCCGTCCGCCGAGTCGGTGCTGGCCCGGCTGAAGTGGGAGCGGCCGTTGCGCGGTCCGCAGCAGGACGACGATCTGCGCGGCAGGCTCGCCAAGTGGGCGCTGTCGGAGGCGGAGATGCTGGGCGTGACGGGGCGGGGCGCCCTGTCGGCGCACGGCCGGGCGCTGCTGGGGGCGCCGGCGCCGGCCAAGCCCGCGCACTCGAAGGAGGGCCCCGGCGACAAGCTCCCCGTCCACCACGTACCGGTCGTCCTGGAGCCCCTCTCCTCCGCCGAACAGGCCACCGCCTCGGCCGCGGCCACCCGCCTCCTCACCCCGCTCCTCCCCGAACCCCTGGACCACGTCCTGCTCCAGGCGGACCTGACGGCGGTGGCACCCGGCCCGCTCCAGCGGCCGCTGGCCGACATGCTGGGGGTGCTGGCGGACGTGGAGTCGAAGGGCGGGGCGACGGTGTACCGCTTCACGCCCGGTTCGGTACGGCGGGCCCTGGACGCCGGCCGTACCGCCTCCGACCTGCAGGCCTTCCTCGCCACCCACTCCCGCACCCCGGTGCCCCAGCCGCTGGCGTATCTGATCGACGACGTGGCCCGCAAGCACGGCCATCTGCGGGTCGGGGCGGCCTCGGCGTACGTGCGCTGCGACGACGACGCCCTGCTGAACGAGATCCTCGCCGACAAGCGCGCCGCGGGCCTGCGGCTGCGGCGCCTGGCGCCCACCGTGCTCGCCACCCAGGCCGACCCGGCGACCCTCCTCGACGGTCTGCGCACGATGGGCTTCGCCCCGGCCGCCGAGTCGGCGGAGGGCGACGTCCTGATCACCCGCGTCGACGCCCACCGCACCCCGCCCCGCACCGCCCCCGAGCCGGTCCCGGACGGCCCCCCGACCCCCGACGCGACGCTCCTCGCGGCCGCGATCCGCGCCATCAGGGCGGGCGACCTGGCCTCGACGACCCCACGCAAACCGACCGACGCGGCCGCCCCCCTGGCGCCCGGCGGTCTCCCCCGGACCAGCTCCGCCGAGACCCTCGCCACCATGCAGGCCGCCGTCCTCACCGGCGAGGCCCTCTGGATCGGCTACGTCAACGCCGAGGGCTCCGCCAGCCAACGCGTCATCGCCCCGATCCGCGTGGAGGGCGGCTTCGTCACGGCGTACGACCACACGGCGGACGAGGTGCGCACGTACCCGCTGCACCGGGTCACGGGAGTGGCGGAGCTGGCGGACGAGGCCTGAATCCATCCGCTTCGTAACAGCTCCACCTGCGCTTCTGGAACTGTTCACCCAGGGCTTCCGGGGCGGGCTCGCGCAAAGCGTTTCCTGAACGGGACCGGAACCGAGACCGGCTTTTCGACGAAAGGGGCCCCATGGCCACGACGATCCGCCGCGCAGTCATCCCCGCCGCCGGCCTGGGCTCCCGGCTCCTCCCCCTCACCAAGGCGATCCCGAAGGAGATGCTGCCCGTCGGTGACAAACCCGTCGTCGAGCACACCGTCCGCGAGCTCGTGGCGTCCGGGATCACCGACATCACGATCGTCGTGTCCGGTGGGAAGGGGCTGATCCAGGACCATTTCCGGCCGAATCCGGCGCTCGTCGCCCAGCTGCGGGCGGACGGCAAGACGGCCTACGCGGACGCGGTGGAGGAGGTCGGCGAGCTCTCCCGGCTCGGCCACATCACCTACCTCGACCAGCACGGCCCGTACGGCAACGGCACCCCGGTCCTGAACGCCGCCCGCAACGTCGGCGACGAGCCGATCCTGGTGCTGTGGCCGGACGACGTCTTCGTCGCCGACGTCCCCCGCGCCCAGCAGCTGATCCGCGCCTACGAGGCGACCAGCTGCCCGGTCCTCGCCCTCCTCCCGATGGACCCGGCCGACTCGCAGCGCTACGGCGTCCCCCGGGTCAAGGAGGACCTCGGCGACGGCCTCCTCCGCATCACCGGCCTGGTCGAGAAGCCCGAGCCCCAGGACGCGCCCTCCGCGTACGCGGCCATCGGCGGCTACGTCATCACGCCGGGCATCGTCGAGGAACTGCGGAAGCAGACCAAGGCCTGGTACGAGCACCGGACCGGCGAGATCTACCTGACCGACGCCATCAACGCCTACGCCGGCACCAAGGCGGTGTACGGCCAGGTCATCCAGGGCCGCTGGTACGACACCGGCAACCCGCTGGCCTACCTGACCGCACAGTTCGCGGCCGCCCTCGCCGACCCGGAGTACGGACCGCATCTGCGCCGCCTGGCCGAGCTCACCGAGGACCGCCCCTGACGCCCTGGTCGACAGGTCGCGGAAGCGGTAGGGCGCCGTCGCACGGCCCGCTTGATCACTTGCACATGAGGCACACTTGACGTTTGGCCGTGCGGAAGGGATGGGCGTACGTGAACGGACCGCTGATCGTGCAGTCGGACAAGACCCTGCTCCTGGAGGTCGACCACGAGCAGGCCGACGAGTGCCGTCGGGCCATCGCGCCGTTCGCCGAGCTGGAGCGGGCGCCGGAGCACATCCACACCTACCGGGTGACGCCGCTCGGGCTGTGGAACGCGCGCGCGGCCGGGCACGACGCCGAGCAGGTCGTGGACGCGCTCGTGCAGTTCAGCCGTTATCCGGTGCCGCACGCACTGCTCGTCGACGTCGCCGAGACCATGGACCGGTACGGGCGGCTGACGCTGAGCAAGCACCCCGCGCACGGCCTCGTCCTGACGACCACCGACCGGCCTGTGCTCGAAGAGGTGCTGCGGTCCAAGCGGATCGCGCCGCTGGTCGGGGCCCGGATCGACCCGGACAGCGTGATCGTCCATCCCTCCGAGCGCGGGCAGATCAAGCAGACGCTGCTCAAGCTGGGCTGGCCCGCCGAGGACCTCGCCGGTTACGTCGACGGCGAGGCGCACCCGATCGAGCTGGTCGAGGACGGGTGGGCGCTCAGGCCGTATCAGAAGCAGGCCGTGGAGAACTTCTGGCACGGCGGCAGCGGTGTCGTGGTGCTGCCCTGTGGTGCCGGTAAGACGCTCGTCGGCGCCGGGTCCATGGCGCAGGCCAAGTCGACCACGCTCATCCTCGTCACCAACACCGTCTCCGCCCGGCAGTGGAAGCACGAGCTGGTGAAGCGGACCTCGCTCACCGAGGACGAGATCGGTGAGTACAGCGGGACGAAGAAGGAGATCCGGCCGGTCACCATCGCCACCTACCAGGTGCTGACGACGAAGCGGAAGGGTGTCTACCCGCACCTGGAGCTCTTCGACTCCCGGGACTGGGGGCTCATCCTCTACGACGAGGTGCACCTGCTGCCCGCGCCGGTCTTCAAGTTCACCGCCGATCTGCAGGCCCGGCGGCGGCTCGGGCTGACCGCGACCCTCGTGCGCGAGGACGGACGGGAGTCCGACGTCTTCTCGCTCATCGGGCCCAAGCGGTTCGACGCACCGTGGAAGGAGATCGAGGCGCAGGGGTACATCGCGCCCGCCGACTGCGTGGAGGTGCGGGTCAACCTCACCGACTCCGAGCGGCTCGCGTACGCCACCGCCGAGCAGGAGGAGAAGTACCGCTTCTGTGCGACCACGGCGACCAAGCGCAAGGTCACGGAGGCGATCGTCCGCCGCTTCGCCGGGCAGCAGATCCTCGTCATCGGGCAGTACATCGACCAACTCGACGAGCTGGGCGAGCACTTGAACGCCCCCGTGATCAAGGGCGAGACGTCCAACGCCCAGCGCGAGAAGCTCTTCGACGCCTTCCGGGAGGGCGAGATCAGCGTCCTGGTCGTGTCCAAGGTCGCGAACTTCTCGATCGACCTGCCGGAGGCGACGGTGGCGATCCAGGTGTCCGGCACCTTCGGCTCACGCCAGGAGGAGGCACAGCGGCTCGGGCGGGTGCTCCGTCCCAAGGCCGACGGTCACCAGGCGCACTTCTACTCCGTCGTCGCCCGCGACACCATCGACCAGGACTTCGCCGCCCACCGCCAGCGGTTCCTTGCGGAGCAGGGGTACGCGTACCGGATCGTGGACGCGGACGAACTGCTGGCGGAGGACTGACGCTGTACGAGCGGTCCACCGGGCGTACTCGTCGAACCAGCCCTTGGTCCTCGCAAGCTGAGCGCCGGCGTGATGAGGGGGCCGGGGGCGCCGTCAACGGCTGCTCCCACCAGGCCGGTTGAACCTGTGCCGCTGCTCTGAACCTGTGCCGTTACTTGCGGCGTACGCCCGATTCCTCGCCGTACTCACCGAGGACGATCACGTCGAACGCTGCGCCCGCGAACACCTTCACGGCGCGCAGGGCGTCGCCGAGGCGGTGGCGGTGGCTGCCGAGGACGGGAGTGGCGCCGGGCGGGCGCGGACTGCCGGGGGCCGGGGTGAAGGTTGCTGCGCTCATGTATCCATGGTTGCTCGCGAGGCGTCAGGAGGGCATCGGCCTCCGGGCCGAACCTCCGTCGTCGCCGTGTACGACTACGGGAAGAGTCCGTCCCTCCCGGGGACTAGGGGGCCGTCCCCTAGGGGTCGGACGGCGGTGGGAAAACCGTTGGCCTCCCCCTCTCCCGCTCGCCTAGAATTTCCGCTCTTGCCCGCCTCCCTCCCCGGAGCGCCGCCGACCGGACGGAAACCGGCCGGCACCTCGCAGACCTCGGCCCGCAGCACCTCCGGAGGCACCCCCTTGTCCACGCCCGTCGACGACCCCGCCCCTCTCGACGACCCCCTCTCCCGCGAGCGCACCCACCTCGCCGACTCCCGCGCCGCGCTCCGCGCCATGCGCGAGGACGTCGAGTCGCTCGACATCAGCGATGTCACCGCGAACTGGGTCAACGCCGAGGTCCTGGCCCGCCAGATCGACGAGCGGATCAAGGCGCTGGCCGACCTCAGCGACACCCCGCTGTTCTTCGGCCGCCTCGACTACCTGCACGCGCCGGGCGCCGACCGGGCCGAGGGCGCGGAGGGCGAGCGCTTCTACATCGGGCGCCGGCACGTGCACGACCACGACGGCGACCCGATGGTGATCGACTGGCGGGCGCCGGTCTCGCAGCCGTTCTACCGGGCGTCCAAGAAGGACCCGCTGGACATCGCGCTGCGCCGCCGCTTCGGGTACACCCGCGGCGACATCACGGCGTACGAGGACGAGCACCTCTCCGACCCGGCCGAGGCGGCCCGCACCAGCAAGCTGCTCCAGCAGGAGATCGAGCGCCCGCGCGTGGGTCCGATGCGCGACATCGTCGCGACCATCCAGCCCGAGCAGGACGAGATCGTACGGAGCGGTCTGGGCGGCACCGTGTGCGTGCAGGGAGGCCCGGGGACCGGGAAGACGGCCGTCGGTCTGCACCGGGTCGCGTACTTGCTGTACGCCCACCGCGACCGCCTCGCCCGCACCGGCACCCTCGTCATCGGGCCGAACAGGTCCTTCCTGCACTACATCGAGCAAGTGCTGCCCGCACTGGGCGAGTTGACCGTCAGGCAGGCCACGGTCGACGACCTGGTGGGCCATGTCGAGGTCAGGGGGGCCGACGACGCGGCGGCCGCGATCATCAAGGGCGACGCGAGGATGGCGGAGGTGCTGCGCCGCGCCGTCTACTCGCACGTCACCATGCCGACCGAGCCGGTGGTCGTGGTGCGCGGTTCGCGTCGCTGGCGGGTCCCGGCGTACGAACTCGAGGAGATCGTCCGGGAGTTGCAGGGCCGCGACATCCGCTACGGCGCCGCCCGCGAGGCCCTGCCGCAGCGCATCGCGCATGCCGTGCTGGTGCAGATGGAGCGGTCGGGCGAGGCGCCGGACGACCGGGTGCAGGACGCGGTGGCCCGCAACGCGGCGGTCAAGGCGGCGGTGAAGCAGGTCTGGCCGCCGGTCGACCCGGCGAAACTCGTCCTGCGCCTGCTCACGGACGCGGACTTCCTCGCCGTGCACGCGGAGGGGATCCTCGACGAGGACGAGCAGAAGACGATCCTGTGGGCGCTGCCTGGATCTGGCAAAAGGGCGGTCCGCTCGGTGAAGTCCGCCAAGTGGTCCGCCGCGGACGCCGTGTTGATCGACGAAGCGACGGACATCGTGCAGCGCACGCACTCCCTCGGCCATGTCGTCCTGGACGAGGCGCAGGACCTCTCCCCCATGCAGTACCGCGCGGTCGGCCGCCGCTGCACCACCGGCAGCGCGACCGTCCTCGGCGACCTGGCGCAGGGCACCACACCCTGGGCGACGAGGAGTTGGGACGAGGCGCTCACCCACCTCGGCAAGGCGGACGGTGTCATCGAGGAGCTCACGGCCGGTTTCCGCGTCCCGACGGACGTCATCACCTACGCCTCCCGGCTCCTCCCGCACATCGCCCCGGGCCTCACCCCGGTCGCGTCGGTCCGCGAGAACCCCGGCTTCTTCGCCCTCCGCCCGACCACCGCCACCACCGAAGTGGTCGCCGCCTGCGAGGAGTTGCTGCGCAACGAGGGCTCGACGGGTCTGATCGCGGCGGACGCCCGCATCCCGGACCTGGCCGAGGCCCTCACGGCGGCGGGCATCACCTACCTCGCCCCCGGCGAGGAGACGACGGCCGAGACCCGCCTCACCCTGGTCCCGGCGTCACTCGCCAAGGGCCTGGAGTACGACTACGTGGTCCTCGACGAGCCGCAGGCCGTGGTCGACGGCGAGCCGGACGAGCGAACGGGCCTGCGCCGCCTGTACGTGGCCCTGACCCGAGCCGTCTCAGGCCTGATCGTCACGCATGCGGCCCCGCTGCCGGCTCAGCTGGAGAGCTGAGTCGGCTGCAGGTCCAGGGCCCGGCGCCATTCCTGCACCGCCTGCGCCGACACCGGTCCGCTCCAGCCGCCCGGTCTCGCGGCCCCGCCGATGTGAACGGCATCGACCCCGGCGGCCCTCAGCCGCGGCAGGTGCTCCAGCCGCAGCCCACCACCCACCAGGAGCTGCTGCTCGTAACCCGGCTCCCCGCCTCTTGCCGCCTCGGCGAGCAGCGTGGGGAGCCCGTCGTCGACCCCCGCGGCCGAACCGGCCGTGAGGAAGGTGTCGAGGCCCGGCAGCCCGTCCAGCTGCTTGCGCAGCGCGTCCCGGTCGGCCGCGTGGTCGATGGCGCGGTGGAACGTCCACCGGCACCCGTCCAGCTCTTCCACAACCCGCTCCACAGCCCCCAGATCGACACCCCCGTCGGCATCGAGGAACCCCAGCACGAACTCCTCGGCCCCCGCGCTCCGCATGTCCCGAGCCAGCCGCACCAGCCGCCCCACGTCCCCCGCCGCGAAGCCGTCCGCCAACCGCAGCATCACGCGCAGCGGGATGTCGACGCAGGCTCGGATCCCGGCGACGGTGGCGACCGGCGGGGTGAGCCCGTCGGCCGCCATGTCGGTGACGAGCTCGAGGCGGTCCGCGCCTCCGGCCTGGGCGGCGACCGCATCCACGACGTCGAGGGCGATCACCTCCAGGACTGCACGCGTGCTCATAGGACCCCTTCCATCGGTGTTCCCCTGGAGCGGCTAACAGGTCTAGTCCAATCTCAGGGTACGACGGTGGGGCGAGGGGCGCGAGATCGCCCCCGGCCGGCCGGAGATGTTCAGCCGGTCACCGAAAGATGTTCAACTCCCCCGCCGCCACCCCCGCCAGCTCGTACGACGCCCCCTGCGCCACCGGTCGCCCCGCATACAGCCGTACGAGCGTGGCGGCGTCGCCGATGAACCGGGCCGGCGTCCGCTCCCCGCTCGCCTCGCCCAGCCGCAGCGGCTCGTCCATGTCGTCGAGGTCGGCGTGCAGCGGCACGTGCCCCTTCTCCCGGGTGATCCGCGCGAGGAGGGTGAGCGCGTCCGGCAGCCCCGCGCCCGCGTACGCGCCCAGCTCCCCGAAGACGTCGCGCACATCCCCCGCGTGCACCCACTCGCCCAGCGCGATCACGTCCAGCACCCCGCCGGCCTTGGCGATCAGCGGCCCGGCCTCGGTCATCCCGCGCTCCAGCTCGTCGACGACCTGCGCGTTCGTCCAGCCGGTGCGCTCGGCGATGTCCCGGTCGTTCGACTCGGGCGAGAAGACTCCCTTCTCGAAGCGGCCCTCCACCACCCGGATCAGCGCGGACGAACAGTGCGCGAGCACGTCCCGCACGCTCCAGCCGGGACACGCTGCGGTCGGGAGCGCGAAGTCGGCGTCGGGACGGGAGCGCAGGAGAGGTATCAGCGCATCGCGTTCGGTGGTCAGGAGCCGGCCGGGCAGTTCGGGGTCGCGTACGTCGTGCAGGTCTGCAGTCGTCATGGGCTCCACGCTATGGGCGCCCGGTGATCGGCGGGAGAATGAGGACATGGCCGATCTCGACGCCCTGCGCACCCGCTGGACCCGCGCCCTGGAAGGAGCCCGCTCCCCCGGCGCCGGCCCCGACCCGGCACCGTACGCCGACAATCTGCTGGTCCGCTGGCAGGAGCCGCAGCGCCGGTACCACACGCTCGCGCACCTCACGGCGGTCCTGGACCACATCGACGTACTGGAGAAGCACGCGGACGATCCCGACGCCGTACGCCTCGCGGCCTGGTTCCACGACGCCGTGTACTTCCCCGACCGCTCCGAGAACGAGGAACGCTCCGCCCGCCTCGCCGAACGCGCCCTCCCCGAAGCCGGGATCCCGAAGGACAGGACCGCCGAGGTCGCCCGCCTGGTCCGCCTCACCGTCACCCACGACCCGGCCGACGACGACCGCAACGGCCAGGTCCTGTGCGACGCCGACCTCGCGATCCTGGCCTCGCCCCCGTCCGCGTACGCCGCGTACACGGCCGCCGTCCGCGAGGAATACCACTTCGTGCCCAGCGACGCCTTCCGCGAGGGCCGCTCCGCGATCCTGCGCCAACTCCTGGATCTCCCAAGGCTGTTCAGGACGCCGTACGGCCAGGAGAAGTGGGAGGCAACGGCTCGGTACAACCTCGGCGCCGAGCTGGAAATGCTGTCGCCGCCCACGGACCCGGCCGCATAGTCTGCGCCCATGTATGCGTGGGGCGGGGACCAGGTGGATCAGGCCGTGGCGGGCTGTGTGGCGGCGCTGCGGCCGGCGGTGGACCGGGACTGGAGAGCGGTGAACGCGGCGGGGCTGGAGTGGAGCGTCCACCAGACGGCGGTCCATGTCGCGGACGACCTCATCGCGTACGCGGCCAACCTGGCAGGACGCGCCCAGGACGCCTACGTCCCCTTCGAGCTGACCCTCGACGAAGGCACCGACAACGCCGGCCTGCTGCATGTGATCGAGACGACCGGCGCCCTGCTCGCCGCGGCCGTCCGCACCGCACCGCGCGAGGTCCGCGCCTTCCACCCGTACCCCTTCCGCAGCGCGAACCGCGAGGGATTCGCCGCGATGGGCATCGCCGAGGTCCTCGCCCACACCCACGACATCGCGGGCGGTCTGGGCCTGGAGTACGAACCCCCGTCCGAGCTCCCGGAGTTCGTCCTCACCCGGATCTTCCCGCACGTCCAGCCCGGCCCCGACCACTGGCGCACGTTCCTGTGGGCCACCGGCCGCGGCGAACTCCCCGGCCGCGCCCGCCTCACCGAGTGGCGCTGGAACAACAACCTCGCCCTGCCCGCCGACCGCCTCACCCTGCAGGGCATCACACCCGCGGCCGCGCGCGACCTGGTGGCGGGCGGCGACGGCGGCTTCGAGTGGATCGAGGGCGGCCCGTTCGAGGGCACGCGCGAGGCCTCGGGCTTCATGCTCAAGGCGTACGAAGGAGGCGTCCACCGCCCGGAGTTCGGCGTGTTCGCCCTCGTACGCAGGGAAGACGGCCGCGCGATCGGCGGCATGGGCTTCCACGGCGTCCCCGACGAGGAGGGGCGGGTAGAGATCGGCTACGACCTCGCCGAGCCCGCCCGCGGCAACGGCTACGCGACCGAGGCCCTGCGCGCACTGGCGGACTGGGCACTCGCCCGGGACGACGTACACGTGCTCTTCGCAGCGATAGACCACGAGAACGCGGCCTCGCAACGCGTGGTCGCCCGGGCCGGCTTCACCCGCGCGACCGTCGAAGAGGAGAAGTCGCACGGGGAGTTGGAGACGGATCTGCGGCTGTACGTGCTCAAGGACTGAGGGACCGGGACCGGAGGCCCACTTCAGTCCTACGGCTGCGCAGGGCGCCCTTTCGGCCTGCGCAGCCCCGCCCCCGTCAGCAACCGCACCACCTCACGGCTGCTGACCTCCACCGCCCCCGCCCGCACCGCGTCCGCGTACCGATGCGACGGAATGTCGTAGTGGTCGCGCTCGAAGGCGCGCCGGGGCACGCCCAACTCGTCGGCGAACAGCCGTAGTTCGTCGTACGAGACGTCGCTGATCAGGTGCGACCACATCCGCCCGTGCCCGGGCCAGGTCGGCGGGTCGATGTACACCGTCACGACGAGGACATCCCGCCGGTGGCCGACCGCAGTGCCCCCACCGCCGCGACCTTCACGCCCGCCTTGTGACAGACCCAGTGCGGGTCGGCGCCCAGCTCCGGTTCGACGTCCAGGGCGTGCGGGTCGCCGGAGCCGCACACCGGGCACAGCGGCCAGCGGCCGTACGCCTCCAGCAGCGCGTCCTGGACGTCCTGTGCGACCAGCCCGGCCACGTACTCCGCGCCCTCCGGCCACTGCTCGACCCACCAGCGCCGCTGCACCACGGACTCCTCGACGATGGACACCACGTCGGCCGCGGCGACCTCGCCCGCGGCCAGGTCGGCGAGCACGAGGGCGCGCGCCGCGTGCAACGCCTGCTCCAGGGGACTGATGGGGTGCATGCCCCCCATTGTGCGCACTCTTGACCAAGACACCGAGCCGAAAATATCTTTCATACGTGACCCAGAACGTGAAGGAAATTTTCGCAGCGCCGGGGAGCCAGGCGGCCGCACCCCCCGCGCCCGCCGCCCTCGCCGCCAAGGTGCGCACCCTCGCCCCTTCCATGACCCGCTCCATGCAGCGGGTCGCCGAGGCCGTCGCGGGCGATCCGGCCGGCTGCGCCGCCCTCACGGTCACCGGGCTCGCCGAACTCACCGGCACCAGCGAGGCGACGGTCGTACGGACGGCCCGGCTGCTCGGCTACCCCGGCTACCGGGACCTGCGGCTCGCCCTCGCGGGACTCGCCGCCCAGCAGCAGTCCGGCCGCGCGCCCGCCATCACCACCGACATCGCGGTCGACGACCCGATCGCCGACGTCGTGGCGAAACTTGCGTACGACGAGCAGCAGACCCTCGCCGACACGGCGGCCGGGCTCGACACGGTGCAGTTGGGGGCGGCGGTCGCCGCGGCTGCGGTGGCGCGGCGCATCGACGTGTACGGGGTGGGGGCGTCCGGCCTTGTCGCCCAGGACCTCACGCAGAAGCTCCTGCGAATAGGACTGATAGCCCAGGCGCACAGCGATCCGCACCTCGCCGTCACGAACGCGGTGCAGCTGCGCACCGGGGACGTCGCGATCGCCATCACGCACTCCGGGTCGACCGGCGATGTCATCGAACCGCTCCGGGTGGCCTTCGAGCACGGGGCGACGACGGTGGCGATCACCGGACGGCCGGACGGGGCGGTCACCCAGTACGCCGACCATGTGCTGACGACGTCCACGGCGCGGGAGAGCGAGCTGCGGCCGGCCGCGATGTCCTCCCGGACCAGCCAACTCCTGGTCGTGGACTGCCTGTTCGTGGGGGTGGCACAGAAGACGTACGAGACGGCGGCGCCCGCGCTGGCCGCGTCCTACGAAGCGCTGGCGCATCGGCACCGCCGTTAGAAGCATCCACCGGAACCGCACACCTGAAAGAGCCGCCCCCCATGACCTCCACCTCCAACCCCCGTGGCCTCCGCGCCGAGTTGGAAGCGCTGACCACCGAGGCGTTTCGTCAGGACCTCGCCGACATCGATCGGCTCCCCACCCTCGAGATCGCCCGGCTCATGAACACGGAGGACGCGTCCGTCCCGGCCGCCGTCGCCCGGCGGCTGCCCGAGATCGCCGCCGCCATCGACGCCGTGGCGGAACGCATGGCGCGGGGCGGCCGGTTGATCTACGCCGGGGCCGGCACCGCCGGTCGGCTCGGCGTCCTGGACGCCTCCGAGTGCCCGCCGACCTTCAACACGGACCCGGAGCAGGTCGTCGGCCTGATCGCGGGCGGCCCCGACGCCATGGTCACCTCGGTCGAGGGCGCCGAGGACTCCGCGGAACTCGCCCGCAGCGACCTCGACGCCCTGCGCCTCATCGCCGCCGACACGGTGGTCGGCATCTCCGCCTCCGGCCGCACGCCGTACGCGATCGCAGCCGTGGAACACGCCTGTGCGCAGGGCGCGTTGACCATCGGCCTGGCCTGCAACGCCGACAGCGCGCTCGCGGCGGCCGCCGATCACGGCATCGAGATCGTCGTCGGCCCGGAGCTGCTGACCGGCTCGACCCGCCTCAAGGCGGGCACCGCCCAGAAGCTCGTCCTCAACATGCTCTCGACGATCACGATGATCCGGCTCGGCAAGACGTACGGGAACCTGATGGTCGACGTACGCGCCTCGAACGAGAAGCTGCGGGCCCGTTCCCGCCGTATCGTCGCCCTCGCCACGGGAGCGTCGGACGACGAGATCGAGCGGGCCCTCGCGGCCACCGACGGAGAGGTCAAGAACGCGATCCTCACCCTCCTGGCCGGCGTCGACGGCCCCACGGCGGCCCGCCTCCTGGAGGACTCGGGCGGCCATCTGCGCGCGGCACTGGCGGAGGCCCGGTGACCTACTTCCGGTAACCACTCACCGCGGCGATCCACTTGATGAAGTCGCCCGGGTCCTGTCAGCAATCTTGCCGGAATTCTCCTGGACGCCGGACGAGCGCGGTCTCGGCGGTCAACAGGGCAGCCGCCTCTGCCGGTTGACCTCCCGCACCCGCGCCCGCGCCCGCAACACCTCCTCCGGTGGCGCCGGCCCGACCGAACCCGGCGGGCAGTCCCACTCCCGGCCTCCGCCGACCGGCCGCAACTGCACTCTGCCGCCGACGTGGCCCATGACCTCGCCGATCCGGCCGTCCCGTACGTCGGTCACGTGCTCCCCGACGGCCGGCTGTTCGCCGCGCAGGACGGAGGCGAGGCGTTCGGCGGTGCGGGTGTTGCAGCGGCCGAGGTCGACGAGGGCGAAGGGTTCGTCGCTCGCGCCGGTGACGGGGTCGACGGCGAGAGAGGGCAGGACGACGCCGACACCCACGAGGGCCTCCCGCAGGGTTTCGACGACTTCTTCGGTCGACCGCACGTTGCTCGTACCTCCACGCTGAGTTTGCGATTCGCAACACAGCGTGTCGGCCAGATGCCTAACCTGGCCATACGGGGCGGCCGAACAACCCCTGCTGTTAGACCGGGAGTTGCACATGCCAGGACCGAAGGACCTCGATCCGTCGTCATCGCCTCGCGCGCTGCTGGGGGCGGAGTTGCGCCATGCGCGCGAGAAGAAGGGGCTCAGCCAGGAGGCCCTGGGCGCCCAGGTGTTCGTGAGCGGCACGTTCATCGGGCAGCTGGAGGCGGGTACGCGGCGCTTGCAGGCAGACATGGCTCCACTGCTCGACAAGCTCCTCGGCACGGACGGCTTCTTCGAGCGGAACTGCGGCGCAGCCAACAAGTCCAAGTACCCCGAGCACTTCGCGGAGGCGGCGGAGGCAGAAGAGAACGCCACGGAGATCAGGGAGTACGCGCCACTCCTCATCCCTGGCCTGCTCCAGACGCCCGAGTACGCAAGGGCCGTGTGCCGGGCGTACCAGCCGACAGCGCCGGACGAGGAGATCGAGAAGCTCGTGGCGGCCCGTGTGGAGCGGGCTCGCATCCTCGACGGTCCAACATGCCCGTTGTTGTGGGCGGTACTTGACGAGGCGGCATTGCGTCGAGTGACAGGCGGGCGCGGGGTGATGACGAAGACGCTGAGCCACATCGCCGGTCTGATCCGCCTGTACCGGGTCATCGTGCAAGTCCTGCCGTTCGAGGCAGGAGCACACGCAGCAATGGAGGGCGCCATCAAACTGATGGACTTCGAGGCCGCCCCTCCACTGGTCTACTTCGAGGGTGTCGGCACCGGGCGCCTGGAGGACGACCCCGCTACCGTCAAGCAGCGGCGATACACCTTCGATCGCCTCGCGGCCTGCGCGCTCTCTCCGGAGAACTCCCTGGTCTTGATCGAGGCCATAGCGCAGGATTACGCCCATGAGGAGCATTCCTGAGTACGACCTGGACGCGGCCGTTTGGCACAAGTCCAGCTACAGCGGCGGCAGCGGCGGCAACTGCCTCGAAGTGTCCGACGGCCACCCCACCCTCGTCCCCGTCCGCGACTCCAAGAACCCCCACGGCCCGAAGCTCACGTTCCGGGCGGAGGCCTGGTCGGCATTTGTGGAGGGCGTGAAGGCGACGGCAAGTCGATGACGGGGGCTTGACCTACAGAGCACCGAAAAGCTCGAGGATTACGCAGACTGATACTCATGAACCACGCCCAGCTCACCGCTCTGGGCCGCGCCCTCCGCCTTCTGGGCGAGCACGGCGAGGCCCTCACCGCCGACACCCCGGACGCCAGGCTCCACGAGGTCAAGGCAGATCTCCGCCGCGCCCTGGACCTGCTGGACGAGAGCGTCACCTCCGCCGCGCCCGCCACCCGCTGCCCCGAGCACCCGAACGGCCCGGTCGACGAGAACGCCCACGACCTCTGTCTGCTGTGCGAGACCCGCCGCCGCGCGGCCCGCCGCGCCGAGTACAACGGCGGTCCCGTCCCCTCGCACGCCACCGAGACCGTCCCCTCCCGCTACGGCGTCAGCGCCGACCGCCCCCAGCCCCAGCAGCGCTGGCTGCCGGAGGCGTGGAACGGCCAGGCGTGGCAGCTGTGCGGCACTCCGCGCCGGGACCGACGCGAGGCCGAGCTCTACCTTGCCGCGCAGAGGCGTGGACCGAGGCCGGCGATGGCGTACCGGCTCGTCCATGAGTTCACCGACTACGAGGTGCTGCGCGTCTGGGGTACGCCGGTGAAGGTCGACATCGAGCCCCTCGGCAATCTCTAGCGGCTACTTCAGCAACGGCAGCTCACCGAACTCGTACCCCTCCCACAGCCGCCGCGACGCCTCCTCCGGATACGGCCTGACCTCCGGCTTCGCATCCAGCACCTGGACCAGCCGCTCCTCGTTCCCGTACGCCGGCCAGCCCGGCTCCCCGGTCCGCGCGAACGCCGTCCACGACGCCCGGAAGCGCGCCGACAGCTCCTCCGCCTCCGCCGGAACCCCGCTCCCGGCGAACAGCAGCAGCCCCAGATCCGCCTCGAACGTGCCGAAGAGCAGGGGGACGTCCAGGGCGTGGCACGCCCCGAGGACCCCGCCGCTCCCGGGCGCCGGCCAGGTCAGTTCATAGACGTGCGCCCGGCCGCCGGCCGCGATCTGCGCCTCGGCCAGCCGGAGCGTCGGCATCCCGAACAGCCAGTCCGTCTGCACCCGTTCGAACAGCTCACCGGGCGTCGCCTCCGGGAAGGCGGCACGATACGACAGCTCCCCCTCCGCGCCTCCCGGCGCGAATGTCCGGAGCGCCCAGGCCGCCTGTTCCTCCCCGATCTTCCCGAGCTGCCCGCCCATGACGAGGAACAGCCGGAACTCGTCGCGGTTGTGCCCGACCAGCAACTCCACGTCCCTCGCCGCGCCCGCCGCCACCGCCAGCCAGGGCGGGGCCGGCAGCACCTCGCCGTCCACCACGGGCGAGAAGGGAGTGGCCGTGGGCGCCACCTGCCCCCACCGGTCCGCGTACGCCCGCATTTTCGCACCCACCGCCTCGCCCGCCGCCGTGAGCCGGCGCGGATCGACCGTGGCCAGGTCGGCCGCGGTCGGCGACAGACCCGCCTGCGATGCGATCGCCCGGGCGATGTCCCGGGCCAGTTCGTCGGAGAAGTACGTTCCCGGCACACTCTGCGCGATCGCCCGCCGGAACAGCCCCCGCGCGCTCGGCATCGCCAGCAGCGAGGCCACCGACCCCGCGCCCGCCGACTCCCCGAAAACCGTGACCTGCCCGGGGTCGCCGCCGAACGCGATGATGTTGTCCCGCACCCATTCCAGCGCGGCGACCTGGTCGAGCAGCCCCCGGTTGGCGGGCGCCCCGTCGATACGCGCGAATCCTTCGATGCCGACTCGGTAGTTGAGGGTGACGACGACCAAGTCGCCGTCCCGAGCCATGCGTTGGGCGTCATAGCCCGGGCTGCCGGAGTGGCCCAGCTTGTAGGCGCCGCCGTAGATCCACACCATCACCGGGCGGAGCGACGCCGAATCGGCCTCCGGGGTCCAGACGTTGACGGTCAGCCAGTCGTCGCCCTCGGGCACGTCGAGCACGCCCGTCCTGCCCATGAAGGCGGACTCCTGCGGAGGCGGCGGTCCGAAGGTGTACGCCTCCCGAGTCCCCTCCCAGGCCCGTACGGGCCGCGGCGCCCCGAACCGGGCCTCCCCGACCGGCGGTTCGGCGAACGGGATACCGCGGAAGACCGTCAGCCCGTCCTCCCGCCGCCCGCGCACGGCACCGGCGGCGGTGCGCACGACGAGCTTTTCGGCAGCCGAATCCCGCGCCTCGGTTGTCGTCATCCTCAGCCCAGCCTCTCGATCAGGTCCCGAGTCCGTTCCTCGTCCAGCTCGTACACGGTCTCGTGGGCGCGCGGGTCACGGGCGTGGAAGGTATGGAACATCGGCCCGCCCGACCCGTCACCGAGCTCCACCAGCGAGGCGGACGCCCCGCGCACCGCCCGCTCGGTCCCGGGCGCGGTGGTCAGGTCGATGCGGTTGACGATCCCCGGCGTGACCCACACCGGCACCGACTCCAACAGCCCGAAGAGCTGGAGGTGGTAGTGCCCGGAGAGTACGACCCGCACATCACTCCCCCGGACCGCCTCCGCCAACTCGCCCGGCTCGCGCAGCCCGAAGACGGGCTGGGTCGCCGAGATGCCGAGGGCGATCGGCGGATGATGAAAGGCGAGGACGGTGCCCCGCTCAGCAGGCTCACTCAACACACCCCGCAACCACTCCAGTTGGGCCGCACCCAAGCGCCCGTACACCTCCCCCGGCACGAGCGAGTCCAGCGTCACGAAGCGCCACCCGCCCACCGTGCTCACCGCACACCGCTCGGCGCCGGTGGTGTGCGCACGGTCGCTGCCGTCGACGGCGAGATGCCCGCTGCCGAGCACCTTGGCGAAGGCCTCGCGCTCGTCGTGGTTGCCGGTGGTGCAGAAGACGGGCGCGTCCATACGCCTCGCGAACTCGCCGATCAGGTCGCGCACGGTCGTGTACGCCTCCACCGCCCCGTCGTTGGCGAGGTCCCCGGTGACGACGATCGCGTCCACACCGCGCTGGTGCCGCAGTTCGTGGAGCATGAGCCGGAGCGAGTCGGTCGCGTTGACGCCGTGCTTGTCGGGGGTGTCGGTGCGCTCGATATGAGTGTCGGACAGATGCAGTATCCGCATGTCACGAAACGCTAGCGGCCCGCCACATCGTCGTCACCACCTGCCCCGTGGGGAGGACGATCTCGTCACGGACGGCGAAGCCCACGCTCTCGTACCGCTTGAGGTTGGCGGGATTGGTCGACTCCAGGTACGCGGGTGCGCCGACCTCGTCGATACGAGCGAGACTCTCGGCCAGCAGCGCCATGCCGAGCCCCTTGCCGCGGTGGTCGGTGTGGGTGCCCAGGATGGTGAGGTAGAAGAAGGGCTCGGCGGGATGGACCGCCTCGAACTGCTCCCCGACAGCCATGATCGCCCGAGCCGTGTCGGGATCCGTGACCCGCGCCAAGTTCCGCTCCAGCCCGGCCACTTCCTCCGGAAGGAGCTCGACCCCACCCGGCGGGATCCAAAGAGCGGCGGCCTCGGCGTCGGGCGTCACGAACGTCCACGGATACCGCAGGGCGGAGGTCACGTAGACCCGCCACATGACGGCTGCCTGGGCGGCCCGCCGCCGCTCGTCGGGGAACGCGGACCCCCACACCGGATCGTGGAAGAAGGCGCTGGTGAAAGTGGAGACGATGGAGTCGATGTCAGCGGGAGAGGCGAGACGGGCGGAGACGTGAGGCATGGCCTCACAGTACGCATTCATCCAACCCGCCCGGCACCCTCCAGCCCGTCCGGGGATACCCCCTCTGGGGGAGTTTGAGGACGAGGCCGAAGGCCGATGGGGGGCCGGGGGCGCAGCCCCCAGGGACAGCAACCCCCACCGCCCCGCACAATTTTCAGCTCAGCGAGCGCAGCGCTGCCGCGTCATACGGCGCCAGCTCATCCACCCGCCCCGCAAGAACCTTCGCCGCCCACTCCGGATCCTGCAGCAGCGCCCGACCGATCGCGACCATGTCGAACTCATCCGCCTCCAGCCGGTCGAGAAGGTTGTCGATGCCCTTGACCGGCGCCCCTTCGCCCTGGAAGCCCTTGAGGAAGTCACCGTCGAGGCCGACCGAGCCGACGGTGATGACCGGCTTGCCGGTGAGCTTCTTGGTCCACCCGGCCAGGTTCAGGTCCGAACCGTCGAACTCCGGCAGCCAGTAACGGCGGGTGGAGGCGTGGAAGACGTCGACACCGGCGGCGGCCAGCGGCGTGAGGATCGCCTCCAGCTCCTCCGGGGTCTCGGCGAGCCGCGCGGTGTACTCCTGCTGCTTCCACTGCGAGTAACGGAAGATGATCGGGAACTCGGGAGACACCGCCTCACGGACCGCCGCGACGATCTCCGCCGCGAACGTGACGCGGCCGACGGCGTCACCACCGTAGGCATCCGTACGGCGATTCGTGCCCGCCCACAGGAACTGGTCGAGGAGGTAGCCGTGGGCGCCGTGCAGCTCCACGCCGTCGAAGCCGATGCGCTCGGCGGCGGCAGCGGCCTCCGCAAACGCGCCGATGACGTCGTCCACGTCCTGCTGGGTCATCGCCTTGCCGGTCGGCTCGGCGCCCGCGTTCACCAGGCCGGAGGGGCCGACGGCGGGGGCGTCGGCGTACGGCGCCTGTCCCTGCTCGCGGACCATGCCGATGTGCCACAGCTGCGGGACGATCGTGCCGCCCGCCGCGTGCACGTCCTCGGCGACCTTGGCCCAGCCCGCGAGCTGCTCCTCACCGTGGAAGCGCGGTACGCGGTCGCTGTTGCCGGCCGAGTCATGGCCGACGTACGTGCCCTCGGTGACGATCAGCCCGACACCGGCGGCAGCACGGCGCGCGTAGTAGGAGCGCACGTCCTCGCCGGGGACGCCGCCCGGGGAGAACATCCGGGTCATCGGCGCCATCACGATGCGGTTCGGGACGGTGAGACCGCCGAGCGTGATCGGGCGGGACAGGATCTGGGCCGCTCGGGAGGCGGGCGTGGTGACGGTCACCTGGGGGACTCCTCATGAAGGCAGTGTTAACCGGGGGGTATGTGCACACGCATTGTTGCACCTTCTTAAGCAACCGCCTATGCGCTGCCTCACATGCCGGGCCGGACACGCCCGAGGGCGGCACCCCCCGTCTGTGACAGACAGGAAGTGCCGCCCTCGGTAAGGACGTTGATCAACCGAACCGGTCGATCAGAAGTCCATGTCACCGCCCGGCATACCGCCACCGGCGGGCGCGGCGGCCTTCTCCGGCTTGTCGGCGATGACGGCCTCGGTGGTGAGGAAGAGCGCGGCGATGGAGGCGGCGTTCTGCAGGGCAGAGCGCGTGACCTTCGCCGGGTCGATGATGCCTTCCTTGACCAGGTCGACGTACTCGCCGGTCGCGGCGTTCAGGCCGTGGCCCGGGGTCAGGTTGCGCACCTTCTCCACCACGACACCGCCCTCGAGGCCGGCGTTGACGGCGATCTGCTTCAGCGGGGCCTCGAGCGCGAGCTTCACGGCCTGGGCGCCGGTCGCCTCGTCACCCTCGAGGTCCAGCTTCTCGAAGACGGTGGACGCCTGGATGAGCGCGACGCCACCACCGGCGACGATGCCCTCCTCGACGGCGGCCTTCGCGTTGCGGACGGCGTCCTCGATGCGGTGCTTGCGCTCCTTGAGCTCCACCTCGGTGGCGGCACCGGCCTTGATGACCGCGACACCGCCGGCGAGCTTCGCCAGGCGCTCCTGCAGCTTCTCGCGGTCGTAGTCCGAGTCGCTGTTCTCGATCTCGGCGCGGATCTGGTTCACCCGGCCGGCGACCTGGTCCGAGGAGCCGGCACCGTCGACGATGGTGGTCTCGTCCTTGGTGATGACGACCTTGCGGGCCTTGCCCAGGAGGTCCAGGGAGGTGTTCTCGAGCTTGAGACCGACCTCCTCGGAGATGACCTCGCCGCCGGTGAGGATGGCGATGTCGTTGAGCATGGCCTTGCGGCGGTCGCCGAAGCCCGGGGCCTTGACGGCGACGGACTTGAAGGTGCCGCGGATCTTGTTGACGACCAGGGTCGACAGGGCCTCGCCCTCGACGTCCTCGGCGATGATCAGCAGCGGCTTGCCCGACTGCATGACCTTCTCCAGCAGCGGGAGCAGGTCCTTGACCGAGGAGATCTTGGAGTTGGCGATCAGGATGTACGGGTCGTCGAGGACGGCCTCCATACGCTCCATGTCGGTGGCGAAGTACGCCGAGATGTAGCCCTTGTCGAAGCGCATACCCTCGGTGAGCTCCAGCTCCAGACCGAAGGTCTGGGACTCCTCGACGGTGATGACGCCTTCCTTGCCGACCTTGTCCATGGCCTCGGCGATGAGCTCGCCGATCTGGGTGTCGGCGGCGGAGATGGAGGCCGTGGAAGCGATCTGCTCCTTGGTCTCGACATCCTTCGCCTGCTCGAGCAGGGCACCGGAGACGGCCTCGACGGCCTTCTCGATACCGCGCTTGAGGGCCATCGGGTTGGCGCCGGCGGCTACGTTGCGCAGGCCTTCCTTCACGAGGGCCTGGGCGAGAACGGTCGCGGTGGTCGTACCGTCACCGGCGACGTCGTCCGTCTTCTTGGCGACTTCCTTGACCAGCTCGGCGCCGATCTTCTCGTACGGGTCCTCGAGCTCGATCTCCTTGGCGATGGACACACCATCGTTGGTGATCGTGGGGGCGCCCCACTTCTTCTCGAGGACGACGTTGCGGCCCTTGGGGCCGAGCGTCACCTTCACGGCGTCCGCGAGCTGGTTCATGCCGCGCTCGAGGCCGCGCCGCGCCTCCTCGTCGAACGCGATGATCTTGGCCATGTGAAGTGGTCCCTCCAGGACTGGGGGTGATTCCTTCGGACCGCGCCCGCGCCCGCGACGGACGGCTCGCACACCTCGTGGTTCCTTGCCCCACCCGGCCTGCGGGCCTCACCGACCCGGTCCTTCTTTGTCACTCTCACCTTCAGAGTGCTAACGCCAATGATTAGCACTCGCCCCTCCCGAGTGCAAGGTGCGCCCGCGGAGCGGGCTCGTTGAGGGGTGGTGGTCGGGCGACGGGTGGGCGCAAGCGCCCCTCACGGGCCGGGCCCACCCCCGGGCTCGGCTCCCAACCCGCCCCCGGACATGCCGAGGGGCCCGCACCTGCTGGTGCGGGCCCCTCGAAGAAGAACGTCGCTGCAGTTAACCCGGCGCGTGCTTCAGCTGGTCGCCAGACGGACCATGTCCGCCTGCGGCCCCTTCTGGCCCTGCGAGATCTCGAAATCGACCCGCTGACCCTCTTCCAGGGTGCGGTAGCCGTCCATCTGAATCGCGCTGTAGTGGACGAAAACATCCGCACCACCGTCGACCGCGATGAAGCCGTACCCCTTCTCCGCGTTGAACCACTTGACGGTGCCCTGAGCCATGCCTAACTCCCCTATTACTGGCCCTTGCACAGATCCACACTTCGCGGATCCGGGTCAGACCTCACCCCCCACGGTTGGGGGCGTGCGCCGGAACGCGTCGACCGCGGCTGAATGTATCTGCCCAACTGCCGTCTGCAACAGGTCAATCGGACGAGAATTCCGGGCAAGACCGGTCGGGAATTTACGGAGAATTCGCCTGAATTCAGGGCAAGTCGGGCCCCATAAAAGGAGCATAAGACGCAAAAGACCTGCACACTTTGGCTGCTTCTCATCGCATCCGAAGTCAGTACTCATATGCATCCGGCATGCAGAAAGCAGCAGGTTCCCCAACTGTACCGTGCTCAACCATGCAGAATTGCCCCCTCCGCTTCTCTCACGGAGGGGGCAATTCAGTGAACTCTTGGTAACCGGCGTTACCGACGGTAATAATCGGGGCGGCCGGTACGCTCCGTCAGCCTCCGGCGACGGCCGGGATGATCGAGACGCCCGCACCGTCCGGAGTCGCCGTCTCCAGCCCCTGCTCGAACCGCACGTCGTCGTCGTTCACGTACACATTGACGAAGCGGCGAAGCTTCCCCTGGTCGTCGAGAACCCGGGCAGCGATCCCGGTGTGGTTCTTCTCCAGGTCGGCAATGACCTCGGCGAGGGTGCCACCCTCGGCGGTCACCTCGGCCTGGCCACCGGTGTAGGTACGCAGGATGGTGGGGATGCGGACGTTGACGCTCACGATGGAACCTCCGGGTCAGGTATCGGGCTTTCGGGGGCGCGGGGCTGTGTTGAATGTGCGGCTACCGCCACGTGGGCGCGACCAGCCCCCACCGGCCCGCAGACGAAAACGACTAGGCGAGCCCAGCCTCACGGAACGAGTCCAGGTTGGGGCGGATGGTCGCCGTAAGCCCAGTGCCGGCCACCGCGTCCAGCGTCTTGAGCCCATCGCCGGTGTTCAGCACGACCGTGGTCAGCGTCGGATCCAGCAGACCGTTCTCGATCAGCTTCTTCGTCACGCCGACGGTCACACCCCCGGCGGTCTCCGCGAAGATGCCCTCGGTCCGCGCAAGCAGCTTGATCGCGTCGACGACCTGCTCGTCGTTGACGTCCTCCACCGCACCACCCGTACGCCGCGCGATGTCGAGGACATACGGACCGTCCGCCGGGTTGCCGATCGCCAGCGACTTGGCGATCGTGTTCGGCTTCTGCGGCCGTACGACGTCGTGGCCCGCCTTGTACGCGACCGACACCGGCGAGCAGCCCTCCGCCTGGGCGCCGAAGATCTTGTACGGCTTGTCCTCGACGAGCCCGAGCTTGATCAGCTCCTGCAGCCCCTTGTCGATCTTCGTGAGCTGCGAGCCGGAGGCGATCGGCACGACCAGCTGGTCCGGCAGCTGCCAGCCGAGCTGCTCGCAGATCTCGTACGCCAGGGTCTTGGAGCCCTCGGCGTAGTACGGCCGCAGGTTGACGTTGACGAAGCCCCAGCCCTCGCCGGCCGGGTCGCCGATCAGCTCGGAGCAGAAGCGGTTCACGTCGTCGTAGTTGCCCTCGATGCCGACGAGCTCGCCGCCGTAGATCGCGGCCATGACGACCTTGCCCTGCTCGAGGTCGTGCGGGATGAACACGCAGGAGCGGAAGCCGGCGCGGGCCGCCGCGGCGCCCACCGCACCGGCCAGGTTGCCGGTGGAGGAGCAGGAGAGGGTGGTGAAGCCGAAGGCCCGCGCGGCCTCCAGCGCCTGGGCGACGACGCGGTCCTTGAAGGAGTGCGTCGGGTTACCGGAGTCGTCCTTCACATACAAACCACCGGTGACACCGAGCTCGCGCGCCAGGTTCTCGGCCTTGACGAGCTTGGTCCAGCCGGGGTTGATGTTCGGCTTGTCGGCCACGTCCGCCGGGACGGGCAGCAGCGGCGCGTAACGCCAGATGTTCGCGGGTCCCGCCTCGATCTGCTTGCGGAGCTCCTCGGTGTCGTAGGCCGAGAAGTCGTACGCGATCTCGAGCGGGCCGAAACACTCCTCGCAGGCGAAGACCGGTCCGAGGGGTACCCGGTGACCGCACTCGCGGCAGGAGAGCGCCGCGGCGGGACCGAGGTCGACGGTGGAATCCGTGTTGCTTGCAACAGTCTGCACAGCCATGTGAGGCGAGGCCCTTTCTCCTCATCTTCCTCACGACGCATCTCGCCGTGAGACGGATTTGGCACCTTCCCTAGCCGGGAGCCTCGCGGAATGATCAACATTGATCTACGAGAGCCGACTGGAGGGTTGCCGGGGCTTCATCGGGCCGTTTCCCTCTGCCCCTCTGGATGAGCGGTATGCGGTTGTAAACGCGGGCCGACCCCCGACATGCGATGGTCACCAGCGTTGTTCAAGACTGTAACCGAAGGCCAGGACAGTTGAGATAGCCGTCCGAACCGCGAGATGGATCACATGATGATCCGGTATCGCCGAGAGAACGCAGAGGAGCCGCCTACGTGCTGGAAGAAGTCGAGCGCTGGCTGAGCACCCGCTCCTGGTCGCTGACCGATCGCCCGCTGCACAAGATCCTGGCCGCAAAGCAGCGCACGGGCCAGTCGGTCAGTGTCGTGCTGCCCGCGCTCAACGAGGAGGAGACGGTCGGCGACATCGTCGCGATCATCCGTCACGACCTCATGCAGCAGGTCCCGCTGGTCGACGAGATCGTCGTCGTCGACTCCGGATCCACCGACCGTACGTCCGAGGTCGCCGCGGCGGCCGGGGCGAGGGTCGTCCACCGTGACGAGATCCTGCCCCGCATCCCGACCGTCCCCGGCAAGGGCGAGGTCCTGTGGCGCTCCCTGCTCGTCACGAGCGGGGACATCGTCTGCTTCATCGACGCCGACCTGAAGGAGTTCTCCTCCGACTTCGTCTCCGGCATCGTCGGCCCGCTGCTCACGAACCCCGGGATCGATCTGGTCAAGGGCATGTACGACCGCCCGCTGGCCGGCACCGCGGGCCAGGGCGGCCGGGTCACCGAGCTCATGGCGCGCCCGCTGCTGAACATGCACTGGCCGCAGCTGGCCGGCTTCGTGCAGCCGCTCGGCGGCGAGTACGCGGCCCGGCGCAGCCTGCTGGAGCAGCTGCCGTTCCCGGTGGGATACGGCGTCGAGCTGGGCATGCTCGTCGACGCGCTGCACCTGGTGGGCCTCGACGCCCTCGCCCAGGTCGACGTCGGCGTGCGCAAGCACCGCCACCAGGACGGGCAGGCGCTCGGCCGGATGGCGGCGGCGATCTACCGCACGGCCCAGCTGCGGCTGGCCCGCGGGCACCTCATCCGCCCCTCCCTCACCCAGTTCGAACGGGGCGAGGACGGCTTCGAGCCGCGCACCTACTCGGTGGACACGGAGGAGCGGCCGCCGATGGCGGAGATCGCGGAGTACGCCTCGCGGAAGGTCGCCTGAGGGCGCACGTTACGTGCCGTATACGGTGCATCCGCTGAGGGCGACCAAACGTTTGAGCGTTTCCGGGCCGGGCTAGGTTGAGGCGTATGGCTTCCACGCACGGCGCTGCTCATCAGGTGCTGGTCGCGTCCAACCGCGGCCCGGTCTCGTACGAAGTGCAGGAGGACGGCTCGCTGGCCGCCAAGCGCGGCGGCGGCGGGCTGGTCTCCGGTCTGTCCGCGATCGGGCCCGACGCGGGCGCCCTGTGGGTGTGCTCGGCGCTGTCCGACGGCGACCGCGAGGCCGTGCGGCGCGGGGTCGGCGAGGACGGCGTGCGGATGCTGGACATCCCGGCCGACGTGCACGCGGACGCGTACAACGGCATCGCGAACTCGGTCCTCTGGTTCGTCCACCACATGCTGTACCAGACGCCTCTGGAGCCGGTCTTCGACGCGGAGTTCCGGCGCCAGTGGGCGTCGTACGAGACCTACAACCGGGCCTTCGCCGAGGCGCTCGCCGAGGAGGCGGCCGAGGGCGCGGCGGTGCTGGTGCAGGACTACCACCTGTGTCTGGTGCCGGGCATGCTGCGGGAGCTGCGGCCGGACCTGCGGATCGGCCACTTCTCGCACACGCCGTGGGCGCCGGTGGAGTACTTCCGGATGCTGCCGGACGATGTCCGGACGCGGCTGATGGAGGGCATGCTCGGGGCCGACCGGGTGGCCTTTCTGACCTGGCCGTGGGCGACCGCGTTCCAGGAGTGCGCGGGAGATGTCGACACTCGTCGCTGGCTCTCGGCGTGGCCGTCGGGCGCCCCCAGGTCGATCGAGCACCTCAAGGACGAGCGGATCGACCGCCGCACGTACATCGGCGTCCACGGCCTCGGCGCCGACGCCGAGTTCCTGCAGGCCCGCTCCCGCGAGGCGGACGTCCAGGAGCGCATGCGTGCCCTGCGCGCGGAGATCGGCGAGGGCCGCAAGGCCGTCGTCCGGGTCGACCGGACGGAGCTGTCGAAGAACATCGTGCGCGGCCTGCTGGCCTACCGGCAGCTCCTCGACGACCACCCCGAGTGGCGCGAGCGCGTCGTGCACGTCGCCTTCGCCTACCCCTCCCGCCAGGACCTCGCCGTCTACCGGGACTACACGGCCGAGGTGCAGCGGCTGGCGGAGGAGATCAACTCCCAGTACGGGACCCCGGGTTGGACCCCGGTGGTGCTGCACGTCAAGGACGACTTCGCGCGCTCCCTGGCCGCGTACCGGCTCGCCGACGTGGCCCTCGTCAACCCCATCCGGGACGGCATGAACCTGGTCGCGAAGGAGGTGCCGGTCGTCTCCGACCACGGGTGCGTGCTGGTGCTGTCGCGGGAGGCGGGGGCGTACCAGGAGCTGGGCAAGGACGCGATCGCCGTGAACCCCTACGACGTGGTCGGCACCGCGCGGGCGCTGCACGAGGCGCTGACGATGCCGGCGGAGGAGCGGGCGGAGCGGACGAAGCGGCTGGCGGCAGCGGCGACCGCGCTGCCGCCGGCACAGTGGTTCCTGGACCAGCTGCAGGCCCTGCGCGAGCTGACCGATCAGCCCGCCTGAGCCGCCAGTCCCCGCAGCAGTCGTACGACACCCTCCGGGCCGTCCACCACGATGTCCGCCCGCTCCCGCAGTTCCGTCACCTCGTCGCTGCCGCTGCACACCAGCAGGCCCGGTACGCCGTCCGAGCGGAGTTTGTCCACGGCGGCGAAGGCGGGCAGGTCGCCGAGGTCGTCGCCGGCGTACAGGACGGCCTCGGCGGAGATCTCGCGGACGTACTCCAGCAGGGCCACGCCCTTGTCCATGCCCGGCGGGCGCAGCTCCAGGACCATGCGGCCCGGCTCGACGATCAGGCCGTGCCGCGTGGCGAGGTCGGTGAGGGGCTCGCGCAGGGCCTCGAACGCGGCCTGGGGGTCGGCGGCCCTGCGGGTGTGCACGGCGACGGCGCGGCCCTTCTCCTCGATCCAGGTGCCCTGCCAGGCGCCGATCCGGTCGAGGAAACCGGGCAGTTCGGCCCGGACGGCCGCGACGCCGGGGTGCGGGGCGGGCGCGCTGACCTCGCCGCTGACCGCGTCCCAGCGCTCGGCGCCGTAGTGGCCGAGGACGACGAGGTGCTCCAGGCCGGGGACGCCCGCGAAGCCCCCGTGCCGCACGGCCACGCCGGCCGGGCGGCCGGTGACCACCGCGACGGAGGCGACCTTCGGGGCGAGGACGGCGAGCGCGGGGACCGCGGCCGGGTGGGCGCGGGCCTGCTCGGGGTCCGGGACGATCGGGGCGAGGGTGCCGTCGAAGTCGAGGCCGATCACCGTCTTCCCGGGGTTCGCGAGGATCGCGGCGAGCCCGTCACGACCGGCCTGTGTGGCGGGTGTCGGCAGGGGGTCCATGGAGTGCGTCGAGTCCGTGTCCGTATGGGTGCCCATACGGCGACCTTAACCGCGAGCAGCCCGGCGCACCCATGGCTCATCGGCGCATGCCCGTCAGCGCTCCGCCCGGCTCAGCGCTCCGCCCGGCGGGTCTCCCGGACCCTGCGGAGTCTGTTCACCGTCACCGGGTCGTGGGCGAGGGCCCGCTCGTCGTCCAGCAGGGCGTTCAGGAGCTGGTAGTAGCGCACGGGGGCCAGGCCCAGCTCCTCGCGTATCGCGCGCTCCTTGGCGCCGGGGCCCGGAAAGCCCCGGCGCTCGAGGGCGAGGATGGCCTGCTCGCGGTCGCCCAACTGCTCCTGGTCCATGCTCCGAACCGTAGCTCCCGGCACCGACAACGGCCGTCGACCGGCGGGCGGCTACTGCGCGTTCTGCGCCGTGGACGCCGTCGCCTGCAGCTGCGCGAGGACGGCCGCGGGGCTGCCGGAGGGGGCGACGGCCTGGCCTATGCGCTTCTTGACGGCCGCGCTGACCGCGGCCCATGAGGTCTCGCCGACCGGATACAGCTCGGAGACCGGCAGTTCCTCGAGGAACGGCTTGAGGTCGGCGTCCTGCTTGTCGTCGGTCATGGCCTGCGAGGCGGAGTTGGTGACGGGCAGCAGGTCGTACTCGCGGGAGAAGGCGAGCACGTTCTTCTCGTCGTAGACGAAGTCGAGGAAATCGCCGACCTGCTCGGCGTGACCGTTCTTCTTGAAGGCCATCATCCAGTCGGCTACGCCCATGGAGTTCTTGGTCTCGCCGTCCACACCGGGCATCGGCACCATGCCGAACTTCACACCCTTCTTCGCGGCGATCTTCATCAGCGAGGGGTGCCCGTTGAGCATGCCGACATCGCCCTTGGCGAAGGCCGCGAAGGCGGCGGCGCGGTTGAACCTGCCGGGTGCGACCGGCCCGGTCAGGCCCTTGCCGACCAGGTCGTCCTTGAGCCAGCTGAAGGTGGCGACGTTCTGCGCGGAGTCGATGCCGTAGGTGCCGACGGTGTCGGTGTAGCCGCCCCCGCCGCTCAGCAGCCACTGCATCGTCTCGGCCTGCGCCTCCTCCGGCCCGAGCGGCAGCGCGTACGGGTACTTCACGCCTCGCGCCTTGAGCACCCTGGCGTCGGCGGCGAGCTCGTTCCAGGTCTTCGGCGGGGTGAGGCCGGCCGCCTTGAAGAGGGTCTTGTTGTAGAAGAGCAGCCGCGTGGAGGCGGCGAACGGCAGCCCGTACTGAACGTCCTTGACCTGCCCCGCGGTCACCAGCTGGGAGGCGAAGTCGGCCTGCGTGGTGATGGAGAGCAGATCGTCGGCCGAGTAGAGCAGACCCTTGGCCGCGTAGTCGGAGTAGGCGCCGATCTGCGCCATGTCGGGCGCCTTGCCGGCGTCCACCAGCTCCTTGACCTTGCGGTCGACGTCGTTCCAGGAGTAGACGCTGACCTCGACCTTCACGCCCGGGTGCTTGGCCTCGTACTCCTCGACCAGCTTGTCCCAGTACTTCTGGGAGCCGTTGGCGGCCGAGTCCCCGTAGTCCGCCGCGACCAGCTTCAGGGTGACGTCTCCCGAACTGCCGGTGAGGCCGCAGCCGCCGAGGACCGCCGTCATGCCCAGCACGGACACTCCCGCGATCGTTCCTGTCCTACGCCGCTGCCACCGCTGCACCGCTTCCGCCCCAACCCTTGCTGTCTCGTCGTTCAATATGTGGACAGCATAGGTCTACACCACGTAAGTGGACTAGACCTCTTAAGGGTCCTGGGGTCACACTGTCATCCGTGAGACATGTCATCGCCCTCGATGTGGGCGGCACCGGGATGAAGGCGGCGCTGGTCGCGGCCGGCGGCGAGCTGCTGTACCAGTCCCGCCGTGCGACCGGGCGCGAGCGCGGGCCGGACGCGGTCGTCGAGGGCATCCTCGACTTCGCCGCCGAACTGCGCGCGTACGGCGCCGAGCACTTCGGCGAGCCCGCGTCCGCCGCCGGCGTCGCGGTCCCCGGCATCGTCGACGAGGAGCACGGCGTCGCCGCCTACTCGGCCAACCTGGGCTGGCGCGACGTACCCCTGCGCGACCTGCTGGGTTCGGTACTGGACGCCCCCGTCGCCCTCGGCCACGACGTGCGCACCGGCGGGCTCGCGGAAGGCCGGATCGGCGCCGGACAGGGCGCCGACCGCTTCCTGTTCGTCCCCCTCGGCACCGGCATCGCGGGCGCCATCGGCATCGCGGGCCGGGTGGAGGCGGGCGCGCACGGCTTCGCGGGAGAGATCGGCCACATCGTCGTACGGCCCGGGGGAACCCCCTGTCCGTGCGGCCAGGTCGGCTGCCTCGAGCGATACGCCTCCGCGGCCGCCGTCAGCGAGGCATGGGCGTCGGCCTCCGGCGCCCCGGACGCCGACGCGGCCGACTGCGCGAAGGCCGTCGTGTCCGGCGACCCGAACGCCGTCCGGGTCTGGCAGGAGGCGGTGGACGCCCTGGCCGACGGCCTGGTCACCGCCCTCACCCTGCTGGACCCGCGCACCCTGATCATCGGTGGCGGCCTGGCGGAGGCGGGGGAAACCTTGTTCACACCGCTGAGGGAGGCCGTCCACCGCCGGGTCACCTTCCAGAAGCTGCCGTCGATCGTCCCCGCGGCGCTGGGGGACACGGCGGGTTGTCTCGGTGCCGGGCTGATGGCCTGGGACCTCCTCACCACAACTGACCGCATGGAGGTAACGCCCTGATGGCAACCCCCCCAGGGGCGCGGGTCCCTGTTGAATCTGCGGCTACCGCCGCGTTGGCGCGACCAGCCACGACACACCCGCAGGTACTCGCCGGCGGCCGGGTGGTGCTGCCCACCGGGACGGTCACCGACGGTCGCGTCATCGTCGAGGGCACCCGAATCGCCGGCTCCGCGCCAGAGAACGCCCAGGTCATCGACGTCACCGGCCACTACGTGGTGCCCGGCTTCGTCGACATCCACAACCACGGCGGCGGCGGCGCCTCCTTCACGTCCGGCACGGTCGAAGACGTTCTCAAGGGCATCCACACCCACCGGCTCCACGGCACCACCACCCTCGTCGCCTCGACGGTCACCGGAGACATGGACTTCCTCGCCCAGCGGGCGGGGCTGCTGAGCGAGCTCGCCGAGCAGGGGGACATCGCCGGCATCCACTTCGAGGGGCCGTTCATCTCGCCGTGCCGCAAGGGCGCGCACTCCGAGGAGCTGCTGCGCGACCCCGAACCGGCGGAGGTCCGCAAACTGATCGACGCGGCGCGCGGCAGGGCGAAGATGGTCACCCTCGCCACCGAACTCCCCGGCGGAATCGACTCCGTGAGGCTGCTCGCCGAACACGGCGTCATCGCGGCGATCGGGCACACCGACGCGACGTACGAGCAGACGGTGGAGGCCATCGAGGCCGGCGCCACGGTCGCGACGCACCTCTTCAACGCCATGCCGCAGATAGGCCATCGCGCCCCCGGTCCGATCACCGCCCTCCTGGAGGACGACCGCATCACCGTGGAGCTGATCGACGACGGCACCCACCTGCATCCCGCCTCCCTGCAGCTGGCGTTCCATCACGCGGGCGCGGGCCGGGTCGCCTTCATCACAGACGCGATGGACGCGGCCGGTTTCGGCGACGGCAGGTACATGCTCGGACCGCTGGAGGTCGAGGTCAGCGAGGGCGTCGCCCGCCTGGTGGACGGCGGCTCCATCGCGGGATCGACGCTCACGCTGGACCGCGCGTTCAAGCGGGCGGTGACGATCGACCGACTGCCGGTGGAGGACGTGGTCGCGGCCATCTCGGCCAACCCGGCCAAGCTGCTCGGCATGTACGACCGGATCGGCTCCCTGGAGCCCGGAAAGGACGCCGACCTGGTGGTTCTTGACCATCAATTCGCCCTCAAGGGCGTGATGCGCCGGGGTGAATGGGTGGTCGATCCCCAACTGGGGTGATCTGTCCGGCTGTTGAGGGCGGCGGTTGTCCTGCAAAACTGGGACGGCCGTCGTCCGTTTGGCATGATCACCCTTCCGAGCGGACAGACAGCAAGCGCATTCCGTACTGTCGCTGGAACTTTCTTCGGGGGAGGTCGGCCCAGGTGATCCTCACGGTCACGCTGAACACCGCTCTCGACATCACCTATCGGGTCGCAGCGCTCAGGCCGCATACCACCCACCGGGTCACCGAGGTGACGGAACGGCCGGGCGGCAAGGGCCTGAACGTGGCCCGCGTCCTCGCGGCCCTCGGCCACGAGGTGACGGTCACCGGCTTCACGGGCGGCGCCACCGGCCGCGCCGTGCAGGAACAACTCGCCGCCGTACCGCAGGTGGTGGACGCCCTCGTCCCCGTCACCGGCGCCAGCCGCCGCACGATCGCGGTGGTCGACGAGCGGACCGGCGACACCACCCAGCTCAACGAGCCCGGCCCGGTCGTCACCCCCACCGAGTGGTCAGCCTTCCAGGAGGCCTACGAGGACCTGCTCCCGTCGGCCAACGCGGTGGCCCTGTGCGGCAGCCTGCCACCTGGCGTGCCGGTCGGTGCCTACGCCGGCCTGGTCCGGACCGCGAGGGCGGCCGGAGTCCCCGTACTCCTCGACACGAGCGGCGAACCGCTGCGCCGCGGGGTGGCCGCCCGCCCGGACATCATCAAGCCGAACGCCGACGAACTGGCCGAACTCACCGGCTCCCACGAGCCGCTGCGCGCCACCCAGGACGCCCGCCGCCGCGGCGCCCACGCGGTGGTCGCCTCCCTCGGCACGGACGGCCTCCTGGCGGTGACCCCCGAGGGCCGCTGGCGCGCCACCCCACCCACCCACGTCCACGGCAACCCGACCGGCGCAGGCGACTCGGCAGTCGCAGGCCTCCTGTCGGGCCTGGTCGAGGACCTGCCCTGGCCGGACCGCCTGGCCCGCGCGGTGGCCCTGTCGGCGGCGACCGTGCTGGCGCCGGTGGCGGGGGAGTTCAGGCGCGCGGCGTACGAGGAGCTACTGCCTCAGGTCGACATGAGGGCGTCGGCATGACACTCGGCAGTAAACGGCGGGAAAACCGGCGCCCTCGCCACCCGATTTGCCGCGCCGTTTCGCTTGTCTTTTCCGGGGGGGATGGTCGTAGGCATGCTTTGCCTTTATGGTCGGCTATTCGTGACGTTCCAACATTGAGCCGACACCGCTGTCCTCGGCTTGGCCGAGAAACGCCCTTCCCTTCACGCCGGGCCGGATGATCAGATGATCACCCGTTCGCTGCATGACCAGTAGCGAAAGACAAAGGGGGAACCTCATATGAGCATGCTCAGGAAAAGCCTGACGACAGTGGCTGTGGCCGGCGTATTGCTGGGCGGCGCCTTTGCCTCACCGGCAGCGGCGGCCGATCCCAATACCTGCCCGCAAGGGAAGGTCTGCGGATGGTCCAAGGCGAACAGGACCGGAACCAGGACCGTCATGTCCGTGACGCCCGGCTGCTATCCGTTCACCACTGCCCGGTCCGTCTCGAACCAGACGTCCTATCGGATCGAGTTCTGGCACATCACGCCCGGCACCGGCTGCGGCGTCGGCACCAAGCTACTCACTCTGAAGCCGCACACCTACTCGGACAACACCCATGGCACCGTTACGGGGATTGAGGTCTGGGCAAGTTAGTACCGGCCTTACGACGGTCCGCCGGTAACGACCGGCGGACCGTTCGGCTATCCGCCCTCTACTGCAGCCACAGTTGGTCCACGAGGGCATTGCACTGATTCCCCTGGCCGCAGGAGAGCGTCAGCGTGTTGCTGCCCTTGGTCAACTTCACCGGAGCCCAGGTGGACTGCCAGTTCTTCGCGAGGTCGGTGTCCGACGACTTGATGAAGTTCTTCATGCCCAACGGCTGTTGGTTGGGTTTGCCGTTGACCGTCAGCGTCGCGTTGGCATCCACGGCGGGAATGCTGTACTGCACGTACAGGCGGTACGAGCCGGCCTTCTGGATGTCAACGGTCCAGGTGATCGAAGCGCCGACGTTGTTGAAGCCCGTCACATAGACGCCGCCGTCCGCTTTGGCCCCCTCGACGTCCGAGGCCTTGGTCGCGCCGCCGCCCAGCTGGAGGTCCTTGGCGTCGGTCTTCGGCAGGTCGGTGCTGGCCGCGCTGGCGCTCGCCGATTGGCTCGGCTCGGAGCTCTGCGAAGTGGACGGCGTGGTCGAGGCGTCGCCGCCCGCCTTGTCGTCCGACGAGTCGCCGCCCAGCATCGCCACACCGATGCCGATCACGACCGCGGCGACCACCGCGATCGCACCGATCAGCAGCCCCTTGGTGTTGGGACCGCGGCGACCACCGCCGCCTCCGCTGTACCTCGGCTGCTGCGGAGCCGTGGGAGGACCGCCGGGGAACGTCTCCGGCGCGGCGTAGTGCGCGCTCGGCTGGCCGTGCGCGCCCTGCTGCTGCGGTATCTGGCCGTACGCGGCCGTCTGCTGAGGCTGGGCGGGCTGGCCGTACTGCCGCTGGCCGACCGAGCGGACCCGGTTGACGGAGTTCGGGTAGCCGTAGCCGCCGGACGGCGGCTGGGCGCCGTTGGCCTGCCCGTCGGCGTAGAGGTAGCCGAACGGGTCGTCGTCCTCGGGCGTGCTGGCGCCGTTGTTGCCGGACGTCATCCCTTGGTACTCCTCAGCGGTGCGGGTCGGGTGCGATACGTGGGGTCAGAATGGCGAGCCTACCCGCTCCTGCTGCCCCAAACGGGTGACTCGGATCGCATCGTTCCGCGGCTCCGGTCCCTGACCAGGGAATCAACCGGCCCGTCTGTGCTGTTTGGGACGAGATCGTTTCTCTACGTACATCCGCTCGTCGGCGGACTTCAACACTTCGTCCGCAGTCATGCCGCAGTGTGCCCAGCCGATGCCGAAGCTGGCGCCCACGCGGACGGCCCGTCCCTCGGCCCGGATCGGCTGGATGATCTCGTTGCGCAGACGTACGGCGAGGTCCGCGGCGTCGGCACGGCCGAGCCCGTCGGCGAGGATCACGAACTCGTCGCCGCCGAGCCGGGCGACCGTGTCGCCGTCGCGCACGGCTCGGGACAGCCGCCGGGCGACCTCGATGAGGACCGCGTCACCGGCGTTGTGCCCGAACCGGTCGTTGATCGACTTGAAGCCGTCGAGGTCGCAGAAGAGCACCGCGAGGCCCTTGGTGCCGTCGTCGCGCTCGTTCTCGGGGGCGACGGTGTGCACATGGTGATCGAAGCCGTCGTAGACCTCGACGCCGCCGCCCGGACGGAAGTCGAAGCCGTGCCCGTTGGCGTCGTAGGCGGGGTGGCCGTAGGCCGCGTCCAGGGACTCCAGGGCGCCCGGATGGGTGGCGCGCGAACAGAGCCGGGACGAGAGGCGGGAGCGCAGCTCCGCGGAGTTCGGCAGCCCGGTGAGCGAGTCGTGGGAGGCGCGGTGGGCGAGCTGCAGCTCGCGGCGCTTGCGGTCCTCGATGTCCTCGACGTGGGTGAGCAGGAAGCGCGGGCCGTCGGCGGCGTCCGCGACGACGGAGTTGCGCAGGCTGACCCAGACGTACGTGCCGTCACGCCGCCCCAGGCGCAGCTCGGCGCGGCCGCCCTCGGCGGACGTACGCAGCAGTGTGCCGATGTCCTCGGGGTGGACGAGGTCGGAGAAGGAGTACCGGCGCATCGCGGAGGCGGGGCGCCCGAGCAGGCGGCACAGGGCGTCGTTGGTCCGCAGGATCCGGCCGTGCTGGTCGCCGCCCATCTCGGCGATGGCCATGCCGGAGGGGGCGTACTCGAAGGCCTGCCTGAAGCTTTCCTCACTCGCCCGCAGGGCCTGCTGCTCCCTTTCGAGTCTGACCAGTGCGCGCTGCATGTTGGCACGTAGACGCGCGTTGCTGATCGCGATCGCGCCCTGGAACGCGTACATCTGAAGCGCCTCGCGACCCCATGCGCCCGGTCGGCGGCCGTTGCGCGGCCGGTCCACGGACAGCACGCCGATCAGCTCGCCGCAGGAGCCGCCCGGGTTGCCGGGCGTGTACATCGGCGCGAAGAGCCGGTCGGAGGGGTGCCACTCGTCCTCGAAGCGGGGCGCCGGCCCGTCGGTGTACCACTGCGGGACGTCGTCGTCGTCGAGGATCCAGCCCTCGGTGTGCGGTATGAACACCAGGTCGCCCCAGTGCTCGCCCATGCTCAGCCGGCGCTCCCAGGACTCGCGGGAGCCGACCCGGCCGGTGATGAGTGCCTCGGCAGCGGGGTTGCCGGAGAAGGCGGCGACGACCAGGTCGCCGTCGGGGCGGACCAGGTTGACGCACGCCAGCTCGTACCCGAGACCGTTGACCACGCCGTCGGCGACGGTCTGCAGTGTGTCCGCCAGGCTGCGGGCCGTGTTCATGTCAGCCATGACCTGGTGCAATTGCCGCAGGGTCGCAAGACGGACGTAGGGCTCCGACTCGGTCTCCATGCTCGCCCTCCCCCCGAGACCTCGCAGTGAATCAAGGGTTCTCATCGGCGTATCGTCACTAGCAGCTTCCCCGCCACTGAATCACAGCGCGCTGCCCACTCGGTACACAGGGTCAACAATTAATGGCCCTTGTGACTCAAGTCACAGCGAAAGATGAACATTTGAGTGGTGTTTCTGCGGTTTCCCTGTGCGTTTGCTGAACGCAAACTTTGTGGGTATGTGGAGATGCCGCACAAGGGCACGTCGGGGACCGAGAACAATACGTCGAGAAACTCGGTCGGTGGTCCTAGGTCGCGCCTCGGCCCGAGGCCCGATGCGCCCCGCGCGGGCCGGACACTAGCGTTTCGGGCGTGCTGAACACTCCTGCCGCCACGTCCCCCACCGTCCCCGTGCCCGCTGCCCGGCATGCTGAGGGGGTGAGCAACGACGAGTTCCGCGCCGCCATGTCCCGGCTGGCCGCGGGCGTGGTCCTGGTGACCGCACAGGAGCTGCCGCTCGACCCGGACGACCCGTCCGCGCCGGGCGGCGAGGACGTCGGCATGACGGCCACGTCCTTCATGTCGGTGTCCCTGGACCCGCCCCTGGTCCTGGTGAGCCTGCGCGAGGGCTCCCGCATGGACGACCTGCTCGCCGAGCAGCCGCTGTGGGCGGTCTCGGTCCTGTCCGAGAGCCAGCGCCACATCGCCGGCCGCTTCGCGATGAAGGGCCGCATCAGCGACCGGCTGCTCTTCGAGGACATCCCGTACGTCCGCGGCGGGGCGACCGGCGCTCCCCTGGTGGGCGGAGCCCTGGCCACCCTGGAGTGCCGCACGGAGCAGCGCGTGACGTCCGGCGACCACACGCTGGTGATCGGCCGGGTCCTGACGGCGGGGGTACCGAGCGCGGACGGGGGGCCGCTGACGTATTTCCGGGGCCGGTACCGGCAGTTGGGGTGAGCCGGCGATTCCCGTGCACGCGCGCGTGGGCGCCAATTCCGTGGCACGCGCGCGTGGTGGCCTCCTAGGGTGCGCGCATGACGACGACCGGTCCCCGCCTCGAAGAGATCACCACCCGCAATCTCGACGCCGCCCTCGGCATCCGCATCCGCCCCGACCAGGAACACTCGGTCGAGCCGGTCGCGCACTCGCTGGCCGAGGCGTACGTCCGTCCCCCGGGTGTCGCTTGGCCGCGCCTGATCGTCGACGAGGGACGGCCCGTCGGCTTCCTGATGGCCTTTCTCGACATCGACTGGAACCAGGACGGCACCGACTTCCGTTCCGGCCTGTGGCGCCTGAACATCGCGGCCGAGGAACAGGGCCGCGGATACGGCCGGTTCGCGGTCGAGTCCGTGGCCGCCGAGATCCGCCGTCGCGGCGGCAAACAGCTCTACGTCACCTGGCACCCCGGCCCGGACGGCCCCGAGCGCTTCTACCTGGGCCTCGGCTTCCGTACGACCGGGGAGACGAGCGGCGGCCAGCCGGTCGGGGTGCTGGACCTCGGCTAGGGCTCTTCTGATGGATCTCCGTGGGAGAAGGAGCGGCGTTCGGTGCGTGCTCTCGGCGTGCCGGGCGGAAGCCCTCGTAGCGGAGCTACTA
>NZ_JBEYVO010000043.1:0-104288 GCF_040644055.1 Streptomyces sp. NPDC047043
GTGCCGGGGGGTGTCCGTCCTAGGTCGTCCTGTTGCTGTCTTGTGGGCTGTGCTCGGCGGTGACGCCCGCCGCTGCGGGCGGACACCCCCCGGCACGTCCCCTTCTCGCCGTGGGCGGGTGCGTCTTCGCGTGGACCTCCGCATGCGTGGTTCTACGACGCCTCGGTCGGCTGCCTCGTTTTTGCTTGCCGCTCCCGCAGTGCTGCCGCTGTCAGGGTCACCGCGATGCCTGCGGCTGCCCATGCCGACAGCACCAGCAGTGGTCCTGTCGTGGCGTTGCCCTTGAAGTACGCGATCGAGCGGGCCACCCAGGTGCCCGCGCCCGGTGGCAGTGCGGGGCCGATGGCTCTCCAGAACGGGGGGAGCAGTGGTGGGGGCAGGGCGCCGCCTGCGCTCGGGTTGCCGAGGATCACCACGAGCAGGATGACCAGGCCGATGCCGGCCAGGCCGAAGACGCCCTGGAACGCGAGCGTGGCGGCACCCACCGCGAAGATGATCAGGGCGCCGAGTCCCCAGAACGCCATGAAGCTGCCGGGCAGGGCGCCGAGGATGGGGCCGATGATCAGGGCGCCGCCCAGGCCGCCGACGATGCCGACCGCGGCCATGGCGGTCAGGCGGATCACCGCCCGGCGTGGGTTGTTGTGGCCGGAGGCCGCGCTGATCGTCATGATCGACGCGCACAGGTAGCCGCCCACGCACCAGCCGACGGTCACGTAGAAGGAGGAGAGGCCGTTGGCGTCCTGGGTGTCGGCCGGGGCCACGTCGAGGGTGCGCACCGTGCGGCGCTCGGACTTCTCCAGGGTGGTGATCAGGGTTGTCAGGGTGGTGGCCAGGACTCTGCCGCCGCCGGTGGCGACCAGCAGTGTGTCGGTGGTGCCGGACGGGTCGATGATCAGTGCCCCGTCGATGTCCCGGTTCAGGATCTGTCTGCGGGCCGTCGCGGCGTCGGTCACCGCGCGCGGGTCCAGGGGGTCGCCGGGCAGTTTCTCCAGGCGGGACACCGCCTGCTGGGCGGCGGCCGGGGGTGCTACGACGCCGAACGGCACGTCCTTGGGCTTCGGGTCGTGCAGCGCCCCCACATAGGAGGCGATGAAGAGCAGGGCGAGGGCGACCACACCGATCACCAGCAGCGTGGCCCGCGGGGTGACGGCGTCCTTCACCTCGGCGAGAAAGGTCCTCTGGGTCATGTCCTCACAGTCCGAGGCGGTAGGTGTTTCCGCAGGTAGGGAAGGGCCGAACGGTTGTCGCACAGTAGTTCGGTTTTTGGTCTATGGTGGGGGTGGGGCAGTCGGGAACTGATGTTCGATATCGGGAGGTGCGGATGCCTGGCTTCACACATCTGCACACCGTCTCCGGGTTCTCGCTTCGATACGGGGCCTCGCACCCGGAGCGGCTGGCCGAGCGTGCCTCCGAGCGGGGCATGGATGCCCTCGCCCTCACCGATCGCGACACCCTGGCGGGCGCGGTCCGTTTCGCCAAGGCCTGTGCCAGGGCGGGGGTGCGGCCGCTGTTCGGTGTGGAGCTGGGGGTGGAGCAGGTCGCCCGGGTGCAGGAGGGCGATCCCGTACGACGGGACAGGCGCCGCACCCCTGTGCGCGGCGGTGCCTTCATCGATGAGTCGACACCCCGCGTCACCTTCCTCGCCCGGGACGGTGCCCGCGGCTGGGCCGAGCTGTGTCGTCTGGTCACGGCGGGGCATGCCGGCGAGGGGCCGCCTCTGCTGCCCTGGTCCGACAACCATGCCGACGGTCTGACCGTTCTGCTCGGCCCCGCCTCCGACGTCGGCCGTGCGCTGGCCGCCGGGCGTCCGGACCGTGCGGCCAAGCTGCTCGCACCCTGGCGTGAGATCTACGGCGACGCCCTGCGTCTCGAGGTCGTCTGGCACGACCGCACAGGCACCGGCCCCGGCTCCCTCCGGCTGGCCGCCCGCACCGTCGGCTTCGCCGTCGAGCAGCGAATCCGCCCGGTGCTCAGCAATGCCGTCCGTTACGCCGACCCCGGCCTCGGCCCGGTCGCCGACGTCCTGGACGCGGCCCGCCGTCTGGTCCCCGTCGACCCGAGGAAGGAACTGGACTCCGGGGAGGCCTGGCTCAAGGACGCGGGCGCCATGGTGCATGCCGCCGAGCGGATCGTCGAGGCCGCGGGCTACCGGCGCGACACCGCCCACCGCCTGCTGGAGCAGACGCAGACGACGGCCGCCGAGTGCCTGGTCGACCCCGAGGACGACCTCGGCATCGGCACCGTCCACTTCCCCGAACCGCACCTCGTCGGCGCGGGCCGCCGCACCGCCCAGCGGGCGCTGGCCTCCCGGGCGGCGGCCGGGATGGTGCTGCACGGCTATGCCGGCAGGCGCGCCTACTGGGAGCGGATGCACCGGGAGCTGGACATCATCGCCCACCACGGCTTCGCCTCGTACTTCCTGACGGTTGCTCAAGTGGTGGATGACGTGAGGGAGATGGGCGTCAGGGTTGCCGCGCGTGGCTCCGGTGCGGGGTCGCTGGTGAACCATCTGCTCGGTATCGCCAACGCCGATCCGATCGAGCACGGGCTGCTGATGGAGCGCTTCCTGTCCAAGGAACGGGTCGCGCTGCCCGACATCGACATCGATGTGGAGTCCGCGCGTCGGCTGGAGGTCTACCGCGCGATCATCGGCCGGTTCGGCGAGGAGCGGGTCGCGACGGTCGCGATGCCGGAGACCTACCGGGTGCGGCATGCGATCCGGGACGTGGGGGCGGCCCTGTCCATGGACCCCGCCGAGATCGACCGCATCGCCAAGTCCTTCCCGCACATCCGGGCACGCGACGCCCGCGCGGCACTGGAGGAGCTGCCCGAACTCAAGGCGCTGGCAGGGGAGAAGGAGCAGTACGGGCGACTCTGGGAACTGGTCGAGGCTCTCGACGCCCTCCCGCGCGGGGTCGCCATGCACCCCTGCGGGGTCCTGCTCTCCGACGACTCCCTCCTTGCCCGTACGCCGGTCATGCCGACCAGTGGCGAGGGGTTTCCCATGTCGCAGTTCGACAAGGACGACGTGGAGGATCTCGGGCTGCTCAAGCTCGATGTGCTCGGCGTGCGGATGCAGTCGGCCATGGCGCATGCGGTCGCCGAGGTGGAGCGGGTCACGGGGGAGCGGATCGACCTGGATGCACTGCGGGGCGGCGACCCGGCGACTTATCAACTCGTCCGGTCCACCGAGACGTTGGGGTGCTTCCAGATCGAGTCGCCCGGGCAGCGGGATCTGGTGGGGCGGTTGCAGCCGGCCACCTTTCACGATCTCGTCGTCGACATCTCGCTCTTCCGGCCCGGGCCGGTCGCCGCCGACATGGTGCGGCCGTTCATCGAGGCGCGGCACGGGCGGGCGCCCATCAGGTACCCGCACCCGGATCTCGAGGGGCCGCTGAAGGAGACGTACGGAGTCGTCGTCTTCCATGAGCAGATCATCGACATCGTCGACATCATGACCGGCTGCGGGCGAGGGACGGCGGACCAGGTGCGGCGCGGGCTGTCCGATCCGGAGTCGCAGGGGCGGATCCGGATCTGGTTCGCGCAGCACGCGGCGGCGAACGGGTACAGCGCGGAAACGATTCAGCGGACCTGGGAGATCGTCGAGGCCTTCGGTTCGTACGGCTTCTGCAAGGCGCATGCCGTTGCTTTCGCCGTGCCGACGTATCAGTCCGCGTGGCTGAAGACCCATCACCCGGCCGCCTTCTATGCGGGGCTGCTCACGCATGATCCCGGGATGTATCCGAAGCGGCTGCTGCTGGCGGACGCGCGGCGGCGGGGGGTGCCGGTGCTGCCGTTGGACGTGAACGAGTCGGGAGTCGCCTACCGTATCGAACTGGTGTCTGATTCCGGGGTGTGGGGGCTGCGGTTGGCGCTCTCCGACGTGCACGGCATCAGTGAGGCCGAGGCGGCGCGGATCGCGGAGGGGCAGCCGTACGCCTCGCTGCTGGATTTCTGGGAGCGGGCGCGGCCGAGCAGGCCATTGGCGGGGCGGCTTGCCCAGGTGGGCGCGTTGGATGCCTTCGGTGCCAACCGGCGTGATCTGCAACTGCACTTGACCGAGCTGCACCGGGGTGCGCGCGGTGCGGGCGGCGGTCAACTCCCGCTGGCGGGTGGGCGGAAGACCGCGTCGGCCGGGCTGCCGGATCTGTCGGAGGCCGAGAAGCTCAGTGCCGAGCTGGGGGTGCTGTCGATGGACGCCTCGCGCAATCTGATGGACGACCACCGGGAGTTCCTGAAGGAGCTGGGCGTGGTGTCGGCGCGTCGGCTGCGCGAGACGCGGCACGGCGAGACGGTGCTGGTCGCGGGGGCCAAGGCGGCCACCCAGACGCCGCCGATCCGGTCCGGCAAGCGGGTCATCTTCTCCACCCTGGACGACGGCACGGGCCTGGTCGACCTCGCCTTCTTCGACGACTCCCACGACGCCTGCGCGCACACCGTCTTCCACTCCTGGCTGCTGCTGGTGCGCGGGGTGGTGCAGCGGCGCGGCCCGCGCAGCCTCAGCGTGGTGGGCGCCGCCGCCTGGAACCTCGCCGAACTGGTCGAACTGCGTGCCGAGGGCGGGCTCGACGAGGTGGCGAAGCGGCTGGCGGAGCCGGTGCCGGAGGGGCAGGGCTCGGATCCGGCGCGAGGTCGGCGAATCCAAATGCCCACCGGATACGAAATGAACCCGTGGGCCGATCTGCGTCCGGCGGGTCAGGAGCCTTCGCAGGTACGGAAGTTGTGGCACCAGAGTCCGGGGAGTGCGGGATGACCATCGTGTGCGTACGTTTCCAGCTGCCGCCGACGCACGAGGCGGCGCTGCCCGGACTGCTCGGGCTGCTGGAGGAGTTCACCCCGGTCGTGGAGGCGCTGCCGCCGGACGGGGCGCTGGCCGATCTGCGAGGCGCCGAACGGTACTTCGGGCGCGGTGCCGTCGAACTGGCCTCGGTGATCCGAGTGCGCGCCCTCGCCCTGCACGGCGTCGACTGCGTGATCGGTGCGGGGCCGGGGCCGATGCTGGCCCGGGTGGCGCTGCGCGATGCCCGGCCGGGGCTGACGTGCGAGGTCCCCGGCGATCCGGACGGCATCGCGGAGTTCCTGGCGGACCGTCCGGTCTCCGCGCTCCCCGGCGTCGGTACGGCGACGGCCCGCACCCTGTGCGAGTACGGCCTGGACACCCTGGGCCGGGTCGCCGCCGCACCCCTCTCCACACTCCAGCGCCTGATCGGAGCAAAGGCGGCCCGGGAACTGCACGAGAAGGCGAACGGCGTCGACCGCGGCCGGGTCGTCCCGAACGCGGTCTCCCGCTCGCTGGCCACGGAACGCCCCTTCGAGCGCGACGAGTTGGACGGTGACCGCCACCGCCGCGCCCTCCTCTCGGCGGCCGAGGAACTGGGCGCCCGGCTGCGCGCCCTGGACAAGGTCTGCGGCACGCTCACCCTCACGGCGCGCTACGCCGACCGCACCTCCACGACCCGCACCCGCACCCTCAAGGAACCGACCGCGCACTCGGCCGCCCTGACCAGGACGGCGTACGACATGTACGAGGCGCTCGGCCTCCAGCGCGCCCGAGTCCGCGCCCTCGCCCTCCGCGCCGAGTCCCTCACCCCCGCCGAACACTCCTCCCACCAGCTCACCTTCGACCCGACCGACGAGAAACTCCGCCGCATCGAGGAGGCCGCGGACCGGCTACGGGCGCGGTTCGGGGCGGGGGCCGTGATGCCGGGGGCGCTCGCGGCGTGAGGTGACATAGGGTGCCCGGATGATGTTGCGGCGGCCGACCTTTCGGAGAGTGGACGGGGAGAGGATCAGCGGGACCTGGACCCATGTCTGGCGGCGGGCCCAGTGGGACGACACGTACTTCGTCGACGACCTGTTCGTCTATGCCGACGGGGCGGTCGGCTGCATGGAGTTGACCGACCTGGCCGGGCTGGAGCGGATGCTGGAGTCCGGCCGGATCGTGGTCACGGATCCCGCGGCGCCGCCCTTCCGGGAGCCCGAGAACAGGTGGGGATGCCGTTATCCCGAGCCGCTGACCCCGGAGAGCTTCCTTCTCGAAATCGCCGACACCGTCGAGGAGCTGGCGGGTCGGCCGACGGCCGCCGAACGCTGCCGCGCTGCCGTCGACACGTTCCGGAAGGCACCCACCGAGGCCAATCGGGAGCTGCTCCGGGAGGCCTATCTGGCGATCCCGGCACATCGGCGCGTCTACTTCCTGGGCGACATGGACCATCAGGACCGCCCCGTGAAGATCCTGCTCACCGCGATCGGCGAACGGGTCGACGGGGACGGTCCGGTGGCGACGGACGAACTGCACCAGTGGGCGCTGGAGTACTTCGCGCGCGGGGACGAGGGCGTCGAGCGGGAGCGGGAACAGCTGGCCGTCCTGCACGCCGACGACCCGACGACGGCAGGACCGCCGACCGTCGTCCTGCACGAGACCCACTTCCCGAACGGCCGCCCCGCAGACCCCGGCCTGTCCGCCCTGCGCAACGACTTCCCGGCGCCCGTCCGATACGCCGGCGACACCTACCCCTCCGTCCTCCACGGCTACTGGGCCCTGTCGGCGGCCGAGGAGACCGACCGCATTGCCGTGCGCGACGCCTCGACCCCTGGCGAGGCCCACGACCTGGGCGGCCGGGCCCCACGGCGTGACGACTGGCCGGATGTGCGCCTGGCCGTCATGGCGGGCCTGCTGCGGGCCAAGTTCACCCAGCACTCCGAGCCGGCGGAGATCCTGCTCGGCACCGGTGACGCGAGGATCAGGTACACCGGCTACTCGGAGTCCCCGTACTGGAGGGACGCCCGCGACGACAGCGGTCGCAACTGGACCGGCCGCCTGCTGGAGCTGGTCCGTGCGGAACTCCTTGCCGAAAGGGTCAGTTGGCCCACGGCGGAGTGATCCTCGACCCGTCCTCCAGCTCCGCCTCCAGGCCGATCGACGTGGTGACCCAGGAGATCGCCGTCTGATCGGTCGGGTTCTCGACGCCCAGGGTCGCGCCGGGGTTGACGATCACCGTGTCGCCCGCCGTGATGCGCTCGGTGCGGCCGTCGAGGGTGATGAGCAGTTCGCCGATGAGGAGGTGGAAGATCTCCTCGCGGGTGACGGTGTGGACGGGGGCCTTGGTACCGGGCGGGATCTCGCCGCGCCAGGCGCAGAGTTCCTTGCTGCCGGTGAGCGGGGTGGCGTACGAGACGAAGCGGGCGCCGTGGATCTCGTGGGTGACGGCCTCGGACGTGCGGATGACGGGCATGGGCTGCCTCCGGTGATGGACCGTTTCGAATGGTCAAGTTGCTTGACTATGTGGCCCATGGTCAAGCTGCTTGACCAATTCGTCAAGGGTGTTTCAATGCCTCCGTGCAGAACTCCGAGGCCATGGCCCTGTCCGCCACCCTGCTCGCCGTCGCGGGTGAGCTGACGCAACGTATTCATGCGGGTGTCGTCGCCCGTGGGTTCGAAGGGGTGAGGCCCGCGCACGGGTTCGCCTTCGCCCGGCTCGCTCCGGACGGCGCGACGGTCACCGAGCTCGCCGTCCACCTCGGGGTGACGAAGCAGGCCGCCAGTCAGCTCGTCGACGAGATCGTGCGGAAGGGGTATGCCGAGCGGCGGGCGCATCCGGTGGATGCGCGGGCTCGGTTGGTGGTGCTGACCGAGCGGGGTTGGGCCTGTACGCGGGCCGCGGAGGAAGCTGCTGCTGAGGTCGTGCAGGGGTGGGTCGATGTGCTGGGGGAGCATCAAGTGCGGTCGCTGCATGGGCAGTTGTGGCGTGTTGCGCCCAATGGGCCCATCAGGCCTGCCTGGTGATGGTTCATCAGGGGCTACTGGCGAGTCAGTTATCACTGGAAGTTTTTACTGACGCGTAACTTCACACTTGCACTACTCGCTCGTAACTTGACGAGTGAACAGCATCCTTCGTGATCCGGATCACAGGGCGTAAGGCCATCGCAACTCCCTTGAGCCGCAAGGAGATCACACGATGCTGCCCTGGAAACGACTGCTCAGACCCCTGGCTGCCCTGCTGCTGACCGCCGCGGTCGCCATCGTCCCCGCAACCGCCGCCCATGCGGCCGACGCCTCCAGCAGTGGTTGGAACGACTACTCCTGCAAGCCGTCCGCCGCCCATCCCCGACCCGTCGTCCTGGTTCACGGGACCTTCGCCAACTCCGTCGACAACTGGCTGGCCCTCGCGCCGTACCTGGAGGACCGCGGCTACTGCGTCTTCTCCCTGGACTACGGCCAGTTGTCCGGCGTGCCCCTCTTCTACGGCCTCGGCCCCATCGACAAGTCGGCGGAGCAACTGTCCGTCTTCGTCGACAAGGTGCTCGCCGCGACCGGCTCCGCCAAGGCCGACCTCGTCGGTCACTCGCAGGGCGGCATGATGCCCCGCTACTACCTCAAGTTCCTCGGCGGGGCCGCCAAGGTGAACGCCCTGGTGGGCGTCGCGCCCAGCAACCACGGCACCGACCTGGACGGGTTCACCAACCTGCTGCCGTACTTCCCGGGCATCGGGGACCTGCTCTCCGCCTCGACGCCCGCGCTGGCCGACCAGGTCGTCGGATCCGCCTTCCTGACCAAGCTCAACGCCGGCGGCGACACCGTCCCCGGTGTCCACTACACGGTGATCGCCACCAAGTACGACGAGGTGGTCACGCCGTACCGCAGTCAGTTCCTGAGCGGTTCCGACGTGCACAACGTCCTGATCCAGAACCTGTGCTCGCTCGACCTCTCCGAACACGCCCTGCTCGGGCTGACCGACCGTATCGCCTTCCACGAGGTGGCCAACGCGCTCGACCCGGCACACGCCACCACGACCACCTGCGCGTCCGTGCTCAGCTGACACACCCGCTGACGCACACCTCGGGGCCTGTCCGACCTGAGCCGCCGGACAGGCCCCGCCCCCCGTGGCCGGACACTCCCTAGCGGCCGTGTCGTCCGTCGCTGCCGGTCGAGCGGCGGCGGACCGAGGCGAACAGGGTCGCCGCGCCCAGGGCCAGGGCGGCCGCGCCGCCCATGGCGAGGTAGGGGGTGGTGTCGTCGGCGCCCGTCTCGGCGAGGTTCTCCGAACTCCCTGCTGCCTTGGGCTCGTTGGCCGCGGCGGCGGGGGTCGGGTCCGCCGACGTGCTTGCGTCGGCGTCACCGTGCCCGTGGTGCTCGACCGTCGACTTGTCGGCGCCCTCCTCGATCTGTTCGTCGGAGGGGGCGGAGGCCGTCGGGGCCGGGGACGCGCTGCTCGGCGTACCACCACCGCCGCCGTTGCTGCTTCCGCCGAACGTGACGTCCGAGCAGGAGTAGAACGCCTCCGGGCTGTCCGAGCGCTGCCAGATCGCGTACAGGATCTGCTTGCCGGAGCGCTCGGGGAGGGCGCCGGAGAAGGTGTAGAAGCCGCCCGAGGCGACCGGGTCGGTGGCCGTCGCCACCGGGTGCTCCAGGTCCAGGTCGGACCAGGCCAGGGGCTGCGTCGGGTCGTAGCCGGCCTTGGTGACGTACACCTTGAAGGTGCCCTTGTGCGGGGCGGTCACGCGGTACTTGAAGGTGTACGAGCCTGCTCTCACGCTGGTCGCCGGCCAGTCGGCGCGGGCCAGGTCGAGCCCCTTGAACTCCTCGCTGTTCGCGCTGCACAGCTTGCCGTCCGGGATCAGCGTCTGGTGCTGCCCGTTCGCGTCGCCGATCCGGATGCCGTTCCAGTCGTAGAGCGCCTGCGTGCCGCCGACCGCGACCGCCGCCCGGCACGCGTCCGACTTCGGGCTCTCCGGATTCTCCGCGTAGCACTGCGCGACCCTGCTGACCGGGTCGCCCATCGTGCCGTGCGCCGACGCCGGGGCGGCGGCGAGGGCGGTCAGGGCGAGCGGGGCCGCGCCGAGGGCGGCGAAGGCGGCGACCTTGCGGCGGCGTGCGGGCATGCGGAATCTCCTCGGAACGGTTCGTCTGATGCGTGGGGTGAATCCCGGGAGGGACGGATCCCGTGGGGCGCGATCAGAAGCTAGCCCCAAGAAACCGTGAAATCGCCTGCTGGGGGCGGGTGATGGAGATCCTTATGGTCGTCTTAAGGGAGTGCTGAGACTGGGATCAGGTAGGTACCGTTCACGGCATGGGAGAGCACGAGATCCGGCCGGCCGTCGGCGGCGACGTGGCGGCCGTGAAGGCCGTGACCGACGCCGCGTACCACCCGTACATCGAGCGGATCGGGGTGGTGCCGGTGCCCATGGAGGCGGACCACGCGGCGAACGTGGCCGCGGGGAAGGTGTTCGTGACGGGGGACCCCGTCATCGGGCTCGTGGTGCTCGAGGAGCACGACGACCATCTGTTCCTCGACAGCATCGCCGTCCACCCGGACGCACACGGCCGGGGCGTGGGGCGGCTGCTGCTGCAGTTCGTGGACGCACGCGCGCGTGCGCTCGGGCTGCCCGAGGTCAGGCTCTACACCAACGCGATGATGTGGGAGAACCAGAAGATCTATCCGAAGTACGGGTACGAACTCGTGGAGCGGCGTGCGGACGGTCCCTACGACCGCCTCCACTACCGCAAGCGACTGGACTGACCTGGGCCGGTCAGCCGTCGGGCCACCACGTTCGAGCGATGTCCTTGCGCACCTCGGGGCGTCCCGCAGGGCGCGCGTCGGCCTCCTCGCGGACCCTGCGCGAGTCCGACTTCTTCAGGGGCTTGTGCACAGTGGTCCGGCGCATGGCTGCCTCCTTCAGGGTCACCGGGTTCCGCGTTCTCACGGAGGTAGACCCTTTTCGGGAGAGTGACTCATCGGTGCGGGTCTGTCTGTGGTGGCTGTCACGAATCGACTGTCAGTGGCGGGTGTCACTCTTGGGCTCATGACGGATGACATTGAGCATCGCAACGAGGCGCTGACCGGCGCGGACGTGGACTGGGACGCGCAGGCCGCCTCCTTCGACGACGAGCCGGACCACGGACTGCGCGACCCGGAGATCCGGCGGGCGTGGGCCGCCCGGCTCGCCTCCTGGCTCCCGGAGCGGGCGGGCGACGTCCTCGACCTCGGCTGCGGCACGGGCAGTCTGTCGCTCCTCGCAGCCGAACAGGGACACCGCGTCACCGGCGTGGACAGTTCGGCGTCCATGATCGACCTGGCGAGAGCCAAGCTGGCCGGCCGTGACGCGGCGTTCCTCGTCGGAGACGCGGCGGCGCCGCCGGTGGGGGAGCAGCGCTTCGACGTCGTGCTCGTACGGCATGTGCTGTGGGCCCTGCCCGACCCCGGCCGCGCCCTGCGCCACTGGCGGGGACTGCTGCGGCCGGGAGGGCGGCTCGTGCTGGTCGAGGGGGTGTGGGGGACGGTGACCCCGGTGGGCATCCCGGCGGACGTGGTCACCGGCCTGCTGGCACCGCTCGCCGCGGAGGTGCGGGTGGAGCGGCTGTCGGGGGAGGCGGTGCTGTGGGGGAAGGAGGTCGCGGACGAGCGGTACGCGGTGGTGGCGGTGGTATGAGGGGCCCGGAGACCGCCTCAGGCGAGCAGCGCGTCGAGGCCGCCCTCGCGGGCCAGCGCCTCCAGCTCGTCCAGGGCGGCCACGGCAGCCGCCGCGGCCTGCGGGTCCGTCTCCGACAGACCGCTGTCCTCGAACTCGTCCTCGTCCAGCCGGCGTACGTCCTTGCCGTCGGCGCAGACCCACAGGTCCAGGTCCAGGTCCTCCACGACCAACTCGGCGCCGGAGAGCGCGGCCGGGCGGGTGATGTCGCAGTACCAGCCCTTCAGCCCGCCCTCGGCGTCGCGGACCTCCTTCACCGCATACCAGCGGTTCCGCCAGTAGTACTCGGTGAAGACGTCGCCCCTCTCGAAGCGGACGAAGCCGAAGTCGCGGACCCCGTCGCCCGCCCAGGGGGCGCGTACGGCGATGCGGGTGCCGTCGTCGCCGAGCAGCTCGGCCTTGTAACTGATCTTCGTACGGCCCGCCTTGACGAGGACGATGTTCAACAGCCGTGCCTGGTCAGCCGAGTTCGCGGACATGGCGCACCTCCGACGCGCAGATCTCGTACCCGAACCACTTGTTGATTGCGAGCATCGGCTCGTTTCCGGAGTCGTTGCCGGTGAAAGCCCGGGTGTATCCGGCGGCGCGGGCGCGGTGCAGGGAGTCGTTCTTGGCGAGCTTGGCCAGGCCGCGGCCGCGGTGGGCGCGGGCGGTGCCGGTCATCGCGGTGGCGTAGCGGCCGGTGGCGGCGTCCGTCCAGGCCACGCTGAACGCGGCGGGGCGGCCCTCGACGAACGCGATCGTGGTCAGCTCCCGGTCGAGCAGCGGGTGCTTCCAGTTCTCCTCGATCCAGTTCTCGTAGTCCGTGAACTCGGTGTCCACGTCGCTCGGTTCGTCCTGGGTCGTCGCTGCGTCCAGCTCGAACATCGGGCGCGGATCGTCCGCGAGGTCGGCCGCGGTACGCAACTCGACGCCGGGCGGAGGGGACTGGAGGGGCGGGAGCACGCCGGTGGTCAGGTCCAGGCGGAGGAAGTGGGCGGCGCGGGCGGCGCGGTAGCCGTGCCGTTCGGCGAAGGCGCGGTTGGCCGGTTCGTCCAGGACCCAGGCGTACAGCTTCGTCGCGCCGTGCTCGGTCAGGTGCTTCTCGGCGGCACGGACCAGCAGGTCGCCGGCGCCGCGGCGGGTCCGGTCGGGGTGCACGTAGATGTTGAGCATCCCCTGGCCCGGCTCCGGGCTGTCGTGCGCCAACTGCACCTGGGCCGTGCCGATGACCTCGCCGTCCTCCTCCGCGACGAGGGACGCGAAGCGTGCGTCGGGGTGGGTGTGGGCGAGGCGGTGGGTGATGGCGTCCGGGGTCCACAGGATGTAGGGGAGCGCGAGGTGCCGCACCCGGGCGAAGGCTTCGACGTCGGCCCGGTCGTCGGGGCGCAGGTCGCGCACTGTCACAGTCATGTGCGCGCACGCTACGTGGGGAACACGCGGGGGCGCCCCTCATTTTCCTGCGGGTGCGGGAGAATCGGCAGCGTGACCTTGAAGATCCACATCGATGACAGCGCGGCGCCGTACGAGCAGGTGCGGGCGCAGATCTCCGAGCAGGCGCGGGCCGGGGTGCTCCCGGTGGGGTACCGGCTGCCGACCGTGCGCGGGCTCGCCGAGTCGCTGGGGCTGGCGGCGAACACGGTGGCCAAGGCGTACCGGGCGCTCGAGAGCGACGGCGTGATCGAGACGCGGGGGCGCAACGGTACGTTCGTCGCTGCCGCCGGCTCGGCCGCGGAACGGGAGTTGGCGGCGGCCGCCCAGGCCTATGTGGAGCGTGCTCGGCGGCTCGGGCTGGACGAGGATGCGGCACTCGCCGCCGTGCGGGATGCCCTGCGGGCGGCTTACGGGGAGGCCTGAGCCAGGCGCTCCGGGGTGCGGGTCACCTCCAGGCCCGCAGCCCTCGCCGCCCCCGCGAAGGTCATCGCGTCCTCCACCGCCGCCCCCGTCGGGTCGTTGTTGAAGTACGCGTACACGTCCTGGTCCGCCGCCCAGGTGTCCGCGATGCGGCCCACCCATGTCTCGAGCGCCCGTCGCCCGTAGTGCGGCCACGCCTTCGCGCGGCCCTCGTGGAAGCGGACATAGCCCCAGTCGGTGGTGCGCCACAGCGGGGTCGTCGGGTGGGCCTGGACGTCGGCCCAGCACAGGGCCGCGCCGCGGGCCTGAAGGACCTTGCGGACCTCCGGCGTCCACCAGGACTCGTGCCGCGGCTCGACCGCCAGGCGTGTGCCCGACGGGAAGCAGGCGAGGCAGGCGTCCAGCAGCTCCGCGTCGGCCTTCAGTGTCGGCGGCAGCTGCAGGAGCACCGGGCCCAGCCGGTCGCCCAGGCCGGCCGCGTGCGTCATCAGGCGGTCCACCGGCTCCTCGGGATCCTTCAGGCGCTTGATGTGCGTCAGATAGCGGCTGGCCTTGACCGTGACCACGAAATCCCGCGGCACCCGCTCCCGCCAGCTCTCGAAGTTCTCCCGTGTCGGGAGGCGGTAGAACGCGTTGTTGATCTCCACCGTGGCGAAGTGCTCCGCGTACTCCTCCAGCCACAGCCGCGTAGGACATCCGGCGGGGTAGAGCACGCCCCGCCAGTCCTTGTACTGCCACCCCGACGTCCCGACGAACAGGGTCATACCTCAATCAAAGCACTACAGATACAGCCCCGCGTCCGCCCCGTCCCGCGGCTCCGGCAGCGTCGTCGGCGAGGTGCCCCGGCGCAGTGCGTACAGCTCCGCCAGCGTCGCCCCCTCGCGGCCCACGCCCTCCTCGGTGCCGAGCCAGTTCACCGCTTCACGGCGGGTCAGCGCGCCCACCTCGATACGGGCGAGGCACCGGCCGGGGCGGACCACGGCCGGGTGCAGACGCTCCAGGTCCTCGTTCGTCGTCACGCCCACCAGCACGTTGCGGCCCTGGCCCAGCAGGCCGTCCGTCAGGTTGAGCAGACGCGACAGGGCCTGGCCCGCCGTGTGCTTGGCCTCGCCGCGGATCAGCTCGTCGCAGTCCTCCAGGAGCAGCAGCCGCCAGCGGCCCTTGCCCGCGCCGTCCTCCTCGCCGATCGCGATGTCCATCAGATAGCCGACGTCGGAGAAGAGACGCTCGGGGTCGAGCACACAGTCCACCTGGCACCAGTCCCGCCAGGAGCGGGCGAGGGTGCGCAGGGCGGAGGTCTTGCCCGTGCCCGGCGGGCCGTGCAGCAGCAGGAGACGGCCCGCGATGTCCTCCGGGGTCGTCTTCATCAGGCGGTCCATCGCGTCCGCCACCGGTGCGGTGTAGTTCTCCCGTACGTCGTCCCACGTGCCGGCCGAGATCTGCCGCGTCGTGCGGTGCGGGCCGCGCCTCGGGGAGACGTACCAGAAGCCCATCGTCACGTTCTCCGGCTGGGGTTCGGGCTCGTCCGCCGCGCCGTCCGTGGCCTGGTCGAGGACCTTCTTCGCCAGCTCGGCGGTGGTCGCCGTGACCGTGACGTCCGCGCCCCTGTTCCAGCGGGAGATCAGCAGGGTCCAGCCGTCGCCCTCCGCCAGCGTCGCGCTGCGGTCGTCGTCGCGGGCCACGCGCAGCACATGGGCACCCGGCGGCAGCAATGTCGCACCGGACCGCACACGGTCGATGTTCGCCGCATGCGAGTACGGCTGCTCGCCCGTCGCGAAGCGGCCGAGGAACAGCGCGTCGACGACATCGGACGGCGAGTCGCTGTCGTCGACGTTGAGCCGGATCGGCAGAGCGTCGTGTGGGTTCGCAGACATGGCGTCCATGATCCGGCACGAGGGCCCCGGGTGCACCCGGTTTCCGCAGTGCGCCGGTTGTGTCGGCCGTGCCCGTCCTGTTTCCGTGCTCCCGGTATGTCAGCCTCTGTACACCTGTTCCATGCCCCCCGTATCCCCTCCGTCCTGTTACAGAGCTGTGCATTCACCACATCTGCCGTACCTGGCATTCCCGCGGTTACTGTTGCCTTCGATGGGACGTCATGAGTGGACTTCGGGGGCACGGCGGTGGCGGCTCACCGCGCTGCTCGGCGTGGGCATGGCCGCACTGGCGCTGATCGTGACGCTGATCAACACCCTTCCGGACAGCGGCAACGGCACCAGGGGCACCTCGCGCAACGGCGACACGGTGCACGGCACACCGGTGACCCCGCCCGACCAGGACAGGCCCGAGGTCGGCTGGGGCTTCACCCACACCCAGTACAGCGCCGACGAGGGCAGTTCCGCCGCCACCGAGCGGGTCGAGGGGCTGATCTCGGACGCCGGGGGGATGCCGCAGGACCAGGCGATGATGGGCTGGGGTGCGGACAACCCCGAGCCGGTGAAGGGGCGTTACGACTTCGACGCGATGGACCGCCGGATCGACTTCATCCGCAAGTCCGGCGGCACCCCGGTGGTCACCCTGTGCTGCTCCCCGGACTGGATGAAGGGCGGCAAGGCCGGCGTCGACAACACCGACTGGAGCCAGTCCGCGCTGGAGACCGCCCCGCAGCCCGAGCACTACGCGGACTTCGCCGCGCTCGCCGCGACCGTCGCCAAGCGCTATCCGGACGTACGCCACTTCATCGTCTGGAACGAGTTCAAGGGCTTCTGGAACGACGCCAAGGGCCGCTGGGACTACGAGGGTTACACCAAGCTCTACAACCTCGTGTACAAGGCCCTGAAGAAGGTCGACAAGGACATCATGGTCGGCGGGCCGTACCTGGTCATGGACAGTGTCGACCCGCGCGCGGACGAGGCGTCGAAGACCTTCAAGGGCCCGTGGGGCGCCATGGACCAGCGCATCATCGACGCCTTCGACTACTGGAACAAGAACAAGGCCGGCGCCGACTTCGTCGTGGTCGACGGCTCCAGCTACACCAACGACGACGAGATGCTGCCGAACGAGTTCGCGGCCACCGAGAAGTTCACCGCCGTCGGCAAGTGGGTGCGGCAGCAGACGGACGACCTGCCGCTGTGGTGGGCCGAGTACTACGTCGAGCCCGCCGACGGCAACGACGAGCGCAAGGGCTGGTCCGAGACCCGCCGGGTCGCCGTCCAGGCCGCCGGGATGATCGCCATGGTCAAGGGCGGCGCCTCCTCCGGCTTCTACTGGAACCCGGAGGACGAGAAGGGCGACGACTGCGTCGGCTGCCTGTGGACGCCGACGAACAACTCGTCCGGCGGCAGGAAGCTGCCCATGTTCGACCTGGTCTCCCGCTTCCACAAGGAGTTCCCGCCCGGGACGACATACAGGACGGTCGCGGTCGCCGCGGACGACGTGCCCAACGTCCGCGTCCTCGCCACCGACAAGAGCGTCCTGGTGGTCAACATCCTCGACCGGTCCATCAGCGCGAAGATCGACGGCAAGCGGTTCACGATGCAGGCGTACGAAGTGAAGTGGCTCAACCGGTAATCCGGCTGAGCCACTTCACGGCACCCGAACCTCACGCCATCGTCAGGAACCTCTGCACCAACGCGGCCAGCAGCACCGCCAGCAGCGGCAGCGAGAACCAGAAACTGCTCTGCAGCAGGCGCAGTTGCCGCACGCTCGGCCGCATCGCGACCCGTACGACCTCGCGCGCCGTCAGCATCACGATCAGCGCGAGGGCGGCCAGGCCGCCGACGACCGACCAGGGCGTCCAGGTGATCTGCGGCCCGATCGGACCCGGATCGGCCTTCGGCACCTTGCCCGCGGGCTGCTTCTTCAGTTGGTAGATGGTCGCGTCGTCGTTGACGAAGACCTTCTGCAGCTCGCTCCGCCGGTCCAGGTTCTGGATGAGCCGGGGCTCCCAGGACTCCGAGTAGCCGACGTCCATCTGGAGATAGGTGACCTGACTCTCGTTGATCATCAGGTACGAGTTCGGGCCCGCGTCCTTGAGCGCCTTGACCAGGCTCGACACCAGCACCGGGTCGGCCGGCGCCAGCGTGGGCACGTAGTTGACCTTCTCCATGTCCTTCGTGCCCCACGGCAGCGCAGGTGTCACGTCGTTGACCGTGTCGTTGCTCAGCCACAGCAGCCGTACGGTCGGCTTGTCGTGGGCGTACACGTAGTCCATGGCCGCGACCTCGCCGGGCCGCACCCGCTCGAACGGCTCGTTGCCCCAACGGGCCACCAGGAAGCCGCCCATGAGGACCAGGCCCGCCATCAGCGCGGCCAGCGGGGCCAGGCTGACGCGGTCCTTGTCGCGTTCCTCGGCGGTGACACCGGTGCGCGGGAACAGGGCGAGACCGGCCAGCAGCGCCGCGCCCGGCACGGCGAACATGAAGACCCGCAGGGCCATTTCGCCGCCGTACGACTGCATGCCGAAGCCCAGGAACGGGACGAAGGTCAGCACCAGCAGCGAACGCTCGCGGTACTTGTGGTCGCGTCTGCGCCACCAGCCCCAGCAGGCGAACGCCATCACACCGCCGGCCAGCAGCACGCGCGTGTACAGGACCAGCTTGTGGGTCGAACTGCCGCCCTGGATACGGCCGGAGACGGACGTCGACACATTGCTGCCGACGCCGCCGACCCCGCCGAACAGGTCCTGGAAGTGCCCGGACCAGTACGGCTCGGCCATGAAGCCCAGCCAGACCGCGACCAGCACGCCGAACAGGATGGGCAGGCCGCGCAGTTCCAACTTGCCGATCAGGACGAGCACCGCGAGCACGCCCAGCATCACGAACGGGGTGAGCTGGTGGGCCGGGACGCTCGCCGCGAACAGACCGATCAACACGCCGAGCAGGACGGCTTTCTGGCGGCGGGTCGTCGGCTCGACCTCCGCCTCGCCCGGCCGCTTCTTCGTCCAGATCACGCGTGGCGCCCGGAACCAGACCAGCAGGACGGCGACGAACGCCAGGTACAGCAGGTACGTGAAGCCCTGCGGGGAGAAGTAGTCCTGGCCGACCCAGCCGCTGAGGACGAAGATCCAGATGCCGGTCCACTTGGCCCGCCAGCTCGCCCGCATCGAGCGTACGAGCAGGAACATCGGGGCCAGGTAGAGGAGTTGGATGGCCAGCGGCCACCAGCGGATGACCTCGGTGAGATCCGTGACCCCGCAGGCCTTGGTGACGAACGCGGCCACCGCGAAGAAGCCCGGCCAGCTCCAGCGTGCGTCCAGGTCCGGTACGGCGGACCCGGTGCGGTCGATGTAGTCGAGGAAGCCGAGGTGCTGGTAGGCCGTCGGGAACCGCGGCTCGGTCTCGATCACCGCGGGCAGCGCGTGCAGCGAGACCACGGTCGCGAGCAGCGTGACCAGCAGCAGCGCCTTGTGCTCACGGCCCAGCCACAGCAGCGAGGCGAACACCGCCACCAGTAGCGCGGCCCCGATCAGCGTCGGCAGCGGCAGGATCGAGATGAGCCCGAGTCCGCCCATCTGGTCCAGATCGGCCTCGCCGAGGCGCAGCGCGGGCACCCAGTACAGCAGCAGCGCGGCGACCAGCAGACAGCCGAGTATCACTCCCAGCCGCGTGGGCTGCAGCCGCTCCCGCCAGGACGGAGGCGGCGCTTCCGGCACTCGTACGGGCGCCTCTTCGCGTACGAGCGACGCCTCCGTCTCTTGTACGACCTCCTCGCTCGACGCACTCGAGGTGTTCGAGGCGCTCGGAGTGCCCGACGCGCTCAGCGGGCTGGAGGCGAAGTCGGCCTCGAACTCGGCGTCGAAGGGCGCGTCCACCTCCCGCTCGGCCGGACCCAGCGAGGCCTCCGAGCCCGGCTCCCGCTCCTCCACGGGCAGCCCGACCTCGGGGTTCTTCGCCCAGGTCGGCCGGTGGTCGTGACGTACGACGGGTGTGCCGGTGGGCGGAGTTCCCGGCCCCGGACGGACGTCCGGGCGGCGCTCCAGGTGGTCGAAGTCGACGTGGATGCCGAGCGCGAGGGTGTCGGTGTCCAGCGCCCAGGCCGGGTGCCTGCGCGGCTTCTCGGTGGCCGGGACCTCGCGCGCCCCCAGGTCGGCGAGGTCCCCGTCCGGTGCGGCCGACTCGGAGACGGCGGGTGTCGGTGCGGCCCTGACGGTCCGGTACAGCTTGGGCGCGGCGATCAGGACGATCACCGCGAGCGAGGAGATCTCGGCGACGCCCGCGCCGGTCAGCCCCATGCGGGGGAGCAGCAGCAGCGTCAGGCCGAGCACCAGGACGCACAGCAGACCCTGCAGCCAGGCGAGTCCGGCCGTGCGGCTCTGGGCGCGCAGTACCGCGAAGTACGTCTCCATGACGACCCTGAGCAGCGCGCCGACCGCGAACCAGCGCAGCAGCGGCGTCGCCGCGTCCGCGTAGCCCGCGCCGAAGACGCCCAGGATCCACGGCGCCCCGATGAACAGGAGCCCGCAGATCGGCAGCATGATCCGCGCCATGCGCTTGAGCGCCGCGCGGGTGTTGGCGGACAGCCGGCCCGGGTCGTGCGAGCCCTCCACGGTCAGCGAGGCGCCCATGTTGATGGCGAGCAGGTTGACCGTGCCGCCGATCGTGGTGGTGATGTAGAAGTACGCGTTGTCCTCGGAGCTGACCTGCGAGGCGATGATCACCGGGATCAGGTAGACGACGGCGAGCGAGAACAGCGAGCCGGTGTAGTCGCCCGCGAGGAACCGGCCGATCTCCTTCAGCGTCGGCGGCTTCGCGTGATTCTCGGTCGCCTTGACGTGCTTGGGCGTCAGCCGCCGGAACACCAGCCAGCCCAGCGGGACCACGGACGTCGCGATCGCGGCGACCCAGGAGACGAAGACACCGGTCGTCGGTATCGCCACGGCGAACGCGACCAGCAGCCCCAGTTTCACCGCCGAGAACACGGTGTTGCCCACCGGCACCCAGGGCGCGCTCCGCAGGCCGGTCAGCACTCCGTCCTGGAGCGTGAGCACGTTCCAGGCGACGACGGCCGCGATGAACCCGAGGCCGTTGAGCGGCCCGTGCAGGAAGCGGTACGACGGCCCCCACACGTTCAGCGTCAACAGGAAGATCCCCGCCGCGACGGCCACGACCAGCGAACTGCCCGCGTACGTACGGAAGATCAGCCGGGCGGTGGCCCGTCCGGCGACCGGGATGAAGCGGGCCAGGGCACCGGTCAGGGTCACCGCGGTCAGGCCGGCGAGGAACTTCATCGCGGCGATCGCGGCGGAGCCCTGGCCTACTGCGGACTCGGAGTAGTAGCGGGCCGCGGCCAGCCAGAAGCCCAGGCCCAGTACCGCGGAGATGCCGGTGTTCAGCATCAGGGCGTAGGCGTTGCGGAACAGCGGGCTGCCGCCCTTTCCCCTGCCCATGCCGGGCAGCCGAAGACGGCGCCCCGACTGCTCGGGCGCCTCGGTCGCGGGCTGTGAGGCCTCGGTCGTGGTCGTCGTGTCAGACACGGGAACGGATGGCCTTCCGGCGGATCTGTCGTGCTCTGCGGACCATGGCGTACGCCTTGGTGAGGGCACGGTCCCTGGCGAAGTTGCGGGCGATCGCGCGGCCCTCGACCAGCCGCCCGAACTCCTCGATGCCCGTGCTGCGGCGCACGGTGACGCGCTGCAGGGCGTACGGCCCCTGCCGGCGGCGCGCGAGGCCGTTGCCGACGGCGAGCGCCTGGGCGTACCCCGTCTCGCGCACGGCCTCGCGCACCCGGCGGCTGGAGTAGCCGTACGGGTAGGCGAAGGAGGCCGGGACGGCGCCGAGTTCGTCGGCGACGATCTCCTTGCAGTGGATCAGCTCGTGCCGCAGGGTGTCGTCGTCGAGCTGGTCGAGCTGCGGGTGGGTGTGGCTGTGCCCGCCGATCTCGACGTCCGACGCAGCCAGTTCGCGCACCTGGTCCCAGTCCAGCATGGTGTCCAGGCCGCCCCCGGTGTCGTACGCGCCCTTGATCCAGCCGGTGGAGACGAACAGCGTGGACGCGAAGCCGTGCTTGGCGAGCACGGGCAGGGCGTGCCGGTGCACACCCTCGTAGCCGTCGTCGAAGGTGATCAGGACCGGGCGCGCCGGCAGCGAGCGGCCCGAGCGCCAACTCGCTGCCAGATCCGCCGTGTTGACCGGGGTGAGCCCCAGGTCGCCGACGAGCGCCATCTGCTCGGCGAACGCCTCCGGCGCGACCGACAGCGCGCGGGTGGCGTCGTTCGGCGCGGTCGCGACCGAGTGGTACATGAGAACGGGTACGGGCGCTTCAGCCATGAGATCCCCCCTGATCTCCACCCAGGTCTCCCCCTTGATCCCCGCCGTTGATCTCCGCCACGGAGAACGTGGCGCCGCCCTTGCGGGCCCGTACGCTCCCCACCACGTACCCGCCGGCCGCCGTCAGCACCCCGGCGACGATCGCGCCCGCCCGGCCCGCACCGCCCGGCCGGGCCAGCACCGCGTCGCGCAGACCGCGCGCCACGCCGGCCGGCAGCACGCGCGTCGTGTACCGGCGCTCGGACTCAAGTCCCTTGTCCGCACCCACACTTCGCGCCACCAGCGCCTTGGACAGGCCCTCGGCGTAGGCACGCGTGCGAAAGTACCCGAAGTGCTCGCGCGCCTCGGGCACCCTGTGGTGGATCACCGCACGGTCGTCGATCAGCAGGACCGCCTCGGGTCTGGCGCGGGTGAGGCGGATGCACAGCTCCGTCTCCTCGCAGCCCAGCGGCCGCTTGTCGCCGTCCCGCCCGATACCCGTCGCGAAGCCGCCCGCAGCGTCGAACGCGGTACGACGGAACGAGGCGTTGCCGCCCAGGACGTTGCGCACCCGGACCCGACCCTGAGGCAGCCCCTTGTACGTGCAGCCCACCACCCAGTCGAACTCCTCCGGGAACCAGGCCGGACGGCGGCCCGACGCCCAGATCGGCATCGTACGGCCGCCGACGGCCATCACCCGCGGGTCGGCGTACCCCTCGGCGAAGTGCCGCAGCCACTCCCGCTCGGCCACGGCGTCGTCGTCGAGAAAGGCGATCAACTCGCCGCGGGAGACCGAAATCCCCGTGTTGCGCCCTGCGGACAGGCCGCGGGGGCCCGCGTTGGCGAGCACCCTCACCTCGTCGACTTCCTTGTATTCCTTGGTCAGTCGGTCCAGCAGGGCCGGATTGTGGTCGACGACCAACAGCGTTTCCAGGGCGGGGTACGACTGCGCCCGCACCGAGGCGACCGCCGCGAGGATGTCCTCCCAGCGGTCCTCGGTGTAGACGCAGATCACGACGGAGAAGTCGAGATCGCTCAAGACACCTCTCCCTGGACCGATTCGAGCATCGGCGAGTGGTGTTCCTGGCGGCGCAGCTCCCGCCGGTTGGAGCGCTCCTTGAGGATCACCTTGAGCACCCTGAACCCGTCCCGCACGGCCCGCAGATTGCTCGTGCCGTGGATGCGGAGGTACTCGTAGCTGGGGATCTCCTGCACCTTGAGCCCGGCCTTGACCACCCTGATGTTGATCAGGGTCTCGATCTCGAACCCGGTGCAGTCCAGGCTGATCTTGTCGAGGCAGTGCCGCCAGAACGCGTTGTATCCGTAGCAGAGATCGGTGTAGCGGGCGCCGAACTTGCGGTTGACGATGGTGCACAGCGCCCAGTTGCCGAGCTTGCGGATGAACGTCATGTCGTCCGTGCCACCGCCGTTGGCGAAGCGCGAACCCTTGGCGAAGTCCGCGCCCGATACCAGGGCGGAGACATAGGAGACGATCTCGTTGCCGTCGGCCGAGCCGTCCGCGTCGACCATCACGATGATGTCGCCGGTGCACGCCTCGAAACCCGTGATCAGGGCATCCCCCTTGCCCTTGCCCTGCTGTTCGACGACCTTGACTTCCGGCCACAGATCGCGGGCCACTTCGACGGTGTCGTCCGTGGAATTGCCGTCCACAAGAACCACTTCGTGTATCCAGTCCGGAAGTGTCTTGAAGACGTAGGGAAGATTCTCCGCCTCGTTCATGGCGGGGATCACCACACTCACCGGCGGCGCAATGGCCAGGTGAGAAGAGATCGGCCGGTATTTGCTGGCAGTTGACGGATCTTGGCCCGTGGTCGCCGGCCGCAGAACAGAACTCATGAGTCTGGTCCCTCTCGTCCGGTGGACCGCCCGCCCCTGGGCGGCCCGGCTTCGTGTCCGGTTCGAAAGGGGGGTATTCACGCCTGTGGCATGACGAAATGGATCTCCGTGCACGCCGAAGCGAGCTGGCAAAGCCGGCCGTCTGCCACCGAATGGCAGCCGGTCGCGCGGCACGACTCGGTCACAAGTGCGGTCACCGAGCACGGCACCCCCCTACCGCGCCCCGCCCCGGAATCCATCGCGGTCCTTGAGCCCTCCCCTAGAGCCGCTTGGTGATGGTCCGATGCGAGTGAGATATACGACGGTATTGATGATTGAGACCGTATGGCAAGGCCTGGAACGAGGCCTCACGTTTTTGTTGGTTTGACCGTTACACAACTTAGGAGAAGGAGGAAACTGATCACGGTCACGGCGATGATCCCGCCGCGCACGGACCAGCGATGGACGGCCAACATGCCTTGTGCGACGAGCATGTTGAGGACGATCGCGCCCGCGACTGCGGCGAGGACGCGACCGAATGGTTCCAGCCCGCGCAGCGCGAGGCCGATGGCCGTCGCGGGTGCCGCGAGGAGGAAGAACAGGGTGAGCGGCCCACGCAGGGGCGAGTCCGATTCGACGAGCGCCAGAAGCGCGCCGAATCCCCCCACGGCCGTGGCGGCGCCCGCGAGCAGCGGCGACAGGTCCCTCCCCGGACCCGGTCGCGCACGCTCCGCGCCGTCTGTTGAAGCTCTCTTGATACGGATGGTCTGCATTGGCGACTTTGCCCCCCAGCGCGCCGGATGCCGGACTTCAATGTCGCGCAGTGCAAGAGGGGGCGTCAAGATGCTTAAACAGCCGCAGACCTGTTCTTGTGCACTCTTGAAACATGCGGGAACAGGCGTTCCCCGGAGGCGCCGGCTGCCTCCGGGGAACGGTCGTTCGGGTCGAGCGGTATTTCAGCGAGCGGGTGTCACGGGACGATCTTCAGGAGCTTGTTCGGCGAGCCGGTGCCCACGCCGGTCAGCACGCCGGAGGTGGCGCCGCCCACCAGCGCCGAGGCGACCGTGGCCGGGGTGGCCGAGGTGTGGCCCGCGAGGTAGACCGCCGCGGCGCCCGCGACGTGCGGGGTCGCCATCGACGTACCGGAGATGGTGTTGGTGGCGGTGTCGCTGGTGTTCCAGCCCGCCGTGATCGAGGAGCCGGGGGCGAAGATGTCCAGGACCGAGCCGTAGTTGGAGTAGCTGGCCCTGGCGTCCGAGCTCGTGGTGGCGCCGACCGTGATCGCGGTGGAGACACGGGCCGGGGAGTACGAGGAGGCGTTGGCGGAGCTGTTGCCCGCCGCGACCGCGTAGGTCACGCCGCCGGCTATGGAGTTGGCGACCGCCGTGTCCAGCGAGGAGGAGGCGGAGCCGCCCAGCGACATGTTGGCGACGGCCGGCGTGGTGTGGTTCTCGGTGACCCACTCGATGCCGTCGATGACGCCCGCGGTGGTGCCGGAGCCGCTGTTGTCGAGCACCCGGACCGCCACGATGTTCGCCTTCTTGGCGACGCCGTAGGTCGAGCCTGCGATCGTCGTGGCCACATGGGTGCCGTGGCCGTTGCCGTCGGAGGCGGTGGTGTCGCCGTCGACCGCGTCGTAGCCGTAGGAGGCACGGCCGCTGATCTGGCTGTGGGTGATGCGGACGCCGGTGTCGATGACGTACGCCGTCACGCCGCTGCCCGCGGTGTCCGGGTAGGTGTACGTGCCGGACAGCGGCAGTGCGGCCTGGTCGATGCGGTCCAGGCCCCAAGGGGCGCTCGACTGCGTGGTGTCGGTCAGATGGACCGTCTGGTTCTGCTCGACGGAGGCCACCGAAGGGTCGGCCGCGAGTCTCTTCGCCTCGGTCGCCGAGAGCGTGGCCGTGTAGCCGTTGAGCACGGTGTCGAAGGTCTTCCCGACCGTGCCGCCGTACTCCTTGATCAGGCCCTTGCCCGCGCTCGAGGCCGCCTTGAGGCCGGCCGTCTTCTTGAGCGTGACGATGTAGCTGTCCTTGATCGCGGTGGGGGAGCCGGCGGCCAGGACCTTCCCCTCGGCCGGGGCGGCCTGGGCAGGGAGGGTGGTGAGCCCGCCGACGAGGGCGGCGGTCGCGAGGCCGGTCACGGCCGCGAACCGGAGCTTGTTGCTACGCAGTTGTGCCATTACGAGGGAGTCCTCCTCATAGGCGGCGCGCGCCTGGGTCGGGCGCGCGTCTGTGGGGGATGCGCACGCCGTCGCACGCATGGTCAAGGAGCGTCGCGTTCCACCCCATGACTGAGTAAAGAATCTGCGGTCTACGGGCGTAGCTCAAGGGAGTTGACGGCCTGTCATGTGTTTGTCATGCACGCGTAATCGAACGTCCCGTGGAGGCCTCGGAAAGGTACCGAAAAGGCCGAAAATCTCTTGGCATGGACACTTCCTGTCAACACGCGTAGTTGCTACGACGGTTGTGGCAGAGATCGTGCTAAAGGGAGGTTCCATGAGACGTTCCCGAATTGTCGCTTTCGTCAGCTCGATCCTCCTCGCCGCCGGAATGGCCCTCACCGGGGCCACGGCGGCGCAGGCGTCCCAACAGGCCGCGGCCACCGGCTATGTGGCGCTCGGCGACTCCTACTCCTCCGGAGTGGGAGCGGGCAGCTACATCAGCTCCAGCGGCGACTGCAAGCGCAGCACGAAGGCGTACCCCTACCTCTGGGCGGCCGCCCACGCGCCCTCGACCTTCGACTTCACCGCCTGCTCGGGCGCCCGAACGGGTGATGTTCTGGCAAGTCAGCTCGGCCCGCTCAGCGCCTCCACCGGTCTGGTCTCCATCAGCATCGGAGGCAATGACGCCGGCTTCTCCGACGTCATGACGACCTGTGTGCTCCAGTCCGACAGCGCCTGCCTCTCCCGGATCAACACCGCGAAGGCGTACGTCGACTCGACACTTCCCGGTCAGCTGGACAGTGTCTACTCGGCGATCAGCAGCAAGGCGCCGAACGCCCGTGTCGTCGTCCTCGGCTACCCCCGCTTCTACAAGCTCGGCACCACCTGCGTCGGCCTCTCCGAGACCAAGCGGAAGGCGATCAACGACGCGGCGGACTACCTGGACACCGCCACCGACAAGGTCGCGGCGAACCACGGCTTCGCCTTCGCCGACGTCCGCGCCACCTTCACGGGCCACGAGATCTGCTCCGGCAGCTCCTGGCTGCACAGTGTCAACTGGCTCAACATCGGCGAGTCGTACCACCCGACCGCGGCCGGCCAGTCCGGCGGCTATCTGCCGGTCCTGACCAGCGCGGCCTGATCACTGCGAGGGTGACGGCGAAGTACTGGGGGAGGCCCCGCCCGTCGGGGTCTCCGCCACGCACGTCACCGAGAACGGCACCGAGTTGGACGTCGTCTGCTTCGGCGAGCGCACCTCGACACTGATCGAGTTCCGGAAGGTCCCGGTGCTGTTGTACGTCGTCACGAACGCCTTGTCCTGCTTGGTCTTCCCACCACCCTCCGGGAAGGACATGGTCTTCCATCCCGGATCCATCACCTGCCCGTCCTTCGACACCCACCGGTAGCTGACCTCGGCCGGCAGCCGCCCCACCGTGAAGGTCGCCGTGAACCCGGGCGCATCGCCCTGGGCGGGGGGACAGGCGCCGGAGTAGTCGGTGTTGGCGCCGGACAGCGTGACGCTCACGGACTGGGGAGCCGCCTTGGAGGCGCTCTTGCTCGGACTCGGCGTCGGGCTCGCGCCGCCGCCCGGGTTGCTCCGCGTGGCCGTCGACGAAGTCCCGGTGTCCGAACGGGTGTTGTCGGCGTTGTTGTCTCCTCCGCCGCCGTTGCCGCGGTTCAGCAGCGCGTACGTCAGCCCCGCGATGGCCAGGGCGAGGACGACCACGCCGACGAGCAGCACGACACCGGCTCGGCGGTTGCGCTCCGGCGGCGGCGCGGCCGTGGCGGTCGTCGCCGGGCCCGGCACGGGCTGGGTCGGGGCGGTCGGGTACGGCGTGGGCGAGGTCGGCAACGGCGGCTCCGGGAAGGCCGCGATCGTCGGGGCGTACGGCGACGTGGGCACGTCGTCCGAGCGGGGCGTCCCCCCGGCCGCGATGATCCGCAGGTCGTGCTCGGCCCGGTCGGGCGACAGGCGCTCGGCCGGTTCCTTGCGCAGCAGCCCCTCGATGACGGGTGCCAGCGGACCGGCCCGGTGCGGCGGCGGCAGTTCCTCGTCGACGATCGCCCGCAGCGTGCTGAGCGGAGTGGCCTGACGGAAGGGGGAGTTGCCCTCCACCGCCGCGTACAGCAGGACGCCGAGCGACCACAGGTCGGACTCCGGGCCGGGCGTACGGCCCAGCGCCCGCTCCGGGGCCAGGAACTCGGGCGAGCCGATGACCTCGCCGGTCATGGTCAGCGCCGAGCTGCCCTCTACCTGCGCGATGCCGAAGTCGGTGAGCACCACCCGGCCGTCGTTCGACAGCAGCACGTTGGCCGGCTTCACGTCCCGGTGCAGCACCCCGGCCTCGTGCGCCGCCCGCAGCGCGGCCAGCACCTCGGCGCCGATGTGCGCGGCCCGCTGGGGATCCAACGGGCCCTCGGCGTCCAGGAGTTCGGCCAGCGAGATACCGCGGACCAGCTCCATCACGATCCAGGGCCGGCCGTCCTGCGTGGCCACGTCGTACACCGTGACAACGTTGCGGTTGGCCACCCGCGCGGCCGCCCACGCCTCCCGCTCCAGGCGGGCGTACATCCGCTCGACGTCCACGGCCGGCAGCCCGGCGGGTGCGCGCACCTCCTTGACGGCGACCTCACGGTGCAGCACCTCGTCCCGGGCCCGCCACACGGTTCCCATGCCGCCCTCGCCGAGGGGGGACAGGAGACGGTAGCGGCCCGCGATCAGACGTTCACTGCCCGATTCTTCGGACACGGGCGTCCCCCATTCGCATCCGCGTGCTTTCTCCACCTCGCGTGATTTCTCCACAAACGTAGCTCAGCCGAGTGCGGATGCCGCCCCCTTGAGCACCAGTCCGGCCCCAAGAGCCACGACGAGCAACGCCGACCCCAAAGGAGCGGTCCTGCGGACGAGGGTCGCCATCGGGTGGGCGGTCCAGCGCGGGCGCCTGTCCAGCACCCGGTTCATCCCGGTACCCAGCTTGACCACGGCGAACCCGGCCGCGGTCAGCGTGAGGGCGAGCCCGACGCCGTACGCCACGACCAGCAGCAGCCCGAACCAGGCCTGCCCGAGCGCCATCGCACCGACCAGCACGACGACGGCGGAGGGACTGGGCACGAGACCACCGGCGAAGCCGAGCAGGATCGTGCCGCGGATGGTGGGGGCGGTGGAGTGGGTGTGGGTGAAGCCGCCGTGGGTGTGCTCGATGGTGTGGGAGTGCTTCTTGGGGTGTTTGTGGGGGTGAGGGTGGCTGTGGCCGTGGTCTGGGTCGTGGCTGTGGTCGTGGTCGTGGTGGTCGTGATCGTGCGTGTGACCCGGGGAGTGCGTGTGGGTGTGGGTCTCGGCTGTCGTCGAGGCCGTTTCCGTGCGGGCGGCGACCAGGACCAGCGCGCGTTCCTCGGGCTCGTCGGTCTCGTGCGTGTGCGTGTGTCCGCCGGGGCCGTGCGGGTGGGGGTGCGGGTGGTCGTGGTCGTGCGTATGGCCATGCCCGTGGTCATGGGTGTGCCCGTGGCCGCGGTTGCGCCATGCCCGGCGTACGAGGGTCGCGCCCGCGCACGTCACCATGACGCCGCTCGCGATGCCCAGCCAGGCGATCACCGAGGGGGCCGCTCCTGAGCCGGCCGTGACGAGGAGGCCGAGGGCGACCACGCCCAGGGTGTGGGTGACCGTGACCGAGGCGGCCAGGGGCATGACGTCCTTGAGGCGGGCGCGGCCGCCGCGGGCGGCTGCCGTCGCGGCCATCAGGGTCTTGCCGTGGCCCGGCGCCAGCGCGTGCATCGCGCCCAGGACGATCGCGATGAGCAGCGCGAGCGCGGCGAAGCCGGCAGTGAGGTCGTGCCGGGCGACCAGGTTGTTCAGGGCCTGGGTCCAGCGGTCGGCGCCGCGCGGCAGCACGGAGGCGGCGGGGGCGTCCTGCTGCTCCTCGACCAGGGCCGGACCACCGGCGCGCACGCGCAGCGACGCGGACGAGGTGTCGGCGGGGGAGGAGAGCAACTCCTTGGGGTAGCTGGTGAGTTCGTGGGAGACCGACTTCTTCGGTACGTCCGACGCGGTGAGCGTCATGCGGTCGCCGCGCGCGGTGATCTCCCGCCAGCCGGGCCCGGAGGTGGCGCCCTCGCTGTGGAAGCCGAGGGTGACGCTCTGGGACCTGGGCAGCGGGGCGGTCAGCCGGCACTCCACCCGGAGGGTGTTCAGGCCCGCCTGGCCGGGGCGCACCTGTGCCTTGCTGCTGCCGACGGTCAGGGCGGCGGCACGGCCGTCGACGGTGGCCTTGCTGCCCTCGGCCGCCTTCGCGCACCGCTCGCGCGCCCACTCGGTCATGCCGAGCCGCTTGATGTCCGGCTTGGCCTGGGTCGCCGGGATCTCGGCGAGGTCCTCGACGTGGTCGACGCGCAACTGGCCCGGTGCGGCCACCAGGCCGTCGTAGCGGTTGACGGTGAAGTTGCCGAGGGGGTGCGCGCTCGCACTGGCGGAAGGAACCAGTGCGAGCGCGCAGGCCGCCGTGAGGACGGCCATGGTGGAGGCGAGGAATCGACGGGGGTTCACTTCGCCGCCTCCAGGTCTTCGAGGGCTTTACGGGCTTGGGCGGCGCCCAGTGGTGAGAAGCCGGGGTTCAGCTTCAGGGCCGCCTTCAGGGAGTCGCGGGCGTCCTTCTCGTGGCCGGTGGCGCGTTCGATCACGCCGCGGTGGTAGAGGAAGGAGGCGTTGCGATAGCCGGTCGCCGTGGCCTGCCTGGCGTACAGGAGGGCTTCGGCGTCCTTGCCGTTGACGTGCAGGGCCCAGGCGAGCGCGTCCGCGGTGTGCACGGTGTGGCGGCGGGCCCACTCGGCGCGGGCCGCGCGCAGGGCGGAGGCCTTGTCACCGTGGTCGGCGGCCGCGAGCGCGGTGTCGAGGTCGGCGTTGACGCCGTTGGCGCGGGCGAGCGCGATCCAGGCGTCGACGAGGGCGTACTGGTCGCGGGCCTTGGCCTTGTCGCCCCCGGCGCCGCGGTTCTCGTACATCTCGCCGAGTTCGACCAGCGGCTGCGGCAGCGGGTAGCGGGCGACGACCTGCTCCATGCCCTTGATCCCGGCGGCATGGTCGCCGCTCGCGAACTGGGCGCGGGCGCGGCCCTCCAGGGCGGGGAGGTAGTTCTCGTCGGCGGCCAGCGCGCGGGCGTAGTACGTGAGCGCGCTCTTGTAGTCGCCCTGGTTCCAGGCGAGTTGGCCGAGCTGGGCGGCGACGTAGGAGATGTCCCCGCGGGTGGTGGAGGTGGCGAGCGCCTGCTCCAGTACCCGTCGTGCCGTCTTCACGTCACCGCGCAGTTCGTGCACGTACGCGTACCGGGTGAAGACGGGGACGCCCGGGCGCCGGGAGTCGGCGGTGTCTGCGGCCTTCGACGCGTCGGCGTAGCGGCCGAGTTCGACGAGGGCGTCGATGCGCGAGGAGAGGGCGTTCTGGCTGTACGGGTTCTCCTTGAGGACCTGGTCGGCGTACTTCAGGGCGTCCTTGAAGTCGTGCCGGGCCGCGGCGAGGGCGGCCCGGCCGGTGACGGCCTGCTCGTTGCCGGGCTTCAGGTCGAGGGAGCGCGCAAGGGCCTTGTCGGCCTGCGGGTAGCGGGAGGGGTCGCCCTTGGTGCGGGCCTGCTCGACGTAGGCGAGTCCGAGGGTGGCCCAGCTGCCGAAGTCCTTCGGCTGGGCCCGGAGATGGGCCTGCAGGGAGGCGATGCTCGCGTCGAGGTCCCCGCTGTTCAGCAGCGCCGGTGACATGGCACTCGGCGCGGCGGCGACGGTCGTACCGCCGTTGTCCCGGATGGCTCCGTAGGCGATCGACCCGGCGGTGAGCGCAATGGCCAACAGGACTGCGGAGCCGCCGAGTTGAAGGGCCCGCATACGCCGACCGGCTGCACCGACCCGGCGGACGGCGGCGACCCGCTCGTCGTCCGCCTTGTCCCCCTCGGCAGCGGGCTCGGGGTCCGGGACCGCGCTCTCGTTCCCGTCCCGGGCTTGCTCGGCGGCCGGCGCGACCTCGGTTCCCGGTGGGGTGACCGGCGTCTCGCCGCTCTCCCTCTCCGGTGCGGTCTCGTTCGTACGCGGGGCCATGCCCTCTCCTCAATCGGCTTGCTGTCCAAGGAAGTTGTGGGGGATGCGGCGCGGCCCGCGCCGTGGGGGATGGGTACGAGCGGGCCGCGCCAGTCGGTGGATGGGCCAGGGCCCTCGATGGGCCGAAGCCCGCGGACCGGGCGGTGCCGCTCCGAAGAAGCCGCCCGGTCCGCCGGTCACAGTCGGCCTAGTACACCCGGCTCCGCATCCGGCGCCACCACATCAGGCCGGCGCCGATCAGGGCGATACCGGCGGCGCCGCCACCCGCGGAGGCGGCGATCAGGCCGGTGTTGCTCATGCCGCTGGAGGAGCCGGCCGGCTGCAGCGCGTCGCCCAGCTGGTTGCGGACGTCGTTGCCGCTGGTGACACCCTTGGCGGTGGCACCGCGCGAACCGGCCGTCGGGTTGGCCAGGTACGGGAAGGAGTGGCCGAACTTCTTGTCGTTCTTGTCGACCGCGTCGCCCAAGTCGTTCTTGGAACCGACCAGTTCACCCTCGACGACCTGCAGTGACTCGTCGATCACGTCGTCGGTGAGGCGGCGTCCGTTCGGGAAGCCCGCGTTGTCACCGTCGAGGACACCGAGCCGCTTGGGGTCGGCCGCCGGCTTGATCGAGGTGTTCAGGCGCAGTTCCTCGGCCGGGCGGACGTTCGGCGGCTGGTTGAGGCCCTTCACGCCCTTCAGGAAGACGTCGACCAGGTCGTTGCGCGGCTCGGCCGGCGCCTTGATCTTGTAGATCGACTCGATGAGCTTCGGCAGCTCCGGGTTGGTCACGTTCTTCAGGAACTGCGCGTCGTACCAGGGCGAGGACGCGTTGAACTTGTCCTTGTCCTTCAGCGGGTTGACGACCTCGTTGACCAGCGGGTTGCCCAGGCGCGAGACCTGCTCGTAGTAGCCCTGGGCGTTCTTGCGCTGGGTCGTCGACCAGATGCCGACGATCGGCTGCTTCGACGACTCGGTGATCATGTCCGTCGGGACCTGCAGGGCGATCGAGTTGACGTTGTAGCCCTTGAGGGTGTCCCGGCCGACCTCGGAGAGGTTCCCGCCGTACAGCAGGTCGAAGACGCGCAGGTCCAGGAAGAACGGGTCGTCGGCCTGGCCCGCGAACGTCTGCGCGCCGTTGGCGAGCTTGTAGATCGCCTGCTTGCGCAGCGTGTTGTAGTCCGGCATCGACGCCTTGCCGACGTTCGATGGGGCCACCGGCACGTTGTCGGCGAGCTTCGTCTTCGACACGACCTTCTGGTTGTGCAGCTTGATCAGGTCGATGTCGTACGACTGCGTGACGTTCAGGTCGGGGTCGTCCAGGCTGGTGACCGCGCCCGTGTTGTAGAGGAACGTCTTCTTGTTCTTCGTGTGCGTCTTGAACGTGTAGCGCAGCAGCAACTCGCCCTGCGCGTCACCGTTGTTGTCGATGTGGATGTCGTACTGGGCGTCGTCGGCGAATGTGTAGAAGTTCGGGCCGCCCGCCGGATCCTCGAAGGGGATCCAGTTCGCGATGATCGTCGTCGTGTCCGGCTTGTCCGGGCTCACGAAGGCGTACACGTCCGTGTTGTCGTACTGGGGCTGCCCCGAGATCAGCGGAGCCTCCCGGTGGCTGGAGGCGGAGGCCGCCCCCGGTTCCAGCGTGGCCACGCCGGCGGCCGCGAGCCCGCCGGCAGCCAGCGCACCAGCTATGAGGGTCGCGATGCTCCTGCGTCCCGCGCCGCTCCTGGAGTCAGTTGTCATGCCGTCCGTCCTCAGTCCCAACTTGCCTGACGAACGCTGATTCGGAGCGGTCGGCAGGGTGGATTGGTCGAATCCCAAACGTCTTTACGGCGAAGGCGGGATCTTGTTTCAGCAGAACCGGCAATCTTGTTTCGTCGAACGCCGACCCGCGTTTTGGGCTTGCTGATCCGTAACCCCATCCGGAGGTGCGTTCGTTGCGAATGCCTGGTGTGACAGGACGGGGCCCATGCGGGCGCAGAGAGGGGGACCGAGTGGAGGCGGACGAGCTTCTGGTACTCGTGGCCGACGGGGACCAGAAGGCATTCGAGGAGCTGTACGGACTGGTGTCCGGTCCGGTGTTCGGGCTGGTCCGACGCGTCGTGCGGGACCCGGCGCAGTCGGAGGAGGTGGCCCAGGAGGTGCTGCTCGAACTCTGGCGGTCCGCCGCGAAGTTCGACCCCGGGCGCGGCAGCGCGCTGTCCTGGATCCTCACCCTCGCCCACCGCCGCGCCGTCGACCGGGTGCGCAGCGCCCGCGCGGCCGTCGACCGCGAGCAGCGCGAGGCCCGCCGGGCCCACCACCCCGCCTTCGACCAGGTCACCGAGGAGGTCGAGGCGGGCCTGGAACGCGAATGGGTGCGCCGCTGCCTGGACCGCCTCACCGCCCTGCAGCGCCAGTCCGTCACCCTCGCCTACTACGACGGCTACACGTACCGTGAAGTGGCCGAGCGGCTCTCCCTGCCGCTGGGCACCGTCAAGACCCGTATGCGCGATGGACTCACCCAGCTGCGCAAGTGCCTGGGAGGTGTCGCATGAGTGCCCTCGCCCGACTGTTCCGCCGTGAGGATCTGCACTCGCTCGCGGCCCCCTACGCACTCGATGCGCTGGAGCCCGCGGAGCGGTTCCGCTTCGAGAAGCACCTCAAGACGTGCGACAGCTGTGCCGCCGAGGTCCGCGCCCTGTCCGAGGACGCCGTCCGGCTTGCCTGGTCGACCGCCGCGCCGCCGCCGGCCGCGATGCGCGACCGGGTGCTGGCCGCCGTACGCGCCACTCCGCAGGAGCCGTCGATGGCACGGGAGCACACGCCCCAGCTGCCGCCGCACGTCTGGGGCACGCAGCCGCCGCCGTCGCGCACCCGTGCGCCCCGCGAGCGCCGCCCCTTCTTCGTTCCGCTCGCCACGGCGACGGCCGCCGCGGCCCTCGTCGTCGCCTCGCTCTTCGCCGTGCAGGCCAGGCAGACCCAGGACAAGCTGGACGCCGCGCAGGCGCAGTCACGTGAGATCGCCCACGTTCTCGCAGCTCCCGACGCGCGCGCGACCACACGCAAGGGCGCCCAGGGCCGAAGTATCGGAGCGATCGCCTCCGCATCCGAGGGGCGGGCCGTTGTCACGCTCAGCGGATACGCCGATCTGCCCAGCGGACGCGTGCACCAGCTGTGGCTCATGCGCCCCGATGCGCAACCACGCTCCCTCGGGCTCTTCAAGGGCGGCGACACGCCCTTGGTCGCGACCGGCCTCAACAAGTCGGCAACATCACTCGCTGTGACGGTCGAGCCCGACGGCGGCTCACCACAGCCCACCAGCCAGCCGGTTGTCCAACTCGCCCTGAAATCGGTTGGATTCGGAGAGTGACGAACGAAGAGTCGTCAACACCCTTACGGGGAAGGTGAATCCTGTGACCGCGATACACGAGTGCCCCACGGGAGCGATAGGGTTACCCTGCCCGGGCCGGGTGGACTCGTACGGGTGGGGAGTGACATGGAACAGATAACAGTGCGCAGCAGGGCCAGGGTCCCTGCGATCACCTGCGGGAGCAGCGCGACCAGTTCGCGCCTCGACCGCCATCTCTCGGTGCTGGGAGGTCCTGCCGTCCCGCAGCGGGAGGCGGCCGAGGCGACATCGCTGATGCGTGAGCTGACCGCACGTGACACCCCGCGTGAGCGCAGCGCCAGGGGCGCGCGAATCAGCCGCGTCCTGCTCTTCGCACCACTGCGCCGACTGCGTCGCTCGCTGTTCGGCGGACGCTGAGGTACACCGGCGCTCCTCGCGAGCCCGAGCTCGGGTGACCGCACCGTCCCGGCGCAGCGCTGCGTACTCGTCGTCCGTCATCCCCACGGCACTGCAGCGACGTCCAGGTGCGACACCCGAGCCCGGGTCCCCGCCCGCCCCCATCCCTGCCCCGTCCCCGCCCGGCAGTGATGGCTCTCAATTCCCCTCGGGGAAGCAGCCGTTCACCGTTCGCCGTGTGCGTATTTCCGCACCGCAAGCGGCATGAACACGGCGATCAGTACGGCGCACCACATCAGTGACCCGGCGATCGGGTGCGCCACCGGCCAGGCGGCGCCCTTCGGCACGGGCGCGTTGCCGAACAGGTCCCGCAGCGCCGTCGTCACCGCGCTGATCGGATTCCACTCGGCGATCGTGCGCAGCCAGCCCGCGAGCCCCTCGGTCGGGATGTAGGCGTTGGACAGCAGTGGCAGCACGAACGTCGAGGCGCCGAGCTGCCCGGCCGCGTCCTCGCTGCGGGTCAGCAGCCCGAGGAAGATCCCGATCGACGTGCACGCGAACCGGAACAGCAGCAACAGCCCCACGGCGCCCAGGGTTTCGGGCGCGGACCCCTCGATCTGCCAGCCCACGGCGAGCCCGACCAGCAGCAGCGGCACCGTCCCGATCGCCGTGACCACGAGGTCGGCCACCGCCTGCCCGAGCGGCACGGCGGCCCGGCTCACCGGCATCGTGCGGAACCGGTCCATGACTCCCCGGTGCGAGTCGGCCGCGGCCTGGAACATCCCGGTCATGATCCCGCCCGCGGCCGTCGCCACCAGCAGCCCCGGCACCAGGAAGGAGCGGTACTCGCGGCCGGGCATCGCGAGGGCGCTGCCGAAGACGTAGCCGAAGAACAGCAGCATGTTGATCGGCATGACCTGGGTGAGGATCGCGAGTCCCGGACTGTTGCGGACCCGCCGCAGCTGCCGGCCCACCATCGCGAAACCGTCGTACGCCAACGCGCTCATGCCGCAGCCTCCTTGGGGTCGGCAGGGGGTTCTTCCGTGAGCCGGAGAAAGGCCTCGTCGAGCGTCGGCGGACGCAGGCTCGCGTCGAGCAACGGCACGCCCGCGGCGTCGAGTTCGCGCACCAGGCGGGGCAGGGTGAGCGTCGAGTCCCGGGTGACCGCACCGACGGCGTTCCGCTCGTGGTCGAACGACGGCTGCGCGCCCGTGAGTTGATCGAGCACACCCGCCGCCTTCGCCATCACGTCCGCATCGGCGACGACGGCCTCGACGTACGCCCCGACGAGCGCTTTGAACTGCGCCGGCGATCCCGTGTGCGCCACCCGTCCGCGGTCCACCAGGGCTATGTCGTGGGCGAGTTGGTCGGCCTCCTCCAGATACTGCGTGGTCAGCAGCACGGTCGTACCGTCGGCCGTGAGCTCGCGCACCGCGTCCCAGATCAGGTTGCGGCTGGCCGGGTCGAGTCCGGTCGTCGGCTCGTCCAGGAACAGCACCTCGGGTCGGCGGATCAGGCTCGCCGCCAGGTCCAGCCGGCGCCGCATCCCGCCGGAGTACGTCGACGCGGTCCGGCCTGCGGCCTCGGTCAGCCCGAACCGGTCGAGGAGCTCGTCGGCGCGCCGCCCGGGTGCCCGCACCCGGTGCAGCCGTGCGAACAGCCGCAGGTTCTGGCGGCCGGTGAGGTCGCCGTCGACCGATGCGTACTGCCCGGTGACGCCGATCGAGCGCCGTACGGCTGCCGCCTCCCGGACGAGGTCGTGCCCCGCGATCCGGGCCGAGCCCGCGTCGGGCCGCAGCAGCGTCGTCAGCAGCCGTACGGCCGTCGTCTTGCCCGCCCCGTTCGGCCCGAGGACACCGCAGACCGTGCCCCGGGCCACCGCGAGATCCAGCCCGCGCACCGCGTGCACCTCGCCGAACCTCTTCTTCAGACCTTCACTAAGTACAGCGTACGTAGAAGTCATGGCTTGACCATAGCGCACTACGTACGCTGTACGTAACTAGGATGGTGGCCGAGGTGATGATCGATGGCGGGCCGAGCGGCTGTACCCGAAGTGATCTGGACGCGCCCCGAGCGGGCGGGCCGGGGACCGAGGCCGGCGTACACCCGTGCCGACATCGCGGCGGCGGCGGTGAGGATCGCCGACGCGAGCGGGCTGGACGCGGTGTCGATGCGGCATGTCGCGGCCGAACTGGGCTGCGGGACGATGTCGCTGTACAACTACGTCCCCCGCAAGGAGGACCTGTACGAGCTGATGGTGGACGCGGTCAGCGGGGAGCACGAGCTGTGGGAGCCGTCGGGGGACTGGCGGGCCGACATGATGCGGGTGGCTCATCAGACGCGCGCGCTCATGCACCGGCATCCCTGGATGACGCGGCTGATGTCACCGGTGTACGGGTTCAGCCCCAACGCCCTGCGGTATCTGGAGCACTGCCTGGCTTGTCTGGATCCGCTCGAGGACATGACGTACGGCATGAAGATGCAGCTCGTCGGGCTGCTCAACGGCGTGGTGACGATGTACGTGACCAACGAGCTCGCCACGGCCGAGCGGTCGCGGAACCTGCCATGGTCGGAGGAGCAGGAGAACGCCGTGCGGAGCGCCTATCTGGGGAGCCGGATCGCCGACGGGGCGTACCCGCGGATGGCGGCGGCGTTCACGGAGGATCCGGGTCCGATCGATCTGGAGGCCGTGTTCGAGCTGGCGCTGGACAGGGTTCTCGACGGGTTCGATCCCGACAGAACCTAGATCAGGGCGAACTGGCCTTCCGGGCCCTCCTCGTGGTGGTCCAGGACCGAAGCCGGCTTGCGTGCCGCCTCCGGTGCCGGAAGCACCCCCGCCTTGTGCAGCTCGGACGCCGTGATCGGCGCCGTCACCGTCAACTCCTGCTGTTGCGGCCGCAGTTCCGCCAGGAGTGCCAGGACCGTGATCAGCTCCAGCAGCTCAGAGGTCCATGTCTGGGGCCAGGTCGCCGGGCGGATCGCCGCAAGGGCTCCCGGTTCGGCCTCCGTCGTGCGGGCCGTGAACCACTGCTCCAGGACCCGGACGCCCGCCGCCTCGAAGTCCCAGGCCTCGGGCGGGACCGGCGAGATGCGGCCCTCGTCGAGCAGCAGGGTCTCCTCGTCGCGGTCGTAGCCGATCGTGAAGGGGCGTGACGGCAGCGGGGCGCGGACGTACGGGCGGCGGCCGCCCGGCAGCTTGGGGCGGTCGCCGTTGCGACGCATCAGCCAGAGGATGCGGCGGCCCAACTCCACGCCGTGCGCCCAGAGTTCGCTGTCCTCGGTGAGCGGCACCGTCAGGTCGGGCCGTACCGTCGCCATGGTCCAGGCGAGCACGTCCGGCGCGGTGGGCGGGTGGCCGAGACGGGAGTTCAGGTGCTCCACGAGGCCCGGCGCCAGGTTGGGTTCCGTGCCGCCGGGGCGGCGGTACAGCGGGCGGATGCGGCCGGGGCGCAGCAGCGGGAGGTGCGACGTGGCGAGCAGGGGCGGGGCGCCCGAGTCCGAGGGGGTCTCCACGACGAAGATCTGGTGTTCGTCCGCCACCCGCCACAGCTCCGGGCGGGCCGAGTCGATCAGGCGGTGGTCCGGGATCAGCCACTGCTCGTCGAAGGGGGCGTGCAGGACGCGCACCGGCTCGGGGCAGGAGGCCGACGCTCGGACCAGCTTCTCCGTGCCGCTCGACTGGCCCGGCAGCTGGCCGACCGCCGAGTGCAGGGTGCGCGAGCGCGTCGGCTCGAACAGGGCCTCCCGGTCCGGCCCTTCGGCCTTCAGCAGCGCGTCCCAGCGGGCTTTCAGGGATGCGGCGTCGGGGCCCGTCGGCCACCCCCGGCCGAGCCGCGGCGGTGCGACGGACCACGGCATGAGGTCCGCCAGCAGCGGAGCGTCGTCGTGCGTCACGCTGGGCATCGTACGACTTGGCACGGACAGTGATGTCATGTGGCGTCCAGAGTGACCGTGAAGGAGAAGCGGTCGCCCCGGTAGTGGATCACCGCCGCGTCCAGCACCCTTCCCTCTCCGTCGTAGGTCACACCCGTGTAGTGCAGGATCGGGCTGAGCAGCGGGACTTGGAGCAGCCGCGCCGTCTCCGGGTCGGCGAGGCGGGCCTCCACGGTGTCCGTGATACGGCTGATGTCGGCCCGTACGACGTCCCGCAGCACCTTGGTCATCGGCCAGCGCACCAGGTCGGACGGGTCGATACGGGCGGCCAGTTCGGGACGGACGTAGTTGCGCGCGTGATTGGTCGGCTCGCCCGTCTTCTCGTCGCTGCGCAGTCGGTGGTACGTGGCCACCTCGTCGATCTCCGGGAAGTACTCGGCGAGTTCGGGCGGCACCGGCGCCTTGCCGTGGTCCAGCAGCTCGGTCGTCATGCCGGACTGCTGGGCCACGATCGCGTCCACCGAGCCGAGCAGCCGCACCGGGGTGCCCCGTTTCGCATGGGGCTCGATGAAGGTGCCCCGGCGGCGGTGGCGGGTGATCAACCCCTCGTCCTCCAGCTCCTTCAGCGCCTGCCGCATGGTCAGCACGCTCACCCCGTAGTGGCCCGCCAGCTGCTCCTCGGTGGGCAGCCGCAGCGGGTCCTGAGGTGAGCGGCCGAGTATCGAGGCGCGCAGCGACTGCGACACCTGGTACCAGAGCGGCAGCTTGCGGTTCAGGACGATCGAGTCCGGGGCGAAGGAGGTCACGGGGCTATCCGTACCGGTCGTCCGCGATCAGTGCAACGGGCGGAAATGCCGCTCCAGGCCCCGCCACACGTCGTCGTAGTGCGGTTGCAGATGTTCCGCCTGTGCCGCGTGCGCGGTGAGCGTGACCGGCCAGCGCGTCTCGAACATGAACGCCAGCCCGTCGTCCACCTTCTGCGGCTTCAGCTCCGCCGCGCTCGCCCTGTCGAACGTCTCCCGGTCCGGTCCGTGCGCCGACATCATGTTGTGCAGCGAGCCGCCGCCGGGCACGAAGCCCTCCGCCTTGGCGTCGTAGGCGCCCTCGATCAGGCCCATGTACTCGCTCATCACATTCCGGTGGAAGTACGGCGGCCGGAACGTGTCCTCGCCCACCAGCCAGCGCGGCGCGAAGACCACGAAGTCCACGCCGGCCAGGCCGGGGGTGTCCGACGGGGACGTCAGCACGGTGAAGATCGACGGGTCGGGGTGGTCGTAGGAGATGGTGCCGATGACGTTGAAGCGGCGCAGGTCGTAGACGTACGGCACATAGTTGCCGTGCCAGGCGACCACGTCCAGAGGCGAGTGGTCGTAGGTGGCCGTCCAGAGATTGCCGCAGAACTTGTTCACGACCTCGACCGGGCCGTCGACGTCCTCGTACGCGGCGACGGGCGCCTGGAAGTCGCGGGCGTTCGCAAGGCCGTTGGCGCCGATCGGGCCGAGGTCGGGCAGGCGGAAGGGGGCGCCGTAGTTCTCGCACACATAACCGCGGGCGTACTCGTCGTCGAGCAGCTCCACACGGAAGCGCACCCCGCGAGGGATCAGTGCCACATGCCCCGGCTCCACGTGCAGCAGCCCGAACTCCGTGTGCAGCAGCAGGCCGCCGCGCTCCGGGACGATCAGCAGCTCGCCGTCGGCGTCGCTGAAGACGCGGTCCATCGAGGAGTTGGCGTGATACAGGTGCACGGCCATACCGGTGCGCTGGGTCGCGTCGCCGTTGCCGCCGAGGGTCCACAGACCGGCGAGGAAGTCGGTGCCCTCCGTCGGGTCCGGCAGGGGGCTCCAGCGCAGGCGGTTCGGGTCGGGGACGGACTCCGTGAAGGGCGCCGAGCGGACCCAGCCGTTGTGCGTGTGCGTGAACGCCGGGTGCGCGGCCGAGGGGCGGATGCGGTAGAGCCAGGAGCGGCGGTTGTGGGCCCGCGGCTCGGTGAACGCCGTACCGCTGAGCTGTTCCGCGTAGAGCCCGAGAGGGGCGCGCTGCGGCGAGTTGCGGCCCTCGGGCAGGGCGCCGGGCACGGCCTCGGAGCTGTGCTCGTTGCCGAAGCCGGAGAGGTAGGTCAGCCCCTCGGCCGTCTTGTGCGCGTCCCCGCTCATGATCGCTCCCTTGCGGACTGTGCGGTCTGATTCCTATGCATCACCGTAGGATTGCGGTTTCGTGCGCGCAAGGGGTCCACCGGACGTCCTCACCAGGGAGGAACGAGAACACGACTCCAGGGGGATCCAACTGTCGGACCGGTGTTCTAGCCTCACGGGCATGTCGTGGACGCGGGGACCACTTGCCCTGCTCGCGGTCTGTGTCCTGCTGCTGACCGGATCCGCGGGCTGCGGCTCCAGTGATGCGCACGAGGGCAAGAACGGGGAGTCGGCCTCGCCGGTCGGCAAGCTCCTCGACGACACCGACGAGGAGGGGCGGCATCTGCGCGAGGTGGACAAGAAAGGTGCGCCCGAGGTCGGCATCGAGGTGCAGCCGGACGCCGACGACACCTGGGACGTACGGCTGACCCTCCACAACTTCCGCTTTTCGCCCGAGGGTGCGAAGCCGAAGGCGGTGGCCGGCCGCGGCTATGTCCACCTCTTCGTCGACGACCGCCCCGTCACCCGCCTGCGCGGCCTCGGCTACCGGCTCCCGGCCCGGTTCGTCCCGCGCGGCACGCACCACGTCACCGCCCGTCTGTACGCCGACGACGGCACCGCCTGGGCCGTGAACGGCAAGCCGGTCGAGAGCACGGCCGACATCACGGCGTCGGAGGCACAGGCCACGCCGGACGGCACCCCGAGCACGGCCGCACTGGGTGCATCCGGCAGCTATCCCCCTAGCGGGGGGCGAGGTTCACCGAACGGCTCAGGAACGGCATCATGAAGTCCGTGCCCCACGCGACATCGCTACGCCGAGCCCCCGTGCAGCGACGCAGTGCCGAACGGCTGACCAGGATCCTCGACGCCTGTGCCGACCTCCTCGACGAGGTCGGCTACGACGCCCTGAGCACCCGAGCCGTGGCCCTGCGCGCCGGAGTCCCCATCGGTTCGGTCTACCGCTTCTTCGGCAACAAGAGGCAGATGGCCGACGCTCTCGCCCAACGCAATCTCGAACGCTTCACCGAGCAGGTCACCGAGCGGCTGAAGGCGGCCCGCGACGGAGGCTGGCGCTCGGCCATGGACGCCGTCCTCGACGAGTACCTGGCCATGAAGCGCACCGCGCCCGGCTTCTCCCTCGTCGACTTCGGCAACCAGATCCCGGTCGGCGCCCGTGACGCCGAACCCAACCACCGCGTCGCCGACCGCCTGACCGACCTGCTCTCCGGCTACCTCGACCGGGAGCCGGACGACGATCTGCGGCGCTGCTTCCTGATCGCCGTGGAAACCGCCGACACCCTGGTCCACCTGGCCTTCCGGATGGCCCCGGAGGGCGACGAGAAGATCATCGAGGAGGCGCGGGAGATGCTGCGGGCGTATCTCGCGCGGGTACTGGACTGAGTCCTCCGGGCGGCGGCGAGGCGGGCGGCCCGCGAATTTCCGACCTCACCCCCTGAGGGGCCTCCCGTCCGTGCATACCGGTCGGTATGCTCGGTCGCGTCTACGAGCGTCACCGTCGTCGCCCACCGGGAGGACCCGTGTCCCGCACCGCCCTGCGAATCTGCCCCCTGTGCGAGGCCACCTGCGGGCTGACCCTCACCATCGAGGGCACCCGTGTCACCGGCGCCCGCGGTGACCGCGAGGACGTGTTCAGCAAGGGGTTCATCTGCCCCAAGGGTGCCTCCTTCGGCGCCGTCGACGGCGACCCCGACCGGCTGCGCACGCCCCTCGTGCGCAAGGACGGCGAGCTGCGCGAGGCCACCTGGGAGGAGGCCTTCGACGCGGTCGCCGCCGGGATCCGGCCGGTCGTCGAGCGGTACGGCGCCAACTCCGTCGGCGTCGTCCTGGGCAACCCGAACGTCCACACCATCGCCGGCGGCCTCTACCCGCCGGTGCTGCTGGCCGGCCTCGGCACCCGCAGCATCTTCACCGCGTCCACGGTCGACCAGATGCCCAAGCACGTCTCCAGCGGACTGCTCTACGGCGACGCGAACGCGATCCCGGTGCCGGACCTGGACCACACCGACCATCTGCTCCTCATCGGCGCCAACCCCCTGGAATCCAACGGGAGTCTGTGCACCGCCGCCGACTTCCCCGGCAAGCTGAAGGCCCTCAAGGCGCGCGGCGGCCACCTCACCGTGATCGACCCGCGCCGCACCCGCACCGCCAAGCTCGCCGACCGCCACCTCGCGATCCGCCCCGGCACCGACGCGCTGCTGCTCGCCGCGATGGCATACACCCTGTTCGAGGAAGACCTCGTCGACACCGGGGAGTTGACCCCGCACCTCCAGGGCCTCGACGAACTGCGCGCGGCGGTAGGGGACTTCACCCCCGAAGCCGTCGCCGGTGCCTGCGACATCGACGCCGACACGATCCGCACTCTCGCCCGCGAGCTCGCGGCCGCCCCCACAGCCGCCGTGTACGGCCGTATCGGCAGCTGCACCGTCCCGTACGGCACCCTCGGCAGCTGGCTCGTCGACGTGCTCAACATCCTCACCGGCAACCTCGACCGCCCCGGCGGCGCCCTCTTCCCGCAGGCCGCCACCGACAGGACACCCCGCCCGGCCGGACCCGGCCACGGCTTCCAGCTCGCCCGCTGGCGCTCCCGGGTCAGCCGACACCCGGAGGCCAAGGGCGAGTTGCCGCTGTCCGCGCTCGCCGAGGAGATCGACACCGCGACCGACGAGGGCGAGCCCATCCGGGCGCTCATCGCCGTCGCCGCCAACCCCGTGCTCTCCGCGCCCGACGGCGACCGGCTCGACAAGGCCCTGGACTCCCTGGACTTCATGGTCAGCGTCGACCCCTACCTCAACGAGACCTCGCGCCACGCGGACGTCGTGCTGCCGCCGCCCCCGCCCTCCCAGAGCGCCCACCACGACTTCGCCTTCAACACCCTCGCCGTACGCAACCAGGTCCGCTACTCCCGGCCCGCCGTGCCCCTGGAGCCCGGCCGCATGGCCGAGACCGAGATCCTCGCCCGGCTGATCCTGGCCGCGACCGGCATGCACGGCGCCGACCCGTCGGCCGTCGACGACCTCGTCATCGGCCAGACCCTCGGCAAGGCGGTCAAGGAGCCCCACTCGCCCGTGCACGGCCGCGACCCGCAGGAACTCGCGGCACAGCTCACCGGCGGGACCGGCCCCGAGCGGCGGCTCGACATGATGCTGCGCCTCGGCCCCTACGGCGACGGTTTCGGCGTACGAGAGGACGGGCTGTCCCTGGAGCAGCTGCTCGCCCACCCGCACGGCATCGACCTCGGCCCGCTGCGGTCCCGGCTGCCCCAGCCCCTGAAGACCAGGAGCGGCAAGGTCGAGCTGCTGCCGCAGCCGATTGCAGACGATCTGCCGCGGCTGCGGCAGGCCCTGGACCGGCTCCCCGACGAACTCGTCCTCGTCGGCCGCCGCCATCTGCGCTCCAACAACAGCTGGATGCACAACGTCCCCGCCCTCACCGGCGGAACCAACCGCTGCACCCTGCACATCCACCCCGAGGACGCCGAGCGGCTCGGCGTGCGGGACGGGGCCGCCGTACGCGTCAAGGGCGCCGGCGGAGAGGTGACCGCGCCCGCCGAGGTCACCGACGGCGTGCGACCGGGCGTGGTGAGCCTGCCGCACGGCTGGGGTCACGACCGGCCCGGCACCCGGATGAGCCACGCGGCCACCGACCCCGGAGTCAACGTCAACCAGCTCCTCGACGGCAGCCTGCTCGACCCGCTCTCGGGCAACGCGGTCCTCAATGGAGTGCCCGTGGAGGTCGCCGCGGTGGCCCCCGCGGCCGAAAAGCTCATGCCGCTGACCTGAGCAAAGCTGTGACCTGCAGTTTTGCGCTTATTGCTCACACGTCAACGTCTTGTTAACGCCGTTTGAACGGACCTAACGTCATCGCACCGCCTGCCCCGGTGGGATGTTCAAGGGCGAACGTTAGGTATCCACTCATGCTGACCATCCTCGGCTTCGCCATGATCGCGACCTTCCTGGTCCTGATCATGCTGAAGAAGATGTCGCCGATCGCGGCGCTCGTGCTGATCCCGGCACTGTTCTGCGTCTTCGTCGGTAAGGGCGCCAAGCTCGGCGACTACGTCATCGACGGCGTCACCGGGCTCGCCCCCACCGCGGCGATGCTCATGTTCGCGATCGTCTACTTCGGTGTGATGATCGACGTCGGCCTCTTCGACCCGATCGTTCGGGGAATCCTGAAGTTCTGCAAGGCCGACCCGCTCCGCATCGTCGTCGGCACCGCGCTGCTCGCCGCGATCGTCTCACTCGACGGCGACGGCTCGACCACCTTCATGATCACCGTCTCGGCGATGTACCCGCTGTACAAGCGCCTGAAGATGTCCCTGGTCGTGATGACCGGTGTCGCCGCCATGGCCAACGGCGTGATGAACACCCTGCCGTGGGGCGGCCCGACCGCCCGCGCCGCGACCGCGCTGAAGCTCGACGCGAGCGACATCTTCGTCCCGATGATCCCGGCGCTCGCCATGGGCCTGGTCTTCGTGATCGCCCTCTCGTACGTCCTCGGGCGCCGCGAGCGCAAGCGGCTCGGCGTGCTGACGCTGGACGAGGTGCTGGTCGAGGAGAAGGAGACCGAGACGGTCCTCGTGGGTGCCGGCTCCGGTTCCGGCAAGGACGGCAAGCGCACCACGGGCGGCTCCGGCTCCGGCACCGACGCGGACCTTCCCGACGACGAGGACGAGGGCTTCCAGGGCCTCGACCCCAACCGGCCGACCCTGCGCCCCAAGCTGTACTGGTTCAACGCGCTGCTCACGGTGGTCCTGCTCACCGCGATGATCATGGAGTGGCTGCCGATCCCGGTGCTGTTCCTGCTCGGCGCCGCGACCGCGCTCACCGTCAACTTCCCGCACATGCCCGACCAGAAGGCCCGCCTCGGCGCGCACGCCGAGAACGTCCTCAACGTCTCCGGCATGGTCTTCGCCGCCGCCGTCTTCACCGGCGTCCTGCAGGGCACCGGCATGGTCGACCACATGGCCAAGTGGCTGGTCGACAACATCCCCGACGGCATGGGCCCGCACATGGCCTTCGTCACCGGCATCCTGAGCATCCCGCTCACATACTTCATGTCCAACGACGGCTTCTACTTCGGCATCCTCCCGGTGCTCGCCGAGGCGGGGCAGGCCCACGGCGTCTCCTCCCTGGAGATCGCCCGCGCCTCCCTCATCGGCCAGCCGCTGCACATGTCGAGCCCGCTCGTCCCGGCCGTCTACGTCCTGGTCGGCATGGCGAAGGTGGAGTTCGGCGACCACACCAGGTTCGTGGTCAAGTGGGCCGCGCTGACATCACTCGTGGTGCTCGGGGCAGGAATCCTCTTCGGCATCATCTGACCCTTCTGCATCATCTGACCCGCACTCGGAGGTCCTTCACATGAGGCCCGGTGGGAACCGCGGCTGGCTGCTCCGCCTCGTCATCGCCTTCTCCTTCGCGCAGGGGGCGGTGTCGATGGCCCGGCCCGCCGTCTCCTACCGGGCCCTCGCGCTGGGCGCCGACGAGCGGGCGGTCGGCGTCATCGCGGGCGTGTACGCGCTGCTGCCCCTCTTCGCCGCCGTGCCGCTGGGCCGCCGCACCGACCACGGCCGCTGCGCACCCCTGCTGCCCTTCGGCGTCGTCCTCATAGCCGGCGGCTGCGCACTGAGCGGCCTCGCCAACTCCCTCTGGGCGATGGCGATCTGGAGCGGGGTGATGGGCCTCGGCCACCTCTGCTTCGTGATCGGCTCCCAGTCCCTGGTCGCCCGCCAGTCCGCCCCGCACGAACAGGACCGCAACTTCGGCCACTTCACCATCGGCGCCTCGCTCGGCCAGCTCGTCGGCCCCGTCGCGGCGGGCGCGCTGATCGGCGGCCCGGACATGGCGGGCACCAGCGCGCTCGCCCTCGTGGTGGCGGGCGTGGGCGCCGCGGTCGCGTTCACGTCGCTGTGGCGCATCGAGGACCGTACGGCGGTCAAGTCCCGTACCGCACAGGGCGACCGCGTCCCCGTCGGCAGCATCCTGCGTGCCCGGGGCGTGCCCGCGGGGATGCTCGTCAGCCTCTCCGTGCTGTCCGCCACCGACATCCTCACCGCCTATCTGCCGGTGGTCGGCGAGCACCGGGGCATCGCCCCCTCCGTCGTCGGTGTCCTGCTCAGTCTGCGCGCGGCGGCCACCATCGCCTGCCGCCTGGTGCTGACCCCGCTGCTGCGCCTGCTGGGCCGCGCGGTGCTGCTCGGCGCGACCTGCGGGCTGGCGGCCGTACTGTGCGCCGGGATCGCGCTGCCGCTGCCCGTGTGGGCGCTGGCCGTCCTGCTGACCGCACTCGGCTTCTGCCTGGGCGTCGGGCAGCCGCTGTCCATGACGACGGTCGTCCAGGCCGCCCCCGACGACGCGCGCTCCACCGCCCTCGCCCTGCGGCTGACCGGCAACCGCCTCGGCCAGGTCGCCGCGCCGGCGGCGGCGGGCCTGGTCGCGGGGGTCGCGGGAGTGGCGGCTCCGTTCCTGATGCTCGGCGCGCTGCTGCTGCTCTCGGCGGGCGGCGCGCTGCGTGCTTCGGCGCCCCCGGGGAGCGGTCCGGCGGCCGTGCCGGCTCCCCAGGGGCCGCGCGAGGGAACCGCGTTGCGCCGGTCGAGCGATATCTGACGGCGAGTCGGGTGGTGCTCCCGGTAGACCACGGGTGGATGTGAAAGAGAGTCAGGTGAAAGAGCGATTTGTATGAAAATCGTCTGACTCGGAGGAACATCCATGCCGACCTCGATGCCCCCGTCCGCCCTCAGCGCCCGCCTCGGCGCCGCGGCTCTCACCGTTCTCACCGCGGCCGGGGCCTCCTTGCTCGCGACGCCGGCCGCCGTGGCCGCCCCCGGCGACGGTGCCGACATCAGGATCCACAATGAGCGGGTGCCCTACGGTGTCGCCAAGGACGACCCCGCGGTCTGCAGGTTCTACCTCGATGCCGCGAACTTCGGCGAAGTGACGAGCGTCGCCTACACCATCACGGCGCAGCCGCCACTGCCGACCGCCGCCACCGTGAGCGGCACGATCTCCCTGGCCGGCGGTGCCGGACACACCGATGTTCTGGGGCTGGCCGACGGCAGATACACGCTCACCTGGACCTTCACTCCGGCCCTGCCGGGCGCGACCCCCATCACGCCCAAGGCAAAGGTCTTCACCGTCGACTGCCACCGGCGCGACCCCGACCGGGGGCAGCAGGGTCCGAGCCGAACGATCGAGGACCACCCACGCCAGGGCGGTGACGGTGGGCCGAAGGGCGGCGTCCACGCCGGCGGCGGCGGTCTCGTCGACACCCTGCAGGCCTACACGCCACTGAGCGGTGCCGCGGCCGTGGGGCTGGTCGCGGTCGGGGGAGTCGTGTACGTCCGCCTCCGTCGTCGCAACGATGGTGCCGCGTAGGCGCAGACGCAGGCCCTGGTACCGGACCCGCGCCTACCGCCTCACCAGGACGGCTCTGATCGTCGCCGTCCTGGTGACAGTCGTGCGGTGCGGGGGGCACCACGGCCCGGACTTCCCCGACCGGGTCCGGGGCCCGGTCCTCGCCGAGTCGCCCGCCGAGTCGCCCGCCCGGTCACCCTCCGAGTCGCGCGCCGCCCCGGCCGCCGGGGCTGTCGACGGGCGGCCCCGGGCGTCCGAGCCGACCGCCACGCCCACACCCAGGGCCACGCCCACCCCGGCACCCCCGCCGCTGCCCCGGTCGCCGGCCACCAACCTGCGCGTACCGTCCCTGGGCATCGACGCACCGGTCGTCGGGCTGAAGGTCGGCGCCGACCACCAGCTCGGGACGCCGCCGGTCGACAAGGCCAACCTCGTCGGCTGGTACCAGGACGGGCCGTCCCCGGGCGAGACCGGTACGGCCGTCGCCGTCGGCCACCGGGACACCAGGACCGGCGCGGCGGTCTTCGCCGCGCTCGCGCAGATCCCCCGCGACAGCCGCATCGAGGTCCGGCGCGCCGACGGCCGTGCCGCCGTCTACACCGTGGACCGCGTACGGGTCTTCGACAAGGCCAGATTTCCCGACAAGGAGGTGTACGGGCCGAGCAGACGCCCCGAGCTGCGGATGATCACCTGCGGCGGCCTGTTCAACCGCAGAACCGGCTACACCAGCAACGTTGTCGTCTTCGCGCACCTGACCGCGACCCGCTGACGTTTCTCGCTCCGCGGAACGCCGGACCCGATTCCGGCGAGTGTCTTCCCCCGAGTACGCACGGTCCGTTAACTTCCGTGACTCACAGCCCGTACGACCCGCACGGGCCATTCGACCGCCGGGAATCAACGCTCGCCCGGCAAGCCCCCGGGGGCACTGTCATGACACGCGCCATCTCTCTGCACGACGTGAGCAAGACCTACACGCGGGGCGTCCGCGTGGTGGACCGGCTGTCGCTGAACATCCGGCCCGGCGAGTTCCTCGTGCTCCTCGGGCCGTCCGGCTGCGGCAAGTCCACCGTGCTCCGCATGATCGCCGGGTTGGAGGAGATCACCGAGGGCACACTCCTGCTGGACGGGGAGGAGGCCAATGACCTCCTCCCGTCCGAGCGGAACATGGCGATGGTCTTCCAGAACTTCGCCCTCTACCCGAACATGACGACCCGCGGGAACATCGGCTTCCCGCTGCGCGTCGAGAACCCCGGCGAGGACCCGCGCCCACGCGTGGACGCCACCGCCCGCATGCTCGGCATCGAGGACCTCCTCGACCGCTTCCCCAGCCAGCTCTCCGGCGGCGAGCGCCAGCGCGTCGCCATGGGCCGGGCCATCGCACGCCACCCCTCCGTCTTCCTGATGGACGAGCCGCTGTCCAACCTCGACGCCAAGCTCCGCAACCATCTGCGCGCCGAAATCTCCAAGCTCACCCGGGAGTTGGGCGTCACCACGGTCTACGTCACCCACGACCAGGCAGAGGCCATGTCGCTCGGCGACCGGGTCGCCGTGCTGCGCGGCGGCGTCCTGCAACAGCTGGGCAGCCCGCGCATGGTGTACGCCCTGCCCCGCAACGTCTTCGTCGCCGCCTTCATCGGCACCCCGCGCATCAACCTGCTGCGCGGCCTGGTGCGCGCCCCGCTCGACGGCGCGATGACCATCAGCCTCGGCAAGCAGTTCCTGCGGCTGCCCGAACCCCTGTCCCTGGACCACCAGTTGCTGCGGGTGCAGCAGGGCCGGGAGGTGATCGTCGGGCTGCGCTCGGAGGCCGTCCGCATCGCCAAGCCCGCCTCCGCCCGCCCCGGAGAGGTGGCGCTCACCGGCCTGGTGGAGCACGTGGAGTTCCAGGGCCACGAGGTGCTCGTCCACTTCAACACCGGCTCCAAGCCCGCCGTCGTATCGGACCTGGAGGCCCCACGGCCCGCCTCCCGTACGCCCCGGCGCCGCCGCAGGGAGGGCGGAACCAACGTCCTCGAGCGCCTGCGCGAGCGGGCGGAGGCGCTGCGTGCCGGTCCGGTGGTGGTCCTGGACGACCCGCCGGACCAGGACTCCGCACCCGCGTCCACCGAACCGCGCCTCCCGGGCGACCTCGTCGTCCGCACCACCCCCGACATCGACATCCGTCACGGCATGCAGGTGCCGCTGCTCGTCGACATCGCCCACCTGTTCGTCTTCGACCAGCATGGGGAACGCATCTGCCCGCATCCGGACCGGCTGCCCGACCTGGACGAGTAGGGAGCCGGGGCTCTTCGCGAGGGGGTGTCTGGCGTCCGAAAACTATCGTCGCTAGTTTATGTGCCTGTCGGTAGGTTGTGACGCGGACGACGCACCCCGCCTCGGAGGAGCACCATGAAGGCACACGACGGCCTGTACATCGACGGCGCCTGGCGGCCCGCCGCAGGTCAGGACGTGATCGATGTCGTGAATCCCGTCGACGAGCAGGTGATCGGCCGAGTCCCCGCGGGGACGGCCGAGGACGTCGACACCGCCGTACGGGCCGCCCGTGCCGCCCTCCCGGGCTGGGCCGCGACCCCGCCCGCCGAGCGGGCCGCCCGCCTGGCCGCCCTGCGGGACGTGCTGGTGGCGCGCAAGGACGAGATCGCCGAGACCGTCACCGCCGAGCTCGGCTCGCCGCTGCAGTTCTCGCAGAACGTCCACGCCGCCGTGCCGATCGCGGTCGCGGGCTCGTACGCCGAGCTGGCCGCGACGTACTCCTTCGAGGAGAAGGCCGGGAACTCGACCGTCCATCTGGAGCCGGTCGGCGTGGTCGGCGCGATCACGCCCTGGAACTACCCCCTCCACCAGGTCGTCGCCAAGGTCGCCCCGGCGCTGGCGGCGGGCTGCACGGTCGTGCTGAAGCCGGCCGAGGACACCCCGCTGGTCGCCCAGCTCTTCGCCGAGGCGGTCCACGAGGCGGGGATCCCGGCGGGGGTCTTCAACCTGGTCACGGGCCTTGGCCCGGTCGCGGGCCAGGCCCTCGCCGAGCACCCGGGCGTCGACCTGGTCTCCTTCACCGGCTCCACCGCCGTCGGCCGGCAGATCGGCGCGACGGCGGGCGCCGCGATCAAGAAGGTCGCCCTGGAACTGGGCGGCAAGTCCGCCAACGTCATCCTGCCGAGCGCCGACCTCGCCAAGGCGGTCAACGTCGGGGTCGCCAACGTCATGTCCAACTCAGGCCAGACGTGCAGCGCCTGGACGCGGATGCTGGTGCACCACGTCCGGTACGAGGAGGCCGTCGAACTGGCCGCGACGGCCGCCGCGAAGTACGGCTCGCGCATCGGCCCGGTCGTCAACGCCAAGCAGCAGGCGCGGGTGCGGAGTTACATCGAGAAGGGTGTGGCGGAAGGGGCACGGCTGGTCGCGGGCGGCCCCGAATCCCCGCATGAACAGGGTTACTTCGTTTCCCCGACCGTCTTCGCGGACGTCACCCCCGACATGACGATCGCCCAGGAGGAGATCTTCGGCCCGGTCCTGTCGATCCTCCGCTACGACGACGAGGAGGACGCCCTGCGCATCGCCAACGGCACGGTCTACGGCCTCGCCGGCGCCGTCTGGGCCGGCGACGAGGCGGAGGCGGTGGCCTTCGCGCGCCGTATGGAGACCGGCCAGGTCGACATCAACGGCGGCCGCTTCAACCCCCTTGCCCCGTTCGGCGGTTACAAGCAGTCGGGTGTCGGCCGCGAGCTCGGCGCGCACGGCCTGACCGAGTACCTCCAGACCAAGTCCCTGCAGTTCTGAGGAGCGTATCCGTGGTTCGCGCAGCCGTCCTGCCCGAAGTGGGCGCCCCGTTGGAGATCACGGACATCGAGCTTCCGGATCCCGGCCCCGGCCAGGTCCGCGTCCGACTCGCAGCCGCCGGTGTCTGCCACTCCGACCTGTCCCTGTCCAACGGCACGATGAGGGTGCCGGTGCCCGCCGTCCTCGGCCACGAGGGCGCGGGCACGGTCCTGGCTGTGGGAGACGGCGTCACGCATGTCTCACCCGGCGACCCGATCGTCCTCAACTGGGCCCCGTCCTGCGGCAGTTGCCACGCCTGCTCGCTCGGCGAGGTGTGGCTGTGCGCCAACGCGCTGAACGGCGCCGCGGATGTGTATGCCCGAACGGCAGCGGGCACCGACCTCCATCCGGGCCTGAACGTCGCCGCGTTCGCCGAGGAGACGGTGGTGTCCGCGAGCTGTGTCCTGCCCCTCCCCGGGGGCATCCCCCTCACGGACGCGGCCCTCCTGGGCTGCGCCGTCCTCACCGGCTACGGAGCGGTCCACCACTCGGCGAAGGTGCAGCCGGGCGAGACGGTCGCCGTGTACGGCGTCGGGGGAGTGGGCCTCGCGGCACTCCAGGCGGCGCGCATCGCGGGCGCCGCACGCATCGTCGCGGTCGATGTCTCCCCGGCGAAGGAGGAGTTGGCGCGCGCTGCGGGCGCCACGGACTACGTCCTCGCCTCCGACAACACCGCCCGCGAGATCCGGGGCCTGACGGACAAGCAGGGCGTCGACGTCGCCGTCGAGTGCGTGGGCCGCGCGCAGACGATCCGTACGGCCTGGGACTCCACCCGCCGCGGCGGCCGCACCACGGTGGTCGGCATCGGCGGCAAGGACCAGCAGGTCACCTTCAACGCGCTGGAGATCTTCCACTGGGGCAGGACCCTCTCGGGCTGCGTCTACGGCAACTCGAACCCGGCACAGGACCTGCCGCTGCTCGCCGAACACGTACGCGCGGGCCGCCTGGACCTGGGCGCGCTGGTGACGGAACGGATCGGCCTGGACGGCATCCCGGCGGCGTTCGAGAACATGCTGGCGGGCAAGGGCGGCAGGGCGCTGGTCGTCTTCTGACGCTTCAAGGTTGCCCGGAGCCTCCGGGTGCTCCGGGCAACCTTCGCGCACGACCGTTGACCCCATACCGTCCGGTCAGTATGTTCCCGGGAACGTCCCCACCGCACCCATCGGAGTGTGCACGCATGGACATGGCCCCCTCCGCTCAATCCGCTCCCACGACCGCCCTCCCCACGGTCAACCGCCGCCGCGTAGCCACGGCCGCCGCTCTCGCCTCGGCCGTCGAGTGGTACGACTACTTCGTCTTCGGCATAGCCGCCGCGCTCGTCCTCGGCGATCTGTACTTCCCGGCGGGCAGCCCCACCGCCGGAGTGCTCGCCGCCTTCGCCACCTTCGCCGTCGGCTTCCTGGCCCGCCCGATCGGCGGCATCGTCGCCGGTCAGCTCGGCGACAAACGCGGCCGCAAGCCGATGCTGGTCCTCGCGCTCACGCTCATGGGCATCGCCACCACCGGCATCGGCCTGCTCCCGACGTACGACACCATCGGCGTCGCCGCCCCGATCCTGCTGGTCCTGCTGCGCGTCGTACAGGGCGTCGCGGTCGGCGCACAGTGGGGCGGTGCGATGCTGCTGGCCACCGAGTACGCCCCCGAGGGCAAGCGCGGCATCTACGGCAGCTTCGTCCAACTCGGCGTCCCCATCGGCGTGGTGACCGCCAACACGGTCTTCCTGCTGGCCGGCGCCTTCACCTCCGACTCCGCCTTCGCGGCCTGGGGCTGGCGACTGCCCTTCCTGGTCGGCCTGTTCGTGCTCGTACTCGCCTGGTACATCCACCGGCACGTCGAGGAGACCCCCGAATTCCGGCAGGCGGAAAGGGAGTTGGCTCAGAAGGAGAAGGCCGAACAGAACTCGCCCCTGCGCGCGATCCTCCGGGGCCACCTCGGCACGGTCCTCCTCGCCGGCGGCTCCTTCGCCGTGAACACCGCGACCTTCTACATCCTGATCACCGGTGTCCTCGACTACACGACCCGCGAACTCGGCATGAAGCGCGACGCGGTGCTCACCGTCTCGCTCTGCATCAGCCTCACCCAGCTCGTGCTGATCCCGGCCGCCGCCGCGCTCTCCGACCGCGTCGGCCGCATCCGGATCTACGCGCTCGGGGCGGTCGGCATCGCGCTGTGGGCCGTACCGATGTTCCTGCTGATCGACACCGGCTCACTGCTGTGGCTGGCGGTCGGCACGTTCGTCGCTGGCTGCTTCCTCAGCATCATGTACGGTCCCCAGGCCGCCCTGTTCGCCGAGCTGTTCACGCCCGAGATGCGTTACACGGGTGCCTCCCTCGGCTACCAGATCGCGGCCGTGCTCGGCGGTGGCCTGGCGCCCTTCGTGATGGTCCTGCTGCTGGAGGCGACGGGCACGTCGATGGCGGTGTCCGCCTACATCATCGGCCTGGCCGTGATCGCGTTGCTCTCCATCAAGGTCCTTGCGGGCAGGGCGAGTTCAGACTGAGTCCGGCGCGCGCTCGGGCTGCGACCCCGGAATCGTCTCCGGTGCCGCGGCCCGTGCCCGCGACCGCGACACCGCCACGCCGGCCAGGCACAGCGCCCCGCCCGCGAGCGTGAGCAGCCCCGGCACCTCGCCGAGCGCCAGCCAGGACATCAGCACGACCAGCGCGGGCACCGCGTACGTCGTCGCGCCCATGCGGCTGGCGGTCGTACGGGCGAGGGCGTAGGCCCAGGTCGTGAAGGCGAGCGCCAGCGGAAAGACGCCCAGGTAGACCATGTTGAGCGTCGCGGAGACCGGGGCGTCGGCCGCCTCGTGGACCAGCTGTCCGGCGAACGGCAGACACAGCACCGCGCCGACCAGACATCCGAACGTGGTCACCTGCAGCGCGCTCGCCCGCCCGAGCGCGGGCTTCTGCGCGACGACACCGCCCGCGTACCCGACCGCCGCGAGCAGACACAGCACCACACCGAGCACCGAGGAACCGCCCCCGCTCGACATCGACAGGCCCACCGTCACCGCGCCCGCGAACGACACGGCCATCCCGGCCAGCAGCCGCGGCGGCATCGGATCACCGAGCAGCCGCGCGCCGAGCAGGGCGATGAGAATCGGCCCGATGTTCACGACCAGGGCCGCGGTGCCGGCATCCACCTGCTGCTCGCCCCAGTTCAGTGCCACGCTGTAGAACCCGAACCACAGCACCCCGGATATCGCGATCCCGCGCCAGGCCGACCGCGGCGGCAGCCCCTCCCGCCGCACGACAAGCATGGCGACGAGTACCAGAGAACCGGCGAGCAACCGCCCCAACGCCAGCGCCCCCGGCGAGTACGCGCCACCCGCACTCCGGATCGACACAAAGGCGGAGGCCCACAGCACGACGGTGACGGCAGCAGCACCGGTGGCGAGCAGCCGGGCGCGACGGGCGGGGTGGGCAGGGGAGACGTTCATCATGCTCCTGAGGCTAGGAGGGGAGTGAGGGTGAGGGCTGGCGGATTTCGGACGGGGTGATGGGAGCGGTCGGGAGGTCAGTTCAGTGACGTCGACTCGATGCCGAGCAGGTCGTGCAGCGCATGCTCGCCCGTGGTCGTGACCTTGACCGCCCGCTCGGAGCCGATGCGTACGCACCAGCCCCCATCCAGCGCATGCCGGCACAGCGCGGCACCCGCCACCCCTGCGAGGTGCGGTCGCCGTTCCGTCCAGTCGAGGCACGCACGGGCCAGGGGGCGGCGGCCCTTGCGGTCCAGCGCGATCCCGGCCGCGTCGAACCACCGCACGCCCGCCTCCGTGAGCGCGAAGCCGGTGTCCTGGAGCAACAGCCCCCGCTCGGTCAGCGCATCGGTGACCGCGATCCCGAGCCGCCCCGCCAGGTGGTCGTAGCAGGTGCGCCCCCGAGCCATCGCCGACCCGGCGCTCGACTCCCGCAGACTGCGCGGCCGTACGACATTCCCCGGACCCATCTGTGCGGCCAGGTCCTCCACCAGCTGGGCGACCCGCGCGCCGGCGAGGCGGACGTACCGGTGCCGCCCCTGCCGTTCCTCGGTGAGCAGGCCGCCCGCGACGAGCTTGCCCAGGTGCTCGCTCAGCGTCGACGCGGCGACCCCCGCGTGCCGCGCCAGCTCACCCGCGGTCCACGCCCGCCCGTCCAGCAGCGCCAGCAGACACGCGGCCCGCGTCTCGTCGGCGATCAGCCCGGCGAACCGGGCCAGCTGCGGCGCCTGAGGGTCCTTGGAGGTCATGCACCCCAGCATGGGGCACGGACGGTTCGGCCCCCGCCGAAGTGTCGCTACGCGGTCCGCTTCACCTGCTCGTACTGCTGCACCAGCCCGTCCAGCAGCGCCGTCAGCCCCGTCTCGAAGGCCCGCTCGTCGATCTTCTCCTGCTGCTCGGAGAGGAGGTGCGCCTGCCCGAGGTGCGGATAGTCGGCCGGGTCGTACGCGCTCGCGTCGTCCACGAAGCCCCCGGCGAAGGACCCGAGCGCGGAGCCCATGATGAAGTACCGCATCAACGCGCCGATGGACGTGGCCTGCGCCGGCGGCCAGCCCGCGTCGACCATCGCGCCGTAGACCGCGTCCGCGAGGCGCAGCCCTGCCGGTCGGCGGCCGGGGCCCGTGGCGAGCACCGGGACGATGTTGGGGTGGTCGCGCAGTGCGGCCCGGTAGGAGATCGCCCAGTCGTGCAGCGCGGTCCGCCACTCCCGCCCGTCCTCGAACATCGACAGGTCGACCTGGGCGCTCACCGAGTCCGCGACCGCCTCCAGGATCTCGTCCTTGGTGCGGAAGTGGTTGTAGAGCGAGGGTCCGCTGACCCCCAGCTCGGCGGCGAGCCGACGCGTCGAGACCGCCGCGAGGCCCTCCGCGTCCACCAGCGCGCGTGCCGTGTCGACGATCCGGTCGGTGCTCAGGAGGGGCTTGCGCGGTCGGGCCATGGCGCACATAGTAGGGCTGCGAACCGGAAACTAGCAGTGCTAATTTAAAACCGCAGCACCTGTACGACGGCTGCGGTGCGGCGGGGCGACTGATGTGGGGTGACCGTGAATCTGGAGCTCAGCGAGGAGCAGGCCGACGTCCGCGGACTGGCCAGGGACTTCGTGGCGCGTGAGATCACTCCGCACGTGGTCGCCTGGGACCGCGCCGAGGAGGTCGACCGGTCGATCGTGAAGAAGCTCGGCGAGGTCGGGTTCCTCGGGCTGACCGTCGACGAGGAGTACGGCGGCTCCGGCGGCGACCACCTCGCGTACTGCCTGGTCACAGAGGAGCTCGGGCGCGGTGACTCCTCGGTGCGCGGCATCGTGTCCGTCTCGCTCGGGCTGGTCGCCAAGACGATCGCCGCCTGGGGGAGCGAGGCGCAGAAGCGCCGTTGGCTGCCCGGCCTCACCTCCGGCGAGTACGTCGGCTGCTTCGGCCTCACCGAGCCCGGCACCGGCTCCGACGCCGGCAACCTCGCCACGCGCGCGGTGCGCGACGGCGACGACTACGTCATCAACGGCGCCAAGATGTTCATCACGAACGGCACTTGGGCCGATGTCGTCCTCCTCTTCGCCCGCTCCACCGACGCCCCCGGCCACAAGGGTGTCTCCGCCTTCCTCGTGCCGACCGACACGCCCGGCCTGACCCGCCGCACCATCCACGGCAAGCTCGGCCTGCGCGGTCAGGCGACAGCCGAACTGGTCCTTGAGGACGTACGCGTCCCGGCCGCGGCGATGCTGGGGTTGGAGGGCAAGGGCTTCTCCGTCGCCATGTCGGCCCTCGCCAAGGGCCGGATGTCGGTCGCGGCCGGCTGCGTCGGCATAGCCCAGGCCGCGCTGGACGCGGCGGTGAAGTACGCGGGCGAGCGCGAGCAGTTCGGCAAGCCGATCGCCCACCACCAGCTCGTACAGGAACTGATCAGCGACATCGCCGTGGACGTGGACGCGGCGCGTCTGCTCACCTGGCGGGTCGCCGACCTGATCGACCGCGGGCAGCCCTTCGCCGTCGAGTCCTCCAAGGCCAAGCTGTTCGCCTCGGAGGCCGCCGTCCGCGCCGCCAACAACGCCCTCCAGGTCTTCGGCGGCTACGGCTACATCGACGAGTACCCGGCGGGCAAACTGCTGCGCGACGCCCGCGTCATGACCCTGTACGAGGGCACCAGCCAGATCCAGAAACTCCTCATCGGCCGTGCGCTGACCGGGATTTCGGCGTTCTGAGTACCTGAGCTGAGTATCTCGGCGGATGTGGCGCGGGCCACCTCCGGCGACCCTTGATCGCATGAGTGACACACCGGTCAAGCAGCAGAGCACGGCCGCCTTCTACGGCCAGGCCGTCGCCTCCTTCGCCCTCGCCATGATCGCCACGGCCGTCGGGATCTTCCGGCTGGACGCCAACGCCTGGGTGCGCGGCTTCCTCGCCATCGCCGTGCTGTACCTGGTCACCTCCGCCTTCACCCTGGCCAAGGTGATCCGGGACCGGCAGGAGGCCGGGCAGATCGTCAGCCGCGTCGACCAGGCCCGGCTGGAGAAGCTGCTCGCCGAGCACGACCCCTTCGAGAAGCTCTGAAAGCTCTGAGCGGCCGGACTAAGCGCTCGCTCACCGTCGGCGGTATGGTGGGGGTTCGCCCGATCAAAAGGTGGCCCGATGGGTCTCGTTTGAGGGCGGTGGTGGAAGACGGGCGGGCGAGAGGGGCGAGCGAGCTATGAGTACGGCGGAGGACACGGCCGGCGACGAGACGTCGGCGTGGGGCGAGGTCACGCCCGACGCGGCCCGGCGGCTGCTGATCGCCGCGGTGGAGGCCTTCGCCGAGCGCGGGTACCACGCCACGACGACCCGTGACATCGCGGGCCGTGCCGGTATGAGCCCGGCCGCGCTCTACATCCACTACAAGACCAAGGAAGAGCTGCTCCACCGCATCAGCCGGATCGGCCACGAGAAGGCCCTCGAGATCCTGCAGACGGCCGCCCGGCGGGAGGGCACCGCGGCCGAGCGGCTCGCCGACGCGGTGAGCTCCTTCGTCCGCTGGCACGCGGGCGGGCGCACCACCGCCCGGGTCGTGCAGTACGAGCTCGACTCGCTCGGGCCGGACGCCCGTGAGGAGATCCTCGCGCTGCGCCGGCAGTGCGACGCCGAGGTGCGGGGGATCATCGAGGACGGCGTGGCGGCAGGCGAGTTCGACGTGCTGGACGTGAAGGGCACCACCCTCGCCGTCATGTCGCTCTGCATCGATGTCGCCCGCTGGTTCAACGTCGACGGGCCCTGGACGCCGGACGAGGTCGGCGCGCTCGACGCCGACCTCGTGCTGCGGATGGTGGGAGCGGCCAAGTGACCGCTCGGAGGCGTCAGAGGTAGTAGCGCGAGACCGACTCGGCGACACACACCGGCTTGTCGCCGCCCTCGCGCTCGACGCTGAAGGCGACGGTCACCTGGACGCCGCCCGCCACGTCATCGACCCCGGTGATCACCGCGGTGGCGCGCAGGCGCGAGCCGACCGGCACGGGTGACGGGAAACGCACCTTGTTGGTGCCGTAGTTGACGCCCATCTTCACGCCCTCGACCTTGATCAGCTGCGGTCCGAAAAGCGGCAGCAGCGACAGGGTCAGATACCCGTGCGCGATGGTGGTCCCGAACGGCCCGGCGGCGGCCTTCTCCGGATCGATGTGGATCCACTGGTGATCACCGGTGGCATCGGCGAAGAGATCGATCCGCTTCTGGTCGACCTCCAGCCAGTCGGTGTACCCGAGCTGCTCGCCAACGGCCGCCTTCAGCTCGTCGGCGCCCGTGAAGACCCTCGGCTCTGCCATGTCCCGCCTCCTCGTCCCAAACTCTAAGCGACTGCTTAGCATGGTCGGCCTCGAGGTCCGTGTCAACGGAGGCATGGGTAGGGTTCGAGGGATGCCCCAGATTCCAGAGAAGATCCACGAGCTCACGGTCGGCCAGCTCGCGGCGCGCAGCGGTGCCGCCGTCTCCGCCCTGCACTTCTACGAGTCCAAGGGCCTGATCAGCAGCCGCCGCACCTCGGGCAACCAGCGCCGCTACCACCGGGACGCGCTGCGCCGGGTCGCGTTCGTCCGCGCCGCCCAGCGCGTCGGCATCCCGCTGGCGACGATCCGCGATGCGCTCGCCGAGCTCCCCGAGGAACGCACCCCCACCCGGGAGGACTGGGCCCGTCTCTCCGAGGCCTGGCGCTCGGAACTCGACGAACGCATCAAGCAGCTCAACCGCCTGCGCGACCACCTCACGGACTGCATCGGCTGCGGCTGCCTGTCGTTGGACACCTGCGTCCTGTCCAACCCGGACGACGTCTTCGGCGAACGCCGGAGCGGCTCGCGGCTGATGGTGGAGCGAGGGGGAGGCCGCGGGAAGCAGGACCAGCGCTAGGGCCTCCGGCGGATCAGCTCGGCGTCGCGGGCCCTGGCACGCCCTCCCCCACTGCCTTGAAGGCGTGGGGGACCCCCAGCCGCGTTGTCGTCACTTCCCCCACTCTTGGCTTCGCTCGAGCGGGAGGGGCCCCCATCGCTCCGCGTCGACTCCCTCCTCCGCCTTGCAGCCGAGCGGGGGGACCCCCATGGCCCCGCTCGGCGCGGCCAAGAAGCACCGTCTCTTGCAGCCGACCTGATCGAACCGCCGGACAGACCCTAGGGCCTGCTTCCTGCGGCCGCCCGCCCTACTCGTACTCCGTACCGCCCTTCCGGGTCAGGTACGCCGCGCTCACCGCCTTGGCGATGGCCCGACCGCCGGTCACCGAGCTGTACCGCTCCGTCGACGGACGGATCACGACTCCCTCGCGCAGATGCAGCCCGCGTCCGGACACGGTCTCCCGGCCGCTCGCAACCTCCAGCACCCGATCGATGTCGTACGCCCCCTCGAACAGCCGGGGCACCAACGGCAGCTCCCCGTCGAGCAGTTCGGCCGCGTCCAGCCAGCGCACGGTGCCGTCGATCTCCGCGGAGACGTCGAACACTGCGTACCCCAGGGTCTCGCGGCGCCCGTCCGCGCCGTACGTCAGGTCCTGGACCCCCGCGCCGTACACCTCGCCGAAGATCCCGATCCGGCGTGCACCCAGCCGCTCGGCGAGCCGGGCCGCGGTCGCGGCGACGCCGTGCCCCTGCACCGCACGCCAGTACAGGTTGCGCGGGTCCTCCTTCAGGGCAAGGGACTTGGACCCGAACCCCTTGGACGAGACGTGCACCCGCCCCTCGTCGGCGAGATACGTCAGCAGGCATGCCGAACCGTGCAGCTTCTCCGTCAGGACCACAGCCTCGCCCGGTGTGAAGATGTCCGGAAACCGCTGGATGTTCTCGATGTCGACCCAGGGCAGCAGATCGGGCGCGGACTCCACCTCCCCGCTCATCGTGGGCGGGATCGGAGGCACCCACTTGGTGATGCCGAGTGTCTTGGCGAAGTCGGTCCCGTCCAGGGCCGCACGCGCCAGGTCGACGTCCGCCAGTGCCTTCGGCCGGCACACGATGCCCTGCGACAGCTCGCCGCGCAGCCGCACCGCCTTGACCCGGTCGGACTTGCTTCCCGCGAGCCGCCCGGTCAGTCCCAGCTCCTCGATCAGCCCGGCGGGCAGCACCGCCTGCTCGGGGATGTAGACGGCGGCATCGCCGGTGCGGTAGGCGCCCTTGGCGACGACGGCGCGGTACAGACCCACCTGGGCCAGTTCGAGCGCGTCGGCGCCCGGATGCTCGTGGACGGTCAGCACTTCGGCGGTGACGCGGAGCGTCGACATGGGACACCTCGGTTCCGGGGTCGTTCAGTTCGGTTTCATCGCGTCCAACTGTCCGGACGGGAAAGGGGTGGAGCGAGCGGATTAGCGGCTGGTAGCGTCGGGATCTTCGGCCGACCGAGACGCCGTGCACGGAGTCCTGACGGGATCAATTCCCTTGTTCTCACCTGCCCTTGACGCCGCCCTCGCGGACATCGACACGGTCTTCAGCGGTTTCGCCAGCCCTGACGAGACCGGCTGCGGCTACTGCCACGCGCCCGAGGAGACCGCGTATCTGCGCACGCCGCACGTGCACGTGCCCGTGGACGTGGTGCGGTACTACCTCTTCGAGGTGGCCGACCACTTCGACGACCACGCCGCCGCGATGCGGCGCCTGCTGCCACAGGCCGCGCGGGCGATGGCCGACGGCACCCTGGGCTCGATCGGTTACGGGGCCCACGGGCTGAGCCGGGTGGACTGGCGCTCCTGGCCGGCCGAGCAGGCCGCCGCGATCGAGACCTTCCTGCACGCCTGGTGGCAGGACGCCCTCACCAGGCCCGAGCCGCCGTACGGCATCGACGACATCTTCGACACCTGCGTCACGATCGCCAGGACCGTGACTCCGTTCCTCGACCGGTGGGTCCGCAGCCCGGTCGCCGACGCACACCTCGTCCACTGCGTCGACGTCTGGCTGTACGACCTGCTGTCCGACTCCTCCCCGTTCTCCTGGTGGTACGACGGCAGCGAGGACGCCGGCGTCGCGGATCTGCGCACCTGGCTGGCCGGCCCGGGCGCCGCCCGCCTCCGCGCCCAGGGCGAGGACGACCTCGCCACACGCGCCGAGCTTCAGGTCCTCCCCGACGACCGGCGCTGGGCTCACCCGTACTGGAGCAGCCCCTCGGCGACCAACTGAGCGTTGGACCCGGCCCGTTCCCCGTCCGGCAGGGCCAGCGTGTCCTCCAGGCCTATCCGGGTCGCGAGCCCCAGCCGCCCCGCCAGCCGCAACACCGGCCAGGCGCCGCCGTCCTCGCCGTGCAGCAGCACGGGGCGATGGGGCCCCTCCCGCTCGAGCGAAGCCGAGAGTGGGGGAGCGCCCGGCCCAGGTCGGCCAGCAGTCCGCGTGCGGTGTCCTCGGCCGTATCCACCGCCGTATCCGTCACCTCGGCCAGCACCCGCAACACCCGCCCCCCGAGCGGGGACACGGCGAACCGCGCCGCCCCGTCCGTCCCCGACCAGATGCCGGCCTCGACCCCCACCCCGAGGTCGATCAGAGCCGCGGCGATCTCCTCCGCGCCCTCCTCATGCCAGTTGACGGAGGCGTGGTCGGGCAGCGAGGGCAGGTCCGCCCAGCTCCGTATCCGCTTCAGCCGGGCCGCCGGATCCGGCTCCGCCCAGGCGCCCGTGGTCACCCCGACCGGGACCGACACCCGCGCCCGGATCGCCTGGAGCGTCGGCGCGAGCACCCGGGGCGACAGGGAGTCGTGGCCGCACGGGTTCTTGGGGTGGACGTGGATGTCCGTGGCCCCTGCCGCGACGGCACGCGCCGCGGACTCGGCCATTGCCTGAGGAGTCAGCGGCACCATCGCACCGTCGGCGGACCCCCGCGGTCCGTTGAGACACACCTGCACCATGCCTCAAGACTGCCAGCCACCACTGACAACAGCCCATGACCATCAACGACAGACAGGGGGTGCGGCATCCCCGGCGCACCCCCGCCGAGCTAGGCCGACACCAGCAGCCTTCCGCGCCTTGCGTCCGCCAGGGCCTCGGGCTTGAGCACGGGCCGTGGCACGAGAATTCCGCAGTGAGTGCAGACCGGACCCGCCGAGGGTTCGTGGTCCAGGTCGTACGTCCAGATCAGACGCTCTCCGCTGCACACCGGGCACTCGGCGCCCGGTTCGCGTTCCAAGGCGGAGATCAGTCGGCGAAGCACCTCGGCCAGCGGTTCACGGGGGTGGACCCGCGGGTCGTCGCACCAGGCGACACCGAAACCGCCCCAGGTCAGCCGGTGCCAGTCGTCCACGGTGCCCGGCCGGCGCAGCCCGTCGTGCTTCTCCTTCTTGCGCCGCTCGGCGAACTCGACCTCATAGGCCAGCCAGACCGAACGCGCCTCTTCCAACTCCTCCAGTGCGGCCACGAGCCGCGCTGGGTCGGGGGACCGGTCCTCCGGACCGAACCCTGCCCGGGAGCACAAATGGTCCCAGGTCGCCCTGTGCCCGTAAGGAGCGAACCGCTCAAGGCACTTGCGCAGTGAGTAGCGCCGCAGTGCCAGATCGCACCGCGGATCGCGGACCTGTCTCGCCAGACTCCGGAAACCGGCCATCGCCCTGCACCTCCGTCACACCTGCACCTGTACTTCGGTCACTTCGGCGTCGTCGTACGGACGTCGCCGAATAGACGTATCGACAAGCGATTCGGCTCCATCCGATTTCCGATGACCTCCATAAGCCGCCGTACCGGCTACCAAAACTTGACGCATGTTCATCTTCAATCCCGGGGATACCGGCGGTAACGTCCCGGCTCACCCCCGTCGGTAGGAGCTGCCATGCCACGGCGTACCTCGCGCATCGCCCTTGACAGACTGAGAACTCCCGGCAGACTCGCCGGGTTCCTGAAGACCGCATCCATATGCGCCCTGATTGCAGGTCTTTTGTCCCCGCTTTCCCAAGCGACGGCGGTGGCGGCGACCTCGAACGACTACTGCGGCGGTCAGTGTTCCGACATCCTGCCGCCCGGTGAGAACGGCAACGCGACCCTCGCCCAGATCCTGCTCAACCAGGCGTTCGGCACCCAGCCCGACCACGCGGAGGACCAGCTCGGCCCGTACTCCAACCTGGCCAAGGGCTACTCCACGCTCACCGACTCGACGATCAACACGTTCTTCAACGACGCGTCGTTCGGGGTCTCTTCCGATCAAGTCGCCTCCACCGAGAAGCCTGCGGGCCGCACCGACGTGACGATCGTCCGCGACAAGAAGGCGGGCATTCCCCACATCACCGGTACCACCAGATACGGCACGGAGTTCGGGGCCGGGTATGCCGCGGCTGAGGACCGGCTGTGGCTCATGGACGTCTTCCGTCACGTCGGCCGCGGCCAGCTGACCACCTTCGCGGGCGGTGCCGCCTCCAACCAGGGCCTGGAGCAGGAGTTCTACCGCAACGCGCCCTACTCCGAAGCCGATCTGCAGGCCCAGATCGACAACGCCGTCGCCAGCAACGGCGCCCGCGGCCGGCAGGCCCTCGACGACGCCAACGCCTACCTCGCCGGCATCAACGCCTACATCGACGCCTCCGACAGCGGTCGCTACTTCCCCGGTGAGTACGTCCTCACCGGCCACAAGGACTCCGTCACCAACGCCGGCACCATCGACCACTTCAAGATCACCGACCTGGTGGCGCTCGGCTCCGTCGTCGGCTCCCTGTTCGGCTCCGGCGGTGGCGGCGAGGTCAACAACGCGCTCTCACTGATCGCCGCCCAGTCCAAGTACGGCGTGGAGGAGGGCACCAAGGTCTGGGAGTCCTTCCGCGAGCGCAACGACGCCGAGGCCGTCCTCACCGTCCACAACGGCGAGAGCTTCCCGTACGCCACCAAGCCGGACAGCCCCCAGGGCGAGGCCCTGCCCGACGCCGGTTCGGTGACCACGGAGCCGCTGGTCTACGACGCCACGGGCACCGGAGCGAGCCAGAGCGCCCAGGCCGCCTCCGCCACGGCGACCGCGACGGCCCTCAGCTCCGCCAAGCGCGGCATGTCCAACGCCCTTGTGGTGAGCGGCAAGTACACCGCCAGCGGCCACCCGATTGCCGTCTTCGGACCGCAGACCGGCTACTTCGCCCCCCAGCTGCTCATGCTCCAGGAGATCCAGGGCCCGGGCATCAGCGCCCGCGGCGCCTCCTTCGCCGGCCTGAGCATGTACGTCGAACTCGGCCGCGGCCAGGACTACTCGTGGTCCGCGACGACCTCCGGCCAGGACATCATCGACACCTACGCCGTCGAGCTGTGCACGGACGACTACCACTACCTGTACCACGGCACCTGCACGGCCATGGACAAGGTCGAGCAGAAGAACTCCTGGACGCCCACCACGGCCGACGGCACGGCGGCCGGGTCGTACACGATGAGAGTCTGGAAGACCAAGTACGGGCCCGTGGAGTACCGGGCGACCGTCGGCGGGAAGAAGGTCGCCTACACCACCCTGCGCTCCTCCTACATGCACGAGGCCGACTCGATCATCGGCTTCCAGATGCTCAACGACCCCGACTACGTGAAGAGCCCGCAGACGTTCCAGAGCGCGGCGCAGCACATCAACTACACCTTCAACTGGTTCTACGCCGACTCCTCGCACACCGCGTACTACAACAGCGGCAACAACCCGGTGCGCGCGAGCGGCGTGGACGCCGAGTTCCCGGTGTGGGCGCAGGCGGCGTACGAGTGGAAGAACTGGGACCCGACCACCAACACCGCCGACTACACGGCCGCTTCGGCCCACCCCAACTCCATCGACCAGGACTACTACATCTCCTGGAACAACAAGCAGGCCCTCGACTACACGACCGCGCCCTGGGGCGACGGGTCCGTGCACCGCGGCAACCTGCTGGAGGACCGGGTGAAGAAGCTGGTCTCGGCCGGCGGGGTGACCCGTACGAAGCTGGTGCAGGCGATGGCGGACGCGGCCCTCGCCGACCTGCGCGCCGAGGACGTGCTGCCGAAGCTCCTCAAGGTGATCAACAGCAGTACGGTGACCGACTCGACGGCCGCGGACGCCGTGAGCAAGCTGCAGGCGTGGGTGACCGCGGGCGCCAAGCGCACGGAGACGTCGGCCGGTTCGAAGAAGTACGCCAACGCCGACGCGATCCGCATCCTGGACGCCTGGTGGCCGCTGCTGGTCAAGGCCGAGTTCCAACCCGGCCTCGGCAGCGACCTGTACACCGCCTTCGGCAACAACCTGCCCATCGACGAGTCCCCGTCGGCCGCCCACGGGCCCACCGGCTCGCACGCGGGCAGCTCCTTCCAGTACGGCTGGTGGAGCTACGTCGACAAGGACATCCGGGCGGTGCTCGGTGAGACGGTCAAGGGCCCGCTGGCGGAGAAGTACTGCGGCGGCGGTGTCCTCAGCTCCTGCCGGGACATCCTGATCAGCACCCTGAAGACGGCGGCCGGCACCTCCGCGTCCACCGTCTACCCCGGGGACTCGCTGTGCTCGGCGGGCGACCAGTGGTGCGCCGACTCGATCGTCCAGCGCACCCTCGGCGGCATCAAGCACTACAACATCAGCTGGCAGAACCGGCCCACCTTCCAGCAGGTGGTGGAGTACACGTCACATCGGTGACATGTGACATAGCACTACCCGGGTGGTATGTGACATACCACTGACCGGCGGCGGGTCAGCGGATGCGGCCCGCCGCCAGCACCACCCGCGCGAGTTCGGCATGCACGATGTCGCTGTGCGCCCCGGTCGGCGGCCCACCCTTGTTGACCACCGCCGCCGCGTCGATGTTCACGCAACCCGAGGTGGGCAGCGTGCTGTTGAGCGCGTCGGGGAGCTTGTACGCGCGCGTGCCCGGCACGGCCTGCACGCCGTCGTGCCCCATCGCTCCCCACTTGGCGCCGAGCGCCCCTGCGAGACTGAAGCCCTCGACCGCGCCCTGCGCGTCGCCCGCCATGCGGGAGGCCAGCGGATAGATGGTGCCCAGGGCCGAGTCGAAGTGGGAGAAGCAGCACACCAACGGGCCGTCGACACGGTTCTGCTGGCCCTGCAGCACACCTCCCGCGTGTGCGTCGTGCGGCAGCCGGGCCGCGAACGCGTAGTGCGAGAAGGCCCCTTGGAACAGGGTCACCGACTTCACCGTGTGCACGCCCTCGGGCAGCCCGCGTAGTGCGAACGACACCAGCCGGCCGCCGAAGCTGTGCCCGACCAGATGCACCCGCACGTCCGGTGCCGCGGCGGCCAACTGCCCGACCAGCCGCCCGAGTCCGCGCTCGCCGACGGTTCCCGCGCGCCGCTTCATCGCGTAGTACGTCGCCTGCCGCAGCAGCTCCTTCGCCCCGTCCCAGGGGTTCGGCAACGAGAAGCCCTCCGCGTCGCCACCGGAGCGGAGGGCCGCCAGGGCCTGCGCGAACTCGTCGCACAGCGTCGCCGTGTCCCCGGTGAACAGCACCGGCTCGCTCTGCGGGACGCCCTCCGCGAGGGTGTCCGCCGCGAACAGCGGCTGCGGCCCGCCCGGTACGACCTCCACCAGCAGCCGCACCAGCCGTCCGAACTCCTCGAGTTCGTTCTCGGGCCGCTGGTCCAGCATCCGGGCGATCTGGTCGACCACGGTGGCCCGCCCGGGGAACGTCTCCAGCAGTGCGTGCCGGGTGTCCTTGTCGAGCGCCGGCGCCGGGGTCGCCTCCGCCTCCATGGCCACCGCGGACTTCGGGAAGTCGGGGATCGGCTCGTCCGAGAACCGCATCGACGGCCAGACCACGCCCACGTACCCGATCTTCGCCGCCGGTGCGAGCTTCGGGATCGGGGCGAAGAACCGCCGGTAGAGCGCGGTCGCGCCGGAGCGGTCGTTGTTCCAGCCGTGGGCGAAGACGATCAGGTCATGGACACCGCGATCGGGTACCTCGGCGAGCAGCGCGTCCCGTTCCCGGCCGTCGACGTCCCCGTCCGCGTCGAAGGTCAGCTCCCAGTACGGCGTCACGCTCATTGCCGGCTGTGCCATGACGGTCCCCCTCGTCCCCCGTAGCAGTGCGATGTGGGCGCATCGTCCTGCTACCGGGCGAGGATGGCCATACGTCCCGACTCACTTGTAGAGGAGGTATTCCTTTCGAATCCTCCGGAAGGAGGCCAGTTCCTCCCGCCAGCCCGCCACCACCTCGTCGGTGCTCGCGCCCGCGTCGATCGCGGTACGCACGCGCGTGGAGCCCGTGAGCTTGTCGATCCAGTTGTCGGAACGCCAGCCGAAGCCGCTCCACACCTTCTTGGCGGTCACCAGCAGCGCGATTCCGGTGCGCACGGGGTCGTATGCGGCCCGGTCGTGCACATGGATCTGTACGCCGCCGATCGTCTTCCCCTGGAACTTGGAGAAGGTCGGCGCGAAGTAGGCCTCCCTGAAGTGCACGCCGGGCAGGCCGAGTTCGTTGGCCGCGGCCGCCCACTTCCCGTCGATGCCGTCCGCGCCGAGCAGTTCGAAGGGGCGGGTGGTGCCGCGGCCCTCCGAGAGGTTGGTGCCCTCGAACATGCAGGTCCCCGAGTACACCAGCGCCGTGTCGGGGGTCGGCATGTTGGGGCTCGGAGGTACCCAGGGGAGGCCGTGGGCGTCGTAGAACTCCGAGCGCTTCCAGCCCGTCATCAGTACGGTCTCGAGGGGGACGGCGGTGGTCAGGAACTCCCCGTTGAACAGCCGGGCCAGCTCGGCGACCGTCATTCCGTGCGCCTGGGAGATCGGCTGCCGGCCGACGAAGGTCGCGAACTCCTTGTGCAGGACCGGGCCTTGGGCCTCGCGGCCGGTCACCGGGTTGGGGCGGTCGAGGACGACGAAGCGTTTGCCGGCCAGCTGGGCGGCCTCCATGCAGTCGTAGAGCGTCCAGATGTACGTGTAGAAGCGGGCGCCGACGTCCTGGATGTCGAAGACGACGGTGTCCACGCCGGACGTGGTGAAGATGTCGGCGAGGGGTTGGCCGCTCTTGAGGTACGTGTCGTAGACCGGGAGGCCGGTGGCGGGGTCGTCGTAGCGGCCCTCGGAGCCGCCTGCCTGGGCCGTGCCGCGGAAGCCGTGTTCCGGGCCGAAGACGGCCCGTAGGTTCACTCGGTCGTCCGCGTGCATCACGTCGACGATGTGGTGGACGTCTCGGGTCACGCCGGTGGGGTTGGTGACGATTCCCACTCGTTGGCCGTCCAGGAGTGCGTAGCCTTCGGCGGAGAGGCGTTCGAAGCCGGTGCGAAGTTTGTTGCGGGGGGCGGCTGCGGAGGCCGGGGGTGCCGCTGTGAGGGAAGCTGCTGCCGTTGTCGCTGCGAGTAGAGCTCGTCTGGATAGGCGCATGTGGGGCACGGTATTGCTCCCGCGGGTTGTGTGGAAGGTGCGGGTTCGTCGTGGCTTGTCGCGCCGTTCCCCGCGCCCCTTGACGGCGCTCATCTCGCCCTTTCGTTGTTACATACCGACCGGTTAGTCTGACGTGGCAGCCGGAGCCGCAGTCGAAGGAGACCGATGGTGGAAGCCGTTCAAGGTGCTGGTGTGGTCGTCACGGGGGCCGGAGGGGGGATCGGGGCCGCTCTTGCCCGGCGGTTTGCCGCTGAGGGGGCTCGGGTCGTCGTGAACGATCTCGATGGTGACCGGGCCAAGGCGGTCGCCGACGAGATCGGCGGGATCGCGGTACCCGGCGACGCCTCCGCCATCGTCGGCGACGCCCGGGACGCGCTCGGTGGGACCGTCGACGTGTACTGCGCCAATGCCGGGGTCGCCTTCGACGACGGGGCACAGGGGCTGTCGGCCGACGAGAAGTCGTGGGCCACTTCCTGGGACGTCAATGTCATGGCCCATGTGCGAGCGGCCGACGAGCTGCTCCCGGAGTGGCTGGAGCGCGGGAGCGGCCGGTTCGTGTCGACCGTTTCCGCCGCCGGGCTGCTGACCATGATCGGGGCGCCCTCGTACAGCGTGACCAAGCACGGGGCGTACGCCTTCGCCGAGTGGCTGTCGTTGACGTACCGGCACCGTGGGGTGAAGGTGCACGCCATCTGCCCCCAGGGGGTCCGGACGGACATGCTCGCCGCCACCGGCACCGCCGGCAACCTGGTGCTGCAGCCGACCGCGATCGAGCCGGCGGATGTGGCGGACGCCCTGTTCAAGGGGATCGAGGAGGACCGGTTCCTGATCCTGCCGCACCCGGAGGTCGCCGGGTACTACCAGCTGCGGGCCGCCGAGCCGGACCGGTGGCTGGCCAACATGAACCACCTCCAGCAGAAGTGGGAGGAGGTACGGTGACCGACTCCCGTTACGCGGCCAAGCCCTGGGTGGCTCTGCTCAACGAGGCCCAGCGTGCCCCCGTAAACCCGGCCGACTCGCTGGTGCACGCCCTGCGGCGGGCCGTCGGGGAGGCTCCGGACCGTGACTTCCTCGCCTACTTCGACGGGCGGCTCAGCTATCGGGAGGTCGACGAGCTGAGCGACTCCGTCGCCGGGCATCTCGCCGCCCGCGGTCTGGAGCACGGCGACCGGGTGGCGATCCTGCTGCAGAACTCGCCGCTGTTCGTGCTGGCGCTGCTGGGGGCGTGGAAGGCGGGCGCGACCGTCGTGCCCGTGAACCCCATGTACAAGTCGGGGGAGGTCGCGCACGTCCTGCGGGACGGCGAGGTGGCCGCGCTGATCTGCTCCGACCGGGCGTGGGACTCGTATCTGCGGGAGACGGCCGCCGACTCGCCCGTGTCGATCGTGCTCACCGGGTGCGAGCTGGACTTCCAGACGCGTGGCGACGCGCGTGTGCTGGCCTTCGAGCGGCTGCCGCAGGCCACGGACGCCGCCGACCTGACGACCGTGGCCCGCGCCGGCTACGAGGCGCCCGAGGGGCGCCGCCTCAGGCCCTCCGACATCGCGCTGATCAGCTACACCTCGGGCACCAGCGGTGCCCCCAAGGGCGCCACCAACACGCACGGCAACATCATGTACAACGCCGAGCGGCAGCGGACGGGGCTGGCGCTGCCGGACGCGCCCGTCTACTACGCGCTCGCGCCGCTGTTCCACATCACCGGGATGGTGTGCCAGCTCGGGGCCTGCCTCAACAGCGCGGGCACGCTCGTGCTGACGTACCGCTTCGAGGCGGGCGTGGTGCTGGAGGCGTTCGCCGAGCACCGGCCGCACTACACGGTCGGGCCCTCGACCGCCTTCATGGCGCTGGCCGCCCGTCCGGACGTCACCCCGGACCACTTCTCGTCCTTCGTGAACATCTCCAGTGGTGGTGCGCCCGTGCCGCCGGCGCTGGTGGAGAAGTTCCGGGCGGGCTTCGGGCCGTACATTCGCAACGGTTACGGGCTCACCGAGTGCACCGCCCCCTGCGCCTCCGTGCCGCCCGGTCTGGAGGCACCCGTCGACCCGGTGTCCGGGACGCTGGCCGTGGGTCTGCCGGGGCCGGAGACGGTGGTACGGATCGTCGACGAGCAGGGGCAGGAGGTTCCCTTCGGAGAGCAGGGCGAGATCCTCGTGCGCGGGCCGCAGGTCGTGCCCGGCTACTGGCGGCGGCCCGAAGCGACCGCCGAGACCTTCCCGGGCGGCGAGCTGCGCACCGGCGACATCGGGTTCATGGACGAGCAGGGCTGGCTGTACGTCGTCGACCGCAAGAAGGACATGATCAACGCGTCCGGCTTCAAGGTGTGGCCGCGCGAGGTCGAGGACGTCCTGTACACGCACCCTGCGGTCCGCGAGGCGGCCGTCGTCGGGGTGCCCGACGGGTACCGCGGTGAGACCGTCAAGGCGTACATCAGCCTGCGTCCGGGCGCCGAGACGGACCCGGATGAACTCGCGGTGTACTGCAAGGAGAGACTGGCTGCCTACAAGTACCCGCGGCAGGTGGAGATCCTGCCCGACTTGCCGAAGACGGCGAGTGGGAAGATCCTCCGTCGGGAGCTTCGTTCCCGCAGGCAAGCAAGCGAATAGAACTACGGCTCAGCGCCCGGAAGGCAGGTGGCGGCACAGTGCCCAGGACGACGGACGGAGACGGTACGCCCGTCCCGCAGCGGCTGCTGGCCGCCGCCACCCGGCTCTTCGCCGAGCAGGGCTACGACCGCACGTCCGTACAGGAGATCGTCGAGGCGGCCGGCGTCACCAAGGGGGCGCTGTACCACTACTTCGGCTCCAAGGACGACCTCCTGCACGAGGTGTACGCGCGCGTGCTGCGCGTCCAGCAGGAGCGCCTCGACGCGTTCGCCGACGCCGACGAGCCGATCGAGAAGCGCCTCAGGGGCGCCGCGGCCGACGTCGTCGTCACGACGATCGAGAACCTCGACGACGCGATGATCTTCTTCCGCTCGATGCACCACCTGAGCCCCGAGAAGAACAAGCAGGTGCGCGCCGAGCGCCGTCGCTACCACGAACGCTTCCGTGCGCTGGTGGAGGAGGGCCAGGAGGCGGGCGTCTTCTCGAAGGCGACCCCGGCCGACCTGGTGGTGGACTACCACTTCGGCTCGGTCCACCATCTGTCGACCTGGTACCGCCCCGACGGGCCGATGAGCCCCCAGGAGGTCGCCGACCACCTGGCCGATCTGCTGCTGCGGGCACTGCGCCCGTAAGGCGCATACGCGCAAGCCGACATGTGTAAGGGGCGGTCGCCAATGGCGACCGCCCCTTACCGCATGCCCTTACAGGTACTTCTTCAACTCCCGTCGCGCCAGCGACCGCTGGTGCACCTCGTCCGGGCCGTCCGCGATCATCAGCGTCCGCGCTCCGGCGTACAGCTCGGCCAGCGGGAAGTCCTGGCTGACGCCGCCCGCGCCGTGCAGCTGGATCGCCCGGTCGATGATGTCGACGACCGCGCGGGGCGTGGCGATCTTGATGGCCTGGATCTCCGCGTGGGCGCCCTTGTTGCCGACGGTGTCCATCAGCCAGGCCGTCTTCAGCACGAGCAGCCGCAGCTGTTCCACCGTCACGCGCGCGTCGGCGATCCAGTTGTGCACCACGCCCTGCTGGGCCAGCGCCTTGCCGAACGCCGTACGGGACACCGCCCGGCGGCACATCAGCTCGATCGCACGCTCGGCCATGCCGATCAGCCGCATGCAGTGGTGGATACGGCCCGGGCCGAGGCGGGCCTGGGCGATGGCGAAGCCGCCGCCCTCCTCGCCGATCAGGTTGGACACCGGCACGCGCGCGTGGTCGAAGATCACCTCGGCGTGGCCGCCGTGGTAGTGGTCCTCGTAGCCGAAGACCTGCATCGCGCGCTTGACGGTCACGCCCGGGGTGTCGCGCGGGACCAGCACCATGGACTGCTGGCGGCGGATGTCCGCGCCGTCCGGGTCGGTCTTGCCCATCACGATGAAGATCTTGCAGTCCGGGTTCATCGCCCCGGAGATGTACCACTTGCGGCCCGTGATGACGTACTCGTCGCCGTCCCGCTCGATGTGCGTGGTGATGTTGGTGGCGTCGGAGGAGGCCACCTCCGGCTCCGTCATCGCGAACGCCGAGCGGATCTCACCGGCCAGCAGCGGCTCCAGCCACTGCTTCTTCTGCTGCTCGTCGGCGAACTGCGCGAGCACCTCCATGTTGCCGGTGTCCGGCGCCGCGCAGTTCGTGGCCGTCGGCGCCAACTGCGGGCTGCGGCCGGTGATCTCGGCCAGCGGCGCGTACTGGAGGTTGGTCAGACCGGCGCCGTGCTCGGCGTCCGGCAGGAAGAGGTTCCACAGGCCCTGCCTGCGCGCCTCCGCCTTGAGCTCCTCGACCACGGCCGGCGTGTCCCAGGGGGATGCCAGAGCGGCCCGCTGCTCCTCCGCGACCGCCTCGGCCGGGTAGACGTACTCGTCCATGAAGGCGAGGAGTTTGGCGCGCAGTTCCTCGGTGCGCGCGTCGAACGCGAAGTCCATGACAGGTCAGCCTTCCTGGAGAGTGGTCAGGCCGTGCTCGATGAAGACGGGCACCAGGTCGCCGATGCGGTCGAAGCCGCGGCCGACCGTCTGGCCCAGCGTGTAGCGGTAGTGGATGCCCTCGAGGATCACGGCGAGCTTGAACCAGGCGAACGCCGTGTACCAGGAGACGGACGAGACGTCGCGCCCCGAGCGGGCGGCGTAGCGCTCGATCAGCTCGGCGGGGGAGGGGTGGCCGGGGGCCTCGGCGGTCGTGGACACCGGGGAGTCGGGCATACCCAGCGGCATGCTGTACATCACCAGCAGACCCAGGTCGGTGAGCGGGTCGCCGAGCGTGGACATCTCCCAGTCCAGGATCGCCTTGATCCTGTCGTCCTTGCCGATCAGGACGTTGTCGAGGCGGTAGTCGCCGTGCACCACGGTCGGCGCGGGGGAGGCGGGCAGCTGGCGGCCGAGCGAGGCGTGCAGCTCGTCGATGCCGGCCAGATCGCGGTTGCGGGAGGCGTCCAACTGCTTGCCCCAGCGGCGCAGTTGGCGGTCCAGGAAGCCCTCGGGGCGGCCGAAGTCGCCGAGTCCCACCTCGGCGGGGTCCACCGCGTGCAGCTCGACGAGGGTGTCCACCAGGGACAGCACCGCGCCCCGGGTGCGCTCCGGACCGAGCGGGGCGAGCTGGTCGGCCGTGCGGTACGGCGTGCCCTCCACGAACTCCATGACGTAGAAGGAAGCCCCGAGCACCTCCTCGTCCTCGCACAGCAGCACCGGGCGCGGCACCGGCACGTCCGTGCGGTGCAGCGCGCTGATCACCCGGTGTTCGCGCTTCATGTCGTGCGCGGTGGCCAGCACATGGCCGAGCGGCGGACGTCGTACGACCCACTTCGAGGTGCCGTCCGAGAGCGCGTACGTGAGGTTCGACCGTCCGCCCTCGATCAGCCGGCCGGTCAGGGGGCCGTGCACCAGACCGGGCCGCTCGCGGTCGAGCAGGCCGCGCAGCCGGTCGAGATCGAGACCTGGCGGGTGGTCGGGGCTCATCGATGCTCCTTACGCGCGCGTGAACGGGACTCACACCATCATGCCGACTGGTCGGTATGTAGTCCAGTGGGCGGGGTGAAGGTGATCGGAGCCACGATAGGCCGACAGCTCCCCGCCGGGTGCGGCGGGGAGCTGTCGGGCTGTGCTTTTCGGCCGATGCGGGGGCGGTGCCGGGTCAGTGGTCGTCCCAGTGGCCGTTGTGCGGGGCGTGCCGGTGGCCGTCGTGCAGGTAGTCGACGTGGTCGCCGTGCAGCACGCTCTCGTGTCCGCAGCCCTCGCCGTGCCGGTGCTCGTGGGTGTCGTGGGGGGCGTGGCCGTTCGGCTCGCACTCGTCCCAGTGGCCGTTGTGTTCGCGGTGCAGATGCCCGTCGTGCGCGTAGTCGACATGGTCTCCGTGGGGCACCTCCGTGTGTCCGCAGCCCGGGCCGTGGGCGTGGGAGTGGGAGGCGTGTTCCAGGTGGAGGGCGGTCATGGTGCTCACCTTCGGGAAGTGCGGGTGGTGACGTCGCACAGGCTGCCACGCGAACCGTGCATATCGGGTCATTCGGCTTGCGTGGCGTCCCGGTTCGGTGGGGCGGGAGCGTCCGGTCAGAAGACCAGTGCGGCCCCGCACACAGCCAGCGCCACCGTGCACAGGACCGCCGCCGTGGCGTTCCGGGGGACGAGCGGCCGCGGGCTGGCGGCGGACGCCAGGGTGCGGATGCGGCGGTGGGCGATGAGGAGGAAGCACAGCCAGAGCGCACAGCACAGGGCGCAGGCGACGATCCCGGTCACGGAGGGGCCGCCGTGCAGTGCGGTCTTGACGGCGAGCACGGCGGCGACGGTGCTCGCCAGGGTCGTGCGCCGCCAGGCGAGCCGGGTCCGCTCCGGCTGCAGCCCGGGGTCGCGTTCCCGGTCCGCGGCGGCGTTCATCCCTCCCACCCGACGAGTACGACGACGACCATGGCGACGGCCACGACCGCGACGACGACGCTCAGCACCGCCGGGAAGCGGGAGACCGGCAGGTCCTCCCCGCGCCGCATGGCCCTTTCGCAGCGCATCCAGTGGTTGACCGCGCGCAGGGAGCACAGCACGCCGGCGCCGAGCAGTGCGAGCGCGAGTCCCACGCGCCAGGCCCAGCGCAGGTCGGGCAGGAACTGGTCCACCGCGAAGCCGCCGCCGATCAGGGCGAGGGCGGTGCGCAGCCAGGCCAGGAAGGTGCGTTCGTTCGCCAGCGAGAAGCGGTAGTCCGGGGTGCGGCCGTCCTGCCGGACTTGCTCGGGGTGGAACCAGAGCCGGACGTTTCGCGCGAATTCGATCACGGTGTCGACCCTACCGACCCTGGGGGCTGCCCCCCGGACCCCCTTTCGGCCCGAAAGGCCTCGTCCTCAAACACCGGACGGGCTGGATTTGCCTCGGTAGGCCTTCCAGTGTCGGTACGCCGCCACCCCGTCCGGCACCCACTCCCACTCGGCCAACCGCCGCTCCACCTCGGCCTCCGGCAGGAAGTCGTGCCAGGCCACCTCCTCGACCTGCGGGCTGACCGGCAGGTCGCAGCGGACCTCGTACACCGCCGACCACCAGGTCTGGCCGGCGCCGTCGTCGTAGAGGAACTTGAAGAGGAAGTGCGGGCTCGGGAGGCCACGGACGCCGAGTTCCTCCTCGGCCTCGCGCAGGGCCGCGTCGTCGTAGGACTCGCCCGCGCCGACGACTCCGCCGACCCACATGTCGTAGAGGGAGGGGAAGACCAGCTTGGTCGGGGTGCGGCGGTGGACGAAGAGGCGGCCGGCCGAGTCCCGGGCCTGGATGAAGACGCAGCGGTGGCGCAGGCCCTTCGCGTAGGCCTCGCCGCGCGGGGACCGGCCGATGACCTGGTCGTTCTCGTCGACGATGTCGAGGATCTCGTCTGCGGGGGTCGTCATGCCGCCATCCAAGCAGTACGGCGGCACGGCGGTCAGTTCGGCTGCAGGTCCCGCACCCGCTCCGGCTTGGCCGAGCCGCTCGGCATGCAGGGGTGCAGGCCGAGCAGGACGATGCCGCCGACGATCGCCGCGAGGCCCGCCGCCTCCCAGGCGAGCGCGCCGGTGTCGGTGCGCAGGCGGTCGCCCAGGAAGCCCACCCCGCAGAGGATGCCGGCGAGCGGCTGGGCCGCGGTGAGGGCGGGCAGCGACATGCGCAGGGGAGCCGTCTCGAAGGCGCTCTGCACCAGGACCAGGCCCGTGACGCCGAGGACCACGACGCCGTACGGCTGCCAGCCGGTCACCAGGTCGGTGAGGCCGCCCTCGGAGAACCGCTGGCCGCTGACCCGGGTGAGGGCGTCCTGGACGCCGTAGAGGAGACCCGCGGCGAGGGCGAGGAGGACGGGGGCGGCGCTCAGGCGGGAGCGCTTCGCGTACGTCGTCAGGAGGAGGGCCAGGCCGATCATGGCGCCGATGATCAGCCAGTGGCGGAAGGGATCGGTGATCGCGGTGCCGCCGCGCGGCTCGCCCGCGACGATGAACGCCGTGACGCCGCCCGCCAGCAGTGCGAGGCCCGCCCAGCCCTGGCGGCCCAGCGGCTGTCTGGTCTGCCTGCGGGAGAGGGCGAGGGCGAAGAGGAGGTTGGTGGCGAGGAGCGGTTCGACGAGAGAGATCTCGCCCTGGCTCAGGGCGATCGCCCCGAGGACCATGCCGGCCACCATCAGCGCGATACCGCCCAGCCAGCGCGGCACCTGCATCAGGTCGAAGAGCAGCCGCGGTGAGAGGAAGTCGCTCAGGGGCGCCCGCTGGGCCGCGTTCTGCTGGAGCACGAACCCGAAGCCCAGGCAGCAGGCGGCGCTCACGGCGAGAATCAGAACCAGGACGGACACGCTGCGTACCTCGAGTCAGATAGGCCGGGCCACGGGGTGCGTAGTGGGTGACTGTAGCGTCCCAGGGCCCGGCTTGCCCCTGGGAGTGCCCGGATCCGGGCCGTCGACTCGGTCACGTCGCCCGGACGATCATGGGGGCGATCAAGGGCGGCGACTCGGTTGTTCCGCCATGGTGCGGGGCCGGAGCGGGGCGCGCCATGGCGTACGCCACAGGGTGACCGGCGGCACCGCGGCGACAGCTGAGGGTGGGTTCACAAGTACCCCTCCAGTAACGGAAGTTGACGCGTGTAACGCCAGTCCATCCCTTGACGCAAACCGTTGGCTGCGGGTTTGCTGTGCGTGACCAGTCGACGGCAAACCGAAACCAGGTTCCGCGGTGCCACCACCCCCGCCCTCTCTAGGCCGGGGCCGCAAGCGCGCGGCCCAGGTTCTCGACGCGGCCCTGGACGACGCCGAACTCGTCGGCGCCCGGGCCGCGTTGGCGCAGGGGCGGTGGCAGGCCGCGCGGTCACTGCTCGTCCAGACCGGCGACGACTGGGACCGGCGCGGACACCGGGTCACCGTCCTCGCCCTGGAGCCGTACAGCTCCGCCTGGGCCCGGGACTGGCTGCTCGCCGAGCCCGACTCCGTCGACGCCGCCGTACTGCTCGCGCTCTCGCTCGTCCAGCAGGCCTTGCGCGGCAAGGAGAAACCGGACCGCGCCCGCGGTGCCTGCCGGGACGCCGCCGCGCTCGTGCCCGCCGATCCCACCCCGTGGCTCGGGCTGCTGATGCTGGAGCGTGCCGTCGGCGGCGGGGCGGAGACCGATCTGCTCTTCGACGAGGTACGGGCCCGGTACGCCGACCACCATCACGCCCACCACCTGATGGTCGCCCGCCTCGCCGAGCGCCGCGCCGACGCCGGACCGGACCCGCTGCACGAGGTCTACGACTTCGCCAACTGGGCCGCCGAACAGGCCCCCGCCGACTCACCGCTCGCGATCCTCCCGGTCGTCGCGCACGCCGAGCGCTACCGCGTCCTGGCCGCCGCCGGATTCGAGCCCGCCGACCCGGCGGCCTCGCGCCACTGGAGCGGGCGCCGGGCCCGGCAGGTGATGAAGGCCGCCTTCGACTGGTGGCTGGAGTGGGAGCACGAGGGCCACCCGCGCCGCCTGGTCGACCTCAATTTCCTCGCCCACGCCAAGGTCTGCGAGGGCCGGGGCGCCGAGGCCGCCGCCCTGTTCCACCGGATCGGCGAGCATGCCACCGCCGCGCCCTGGTCGTACCCGGACCGCGATCCGCTCTCCGCCTTCCGTGCCGCGCGCGCCGCCGCGCTCGGCACGGCATGACAGACGACGTCGACAGAAGGATGGTCCCCCGATGACCACGGGCAATTCGAGTGCGAGCAGACCCGCCGCCATCAGCACCTATCTCGGCGAGGAACGCGCCCTGCGCGCCGACCGCCTCGGCACGGGAGGCCTGCTGCTCTCCGTGCTCGCCGCGACCGCACCCCTCATGGTGGTCGCCGGTGTCATGCCCACCACATTCGCGGTGATGGGCATCGTCGGACAGCCGCTGCTCTTCGTCGTCCTGGGTGTGGTGCTGGTCCTCTTCAGCATCGGCTACGCGGAGATGAGCCGGCACGTCCACAACGCGGGCGCCTTCTACGCGTACATCTCCCGCGGCCTGGGCGGTACGGCCGGAGCGAGCGCGGCCCTGGTCGCCCTTGCCGCCTACAGCGCCCTCCAGGTCGGCATCTACGGCATCTTCGGCTTCGAGGTCTCGGGGCTGTTCGCCACCTACGCCGACGTCGACATCTCCTGGTGGATACCGGCGCTGGCGGCCGTGCTGGTCGTCGGCGCGCTGGGCTGGCTGAAGATCGACGTCAACGCGCGCGTGCTCGGCGTGCTGCTGGTCGTCGAAGTGATCCTGGTCGTCGTCTTCGACTTCGCGGCGATCGCCGACCCGGCCAAGGAAGGCCTCTCCCTGCACGCCTTCAACCCGGACACGCTCACCGGCGCCGGTGTCGGCACCGCCCTGTGCTTCTGCATCGCCGCCTTCACCGGCTTCGAGCAGGCGCCCGTGTACGCCGAGGAGACCAGCCGGCCGCACGTCCTCGTCCCGCGCGTGATGCTGCTCGCGGTCGGTTTCGTCACCGTCTTCTTCGCGATCAGCTCCTGGGCGTACACCGTCGCCACCGGGCCGTCCGCGATCGTCGGCACCGCACAGAAGCAGAGTGCCGGGCTGCTGTTCTTCCTGACCGAGGACCGGCTCGGCGCCACCTTCACCGACGTCCTGCACGTCCTGTTCGTGACCGGCATGTTCGCGGCCCTGCTCAGCTTCCACAACGTCGTCGCCCGGTACGCCTTCGCCATGGGCCGCGAGGGACTGCTGCCGCGGACCTTCGGCCGTACGACGGGCGCGAGCGGTGCGCCCGGCACGGGCTCCCTGCTGCAGACCGCCGTGTCCGCGGTCGTCGTCATCGCCTTCGCGGTCGTCGACGACAAGCCCACCGGCGACCCGACCGAACCCGTCCTGCACCTGTTCACCTGGTTCGGCAACATCGGCGCGCTCGGCGTGATCCTGCTGATGGCGGCGGCCTCCGTCTCGGTCATCGTCTTCTTCGCCCGGCGCGGGGCCGTGGGCGCCCAGGCCTGGCGGCTGGTCACCTCCGCGCTCGCGGCCGTCGCCCTGCTGGTGATCGCCGGCTACACGGTCAAGGACTTCGACGTCCTGGTCGGCGCCGGACCCGACTCGTCCCTGAACTGGGTGCTGCCCGGCATCATCGGCCTCGCCCTGGTCGTCGGCCTCGTCCAGGGCCTGGTGCTGCGCTCCCGCTCGCCCGAGACCCACGCCCGCATCGGGCTCGGCAACGAGGCCTTCCAACTGGACAAGGCGGCGCACGAGACGCCGTAGGGACCCGGGTTTCTGAGAACGCCGTAAGAAGTGATTACGGAACCCTGACGAGCACCCGCGATTCCTGGCCCGGCCGGGGTCGCGGGTGTTCGAATGGGTACGTGAACCCCGAACAACCCGAGGAACCGGGCGAGCCGGAGCCGCCCGAGGAACGCGGCACTCCGGTCGGCCGGCGCGTGCTGCTCGGCACCATCGGTCTGGGCGCCCTCGGCGTGGTCGCCGCGCCCACGCTGCAGCGCGCGCTGGAGGGCTTCCTCGGCGCCGCGGCCGACAAGGACCCCACCGGCCTGACGGGTCTGCTGCCCAACGGCGGCGGCTTCCGGTACTACTCGGTGACCTCCTCCGTACCGCACAAGAACGCCTCGAACTACCGGCTCACGGTGGACGGCCTGGTCGACCACCCGAAGACCTACACACTCGACGACCTGCGCGCCCTGCCGCAGACCAAGCTGGTCAAGGACGTCCAGTGCGTGACCGGCTGGCGGGTGCCGGACACGCCGTTCGAAGGGGTGCGCCTGTCCCGGCTGCTGGACGCCGCGGGGGTGCGGGCCAAGGCCGGGGCGGTGCGCTTCACCTGTTTCGACGGGGCGTACACCGAGAGCCTCACCCTCGAACAGGCCCGCCGCTCCGACGTCCTGGTCGCGCTGCGCATGCAGAACAAGGACATCGGCCACAACCACGGCGGCCCGGTCCGCCTGTATGTGGCGCCCATGTACTTCTACAAGTCCGCCAAGTGGCTCTCCGGCATCACCGTCACCGAGGACGTGAAGCCGGGCTACTGGGAGGAGCGGGGCTACGACGTCGACGCCTGGGTCGGCAAGTCGAACGGGCGGGACGATGACCCTACGAGCTGAGGCGCACACCGCGCCGGTCACCGAGATCCGCAGGTTCGGCCCGGTGCAGAAGTGGGTGCACCGCACGACGGCCGCGCTGATGGGCGTGTGCGTGGTCACGGCCGCCTTCCTGTACGTCCCGGAGCTCGCCGAACTGGTCGGCCGCCGTGAGCTGGTGGTCCGTGTGCACGAGTGCGCCGGGCTCGCCCTGCCGGTGCCGGTTCTCGTGGGTCTCGTCTTCCGCCACTTCCGAGCCGACCTGGGGCATCTGAACCGCTTCGGCCCGCACGACAAGATCTGGCTGCGTGCGGCCCTGCGCCGGGACAAGCGGCAGTCGCAGCGTCCGGCGGCGAAGTTCAACGCGGGGCAGAAGGTCTACGCGGCCTGGATCGCCGGGGCGTCGCTGGTGATGCTCGGCACGGGGCTGATCATGTGGTTCACCCACCTCACCCCGCTGATGTGGCGCACCAGCGCGACCTTCGTCCACGACTGGCTGGCCCTGACCATCGGCATCGTCCTCGCCGGGCACATCGGCATGGCGATCGGTGATCCGCAGGCGCGGCAGGGGCTACGGACGGGGAAGGTGAGCCGGGAGTGGGCCGAACGAGAGCATCCCTTGTGGCGTCCCTGACGGCACGCTCGGCGACGGGAGCACGTTCGGCGCCACGACGGTGAACGCGTCCACGAGCCGGACCTCGACGGCGCCGTACCGGACGACCACGTCGACGGTCTTCGGGTAGCCGTCCAGGGCCGGGACGACGGCGGACAGCACCAGTTCGTCACCCGACTCGGACCGCGGCACCGGTGGCCCGGGCAGCAGCCTGCCGCCGATCAACACGCTGCCGTACCGCAGCAGTTCGGCATGGTCGAAGTAGGTGCCGCGCAGCTCGATCCCGACCGTGTCGCCCGGCTGGGCCTCGTCCCTGTCCACCCCGGCGATCCGGTAGGCGCACGCGGGCGTGCCGCCCGACGAGGCCTGCAACTGCACGGTGGCGTCGGGGTGTTGCCGGTGAAAGTCCAGCAGCCCGCCCAGTACGGCGTAGGCGGCGCGGCCCTTGCAGGTGTCGGCCTTGCCCGCGAGAGCGGTGTACTCCCGGGCCGCGGTCTCCCAGCTGCCGCCCTTGCCCTGGACGGCCAGACAGGCGGTGGCGAGGGCCCGCAGCACCCGCCACTCCGGGTCCGCGGAGACCGGTGGGATCACCTTGAGGGCGGCCCGGCACCGGGCGGGGTCGCGAAGGCGGTCGTAGACGCTCGACGGGTCCGGTACGGCGTCGGCGTTGGGCGAGACGGGGCCCCGTGGGAGCCAACCGGGGCTCAGGAGGGGCTTGTTGCCGGCGGAAGGGGTGGGGGAGGCGCTGCTCGGGGGCGGTGTGGTGGTGTGGGTGTGGTGCGGGCCGCCCGGGCCGACCGTGCCGCTCGCCTCCCCGGCGGGTGAGGTCCGGGGAGTGGGGGAGGCGGACGACCCATGGGCACGCGGGCTGTCCGACGGACCGACGGTCACGATTGTGCCCTCCCGGCCCCCACGGTCCGGCCCGCCACTTCCGTCACCGCCGAAGGCCGCGACGGCCACCGCCACCGCTCCGACCACGAGCAGCCCCGAGATGCGCATCCCGAGGGAAACCGCCATGACGCCCCCCGACACGGAAAGCCCCTGGAGCCCGTGGTCCAGGGGGTCTCCTCATCATCGGGCCGACCGTGCCGTCGGGGAAGCCGTCTTTTGCTGATCGTTAGTGGATGTTCAGGAAGTGCCGAAGTCCAGCAGCACCTTGCAGGAACGGCTGCGATCGGCCGCCAGGGCGAACGCCGGCTCCGCGTCCGTCACCGGAACCACCGCGCTGACCAGCCCGTCGAACGCCGGCTCGGCGGCCAGCAGCCGCAGCGCCTGGTCGAACTCCGTGTCGAAGCGGAACGCGCCCCGCAGGTCGATCTCCCGGCTCACGACGAGGTTCCCGGCGAACGGGCTCGGCCCCGGCGGCAGCATCCCCAGCTGGACGACGACCCCACCGCGCCGCACCAGACGCAGACAGGTGTCCAGCCCGGCGGCCACCCCGGACGCCTCCACGGCCACGTCCACCTCGGCCGGCCACCCGGCGTCCTCCGGATCGTCGGCCCGTACGAGGGTGTCGGCGCCGGCGATCCGCGCGTACTCCAGGGCCGCCGGGAGCAGGTCGGTGACCGTCACCCGTGCGGCGCCCGCGGCCTTGGCCGCCGCGACCACCAGGCAGCCGATGGGGCCGGCACCGGTGACCAGGACGTGTTTGCCGGTCACGTCGCCCGCCCGGCGTACGGCGTGCAGGGCGACGGAGAGGGGTTCGGCGAGTGCCGCCCGCCGCAGCGCCAGGCCCTCCGGGAGCGGCCTCAACTGTTCGGCCGGTACGACGACTTGGGCCGCGAAGCCGCCCTGGACGTGCGGGAAGCGGGCCGCGCTGCCGAGGTAGCGGGTGTCCCGGCAGACGTTGCGCCGCCCGTCCACGCACTCGGGGCAGGCGCCGCACGGCGTCGCCGGGTGCACGGCAACGGCCGTACCGGGAAGGGGACCTGACGCCCCGGCACCGTACGCGAGGACCGTGCCCACCACCTCGTGGCCCAGCAGCATCGGTTCCTTGAGGCGGAAGTCGCCGACCCCGCCGTGCCGCCAGTAGTGCAGGTCCGAGCCGCAGACGCCGCCGTAGCGGACGGCGATCAGTGCCTCACCGGGCCCCGGCTCCGGGACCGGCAACTCCTCGACGCGCAGGTCGTCCTGAGCGTGGATCACACAACCGAGCATCCCCGAAGCCCCTTTCACAGCACGCTCGTCATTCCGCCGTCGACATACAGCACCTGGCCGCTCACGAAGTCCGCGGCCGACGAGGCGAGGAACAGCACCCCGCCCACCAGGTCCTCGGTCGTGCCCCAGCGGCCGGCCGGGGTGCGGCGGTGCACCCAGGCGCTGAACTCCTCGTCCTCGACGAGGGGCCTGGTCAGTTCCGTCTCGATGTAGCCCGGGCCCAGGCCGTTGACCTGGACGCCGTGGGGACCCCAGTCCGCGCACATGCCCTTGGTGAGCATCTTCAGGGCGCCCTTGGTGGCCGCGTAGGGCGCGATGCCGGGGCGGGCCACCTCGCTCTGCAGCGAGCAGATGTTCACGATCTTGCCGTGGCCGCGCTCCGTCATCCGGCGGGCGGCCTCGCGGCCGACCAGGAACGCGCTGGTGAGGTTGGTGTTCAGGATGCGGTGCCAGTCGCCGTCCGTGAACTCCAGGAGCGGGGCGCGCAGTTGCATGCCCGCGTTGTTGACGAGGATGTCGAGCGGACCGACCCGCTCCTCGACGTCCGCGATGCCGGCGGCCACCGACGGGCCGTCGGTCACGTCGAACACGGCCGTGTGGACGTCGCCGGGCAGTTCACCGGCCGCCTTGGCGAGGCGGTCAGCGTCCCTTCCGTTGAGGACCACCGTGCAGCCGGCCTCCGCGAGACCGCGGGCGAGGGCGAGCCCGATGCCCCGGCTGGAACCGGTGACCAGGGCCGTGCGGCCACTGATGTCGAACAGAGGGTGACTCATTCCCGTACCCCTAGATGACCAGTGAGAGGAGGAGGACCAGGCCGCCCGCGACCACCGAGATGATCGTCTCCATGACGGACCAGGTCTTGACGGTCTGGCCGACGCTCAGGCCGAAGTACTCCTTCACCAGCCAGAACCCGGCGTCGTTGACATGGCTGAAGAAGAGCGAACCGGCGCCGATGGCGAGGACCAGCAGGGCCGTGTGGGTGGTCGACATGTCGGCCGCGAGCGGGGCGACCAGACCGGCCGCCGAGACCGTCGCCACCGTCGCCGAACCGGTCGCCAGACGGATGATCACCGCGATCAGCCAGCCGAGCAGCAGCGCCGGGATCGACCAGTCCTTGGAGATGTCCAGGATCATCTGGCCCACACCGGTGTCGATCAGCGTCTGCTTGAAGCCGCCGCCCGCGCCGACGATCAGCAGGACGCCGGCGATGGGGGCGAGGCCCTTCTCGACGAGGGGCGTGAGGTTCTCCTTGCCGAACCCGGCGGGCCGCAGCAGCGTGAAGATGCCCAGCAGCACGGACGCGAGCAGGGCGATCAGCGGGGAGCCGATGACGTCGAAGACGCGCTGGGTGAGGTTCGTCGGGTCGTCGATGACGATGTCGACCAGCGCCTTGGAGAGCATCAGGACGACCGGCAGGAGGATGGTGGTCAGTGTGGCGCCGAAGCCCGGGCGCTTGTCCAGGTCCTCGGAGGCGCGCTGCGGGATCATGCGGTCGGGCGCCGGGACGTCCACCCAGCGGGCGGCGACCTTCGAGAACAGCGGACCGGCGATGATCACCGTCGGTATCGCGATGAGGACGCCGAGCGCCAGCGTGACGCCGAGGTTGGCCTTGACCGCGTCGATCGCGACCAGGGGGCCGGGGTGCGGCGGGACCAGACCGTGCATCACGGACAGACCCGCCAGCGCCGGGATGCCGATGCGCATCAGCGAGTAGTTGCCGCGCTTGGCGACCATCAGCACGACCGGGATCAGCAGCACGACGCCGACTTCGAAGAACAGCGGCAGACCGATCACCGAGGCGATCAGCACCATCGCCCAGGGCATCGCCCGTCCGCCCGCCTTGGCGAGGATCGTGTCGACGATCTCGTCGGCGCCGCCCGAGTCGGCGAGCATCTTGCCGAGGATCGAGCCGAGGGCGATCAGCACGCCCACGCCGGCGACCGTGGTGCCGAGCCCGGTGGTGAAGCTGGTGATCACCTTGTCCAGCGGGGCCCCCGCGACGGCGCCGAGCACCAGCGAGCCGATGGTCAGGGACAGGAAGGCGTGCAGCTTGAACTTGGTGATGAGCAGGACGATGACGGCGATGCCCACCAGAACGGCGATGCCCAGCTGAGCGTGGCCGGCCGAGGTGATCGGCTCCGGTGCGTCCGCTGCCAGCATCTCGACGCTGAGTCTGGTCACGGGGGTTCCCTTGCAGGTACGGGGACAGGGGGAGGTGTTATCGGGTTGCGTGGGGGAGTGCGGCGAGCGCCTTCATGGCCCGTTCGGTGATCTCCTCGGGGCTGCCGGTGACGTCCACCGCGACTCCTGCCTCGTCCGGCTGCAGCGGCTGCAGCGTGGCGAACTGGGAGTCGAGCAGCGCCGTGGGCATGAAGTGGCCCTGCCGGTGCGACATCCGCTCCTCGATGAGGGCGCGGTCGCCCGTGAGGTGCACGAAGACGACACCGGGGGCGGCGGCCCGGAGCCGGTCGCGGTACGACCGCTTCAGCGCCGAGCTGCTGACCACCCCGCCGAGCCCGGCCCGCCCGTGCGCCCAGGCACCGATGGCGTCGAGCCACGGCCACCGGTCCTCGTCCTGGAGCGGGGTGCCGGCCGACATCTTGTCGATGTTGACCTGCGGGTGGAAGTCGTCGCCCTCGGCGTACGGAACGCCGAGCCGGGCCGCGAGCAGGGGACCGATGGTGGTCTTCCCGGTGCCCGCGACGCCCATGACCACGACGACATGGGGGGTGGTCATTGCTGCCTCGCTGTCCTCGTCGACACGTGATGTCGACGCAACTGAAACCGATTAGGTACGACGAATTCAAGACCCTGTGATGAATAAGTCTGACTTTTTATGGGCATGACGTGCCCCGTACGCTGAGTGCATGAGCACACCGGGCCGGGGGCTGCACGGCCATGTACTGGACTCCCTCGGCCCCGCGATCACCGCGGGCGAGTACCCGCCGGGCAGCGTTCTGCGCACGGACGAGCTGGCTCAGCGTTTCGACGTGTCACGTTCGGTGATGCGGGAGGCGGTCCGTGTGCTCGAGTCCATGCACCTGGTCGAGTCGCGCCGCCGGGTGGGCGTGACCGTCCGCCCGAAGTCCGAGTGGAACGTCTACGACCCGCAGGTCATCCGCTGGCGTCTGGAGGGCGCCGACCGCCCCCGCCAGCTGCGCTCCCTCACCGTCCTGCGCTCGGCGGTCGAGCCGGTCGCGGCGGGCCTCGCCGCAAAGCACGCCACCCCCGAGCAGTGCGCCGAGCTCACCGAGTGCGCGCTCGGCATGGTCGCCAACTCGCGCGGCCACAGGCTGGAGGCGTACCTCGTCCACGACATGGCCTTCCATCGGGTGATCCTCGCCGCGTCGGGCAACGAGATGTTCGCCCGCCTCGGCGACGTCGTCGCCGAGGTCCTCGCCGGCCGCACTCACCACGAGGTCATGTTCGAGGACCCCGACCCGGCGGCCGTGACGCTGCACGTCCAGGTCGCGGAGGCGGTGCGGGAGGGCGACGCGGCCCGCGCGGAGGAACTGACCCGGGAGATCACGGTGGGGGCGCTTCAGGAGCTGGACATCCTGGCGCCGTAAGGGCGGGAAGCTGTGGGCGGCTACCCGTCCGTGCCCTGCGCCGTCACGCTGAGGGGCAGCATGACGAAGTCGTCTACCGTGGCGTCGTCCGGCCAGGATCCGGCCGGCAGGTCGACGGGCCCGCCCTCGACGGTCAGCCTGGCGTGGGAGAGGAGCGCACCGCCCGGCCGGCCGCCGCCGCGCACGGGCTCGGCGGTGAAGTACTGCACGAGCAGCGCCCCGGTGACCCGGGTGCCGACCTGCTGGAGGAGCTTGCCGGGGAGCGTCCACTCGACTCCGTAGTACGGCGCCCCGTCCACGACCCGGTGGATCCTGCGCACGAACCAGGCGTCCCTGCCGACCTGCGGCGCGCTGCGCATCTTCAGGTGGGCGATGGCGGCCGAGGCCGCGCTGAGTCCGGGCAGCGGGGTCACGTTGGCCGCTATCTCCCCGGCCGGCCCCACCGCCGGAGCGAGCGCGTTCAGATCCTCGGCCAGAGCGGTGCGCCATTCCCGCTCCTCCTGCACCGGAGGCAGGTGGTACACCAGCGCCTGGACGTCCTTCACCCGCCAGCGGTCGACCGCGGGGAACAGCAGTCGGACCTCCGCCCTGTCCGGCGCGTCCCCCGTGTACCCGAGCGTCCAGACGTAGAGATACGCGGCGAACTCCTGCGAGGGGTCGGTGCGGAACAGACTGGCCAGCGGGACGGAGACGGGATCGCTCTCACCGTAGATCTCGAGCCAGTTCGCACCGTCCGCCTGGGACCGGCGGTCCCATCGGGACACCATGGTGCTACCCCTCCGGCATCAGCTGAGGTTGCGTCAGTTCGACGGGATCAGGCCCCAGTTGCTGATCTCCCGACGTCAGCCGGCTCACCATCGCCGCCCGGGACGTCACGTCCAGCTTCACGAAGATGCGGCGCAGATGGGACGCCACCGTCCAGGTGCTGATCTCCAGCACCGAGGCGATCGTCTTGTTGGGGTGGCCGCAGGCGACCATGCGGGCGATCTCCAGCTCGCGCGGGCTCAGTAAAGAGACGGGGCCCGTCCGTTCGCCACGCAGGACCAGGCAGCGCACGCCGTCGATCTCCAGGTCCAGCAGGACATGCCCGTCGGCGGCGGCCAGCTTCCCGATCAACTCCACCGCCAGCGCCTCGACTTCCGCGCCGGTCTCCTCCCTGGCCAGTAGTCCGGTGCCTGCCCCGTCCTTCATCGCCAGCCCCCTTGCCTCAGCGGACCGGAACCTCACCCGGTTCCACGCCAGTCGGCATGCTGCGCACTTTAACAGCGGGTGCGACCGCGCTGTGCCCCATTTGCGTGTAGCACGTCCGAGGGACGCTCATCCGAACGCGACCGGTCCGATCGACCGCAGGACGTGTGACTGGTGCCCCAACTTCCGAGCGCACAGGGTGAGTTGTCCGACCGCGTGACGAGAGGCGGCGATGCAGATGCGCCAGGCCGAGCTGGAGTACGAGGACGAAGCCGCCCTGGAGAGCGAGTTCGAGGGCGCCGGTGAGGAGGAGGACGAGTACCTCTACGAGGAGGAGGGCGAGGGCGAGGAGTTCCTCGGCCGGATCGCCGGTGCCCTGGGCGGCCTCCTCGGCCAGGGCGAGGGCGAGTTCGAGGAGGAGTACGAGGGCGAGTGGGAGGGCGAGTACGAGGGCGAGTTCGAGGAAGAGGCCTTCTTCCGCCGGATCCGCTCCTTCGTCCGCCGCGCCGCCCCGATCCTGCGCCGCGTAGCCCGCGTCGCCGCCCCGATGGTGGGCACCGCGATCGGCGGGCCGCTCGGCGGTGCGCTCGGGAGGGCAGCCGCCGGGGCCCTGGGCGAGGGCGAGTTCGAGGAGGAGTACCTCTACGAGGAGGAGGGCGAGGACGAGTTCGAGGCGGAGGCCGAGGAGGAGACGGCCCGGCCGCTGACCCAGCAGGAGGCGATGGCCGAGATGATGGCCGCGGTCGCCGCACAGGCCCAGACCGAGGCCGAGGCCGAGGCGATGATCGGCGCCGCCACCGTGAGCGCGCTGTCCGCCCGGGACCGGGCCGTACTGCGCCGGCTGCTGCCCCATCTGGTCCGCGCCACCTGCGTGCTCACCCGGCTGCTGCGCCGACAGCGAGCCACCCGGCCCGCCGTGCGCGCCGTGCCGCTGATCGTCCGCCGTACCGCCCGTGTGCTCGGCGCCCGCGCCGCCGCCGGACGGCCCGCGGACCGCCGTACCGCCGCGCGTGTGATGGCGGGGCAGACCCGCCGGGTGCTCGGCAGCCCGCAGCAGACCACCCGCGCGCTGCAGCGCAACGTGCGTGCGGCCACCGCGGTCCGCGCCGCGTCGCCCGCCGCCCGCACCCGCCGCCCCTACGCGGGCGCACGGCCCCGCCGCCCCGGCTACGCGGCCCTGCGCTGAGGCAGAGGAAGGACTGCGGCCATGAGCACGATCACCAACGGTGCCGGTCCCAGGGCGTCCGGCGCGGCGCCGCTCCCCGAACTCGAGGGGGAGTGGGAGAGCCTGTACGAGGACGAGGGCGAGGAGTTCCTCTCCTCGCTCGCCGGACTGGCCGGCCGTGCGGCCCGCTCGGCGCTGGGTGCGCTGACCGGTGGCGACGCCGAGGAGGAGTATCTCTTCGAGGCGGAGGGCGAGTTCGAGGGCGAGTTTGAGGACGAGGCCCTGTACGAGGGCGAGTTCGAGGAGGAGTCCCTCTACGAGGACGAGTCGCTCCACGAGTTCGAGTACGAGGGCGAGGGGATGACCAACCCGCTGCGGCGGGTCTACCCGGACGCCCTGATGGAGCACCTGGGGCACGCCGCCGCCGAGGCCGAGTCCGAAGCGGAGGCCGAGGCGTTCATCGGCGCCCTCGCGCCCATCGCCGTGGGTCTGGTCCGCCGGGCCGCGCCCGCCGTCATCCGCAGCGCCCCGCAACTGGTCCGCGGCCTCGCGGGCGTGACCCGCACCCTGCGCCGCAACCCCGCGACCCGGCCCCTGGTCCGGGCGCTGCCCACCATCGCCGTACGCACCACGCGCAGCCTGGCCCGCCAGGTCGCGCAGGGCCGCCCGGTCACCGCGCGCTCGGCGATCCGGACCCTGGCCGGGCAGACGGCCGCCGTCCTGTCCGACCCGCGCCGCCGCCGCGCGGTGCTGCGCCGGGCCCGGGCCGTCGACCGCCGCTACCACCGGGCCGTACGGTCCGGTGCGCCCGGCGTGGCGCCGGTCTCGGCGGCGGCCGCCCGATCGGTGGCGGCGGGCCCGACGAGCGCCGTCGTGCGGGCGCGGCCGACGGCCGCCGCAGGCCCACGCCGTGGCTATGGCCCGCGCCGCCGCCCCACCGGCCTGCCGCCGATGTCCGTCGCGTGGGTGCCGGTGCCCGCCTACCGCCCGGTCCGCCCACGCGGGCCGTACGGCATCTGACCGGAGGCCGGCCATGACCGCGCCCACCCCCTCCGCCGACCAGCCCGGACCGGCGGGCCCCGGCACGGGGACGGCTCGCCCCCGGAAGCGGACGCGCACTGCCGCAGCCGCCGAGGCCAGGCCACCGAACCCCGGAGCCGGAACGCCCCGGGCCGCGATGTCGGATCTCGGTGCCGCGATGGGCGCCCCGGGGATGCGGACCGGTCGGGCTCCGGCCGACCGGGTCCGGATGGGAGCCGCCTCCGGGAGGCGGGTCCGTGCCGGTCAGGCGGGTGGCGCACGAACGTCGGCGCCCGGTACGGCGATTGAGACGGCCGGCAAGCGCGTCCGCCCCGGCCGGGCAGGGCCGGCGGAGATGTCCGAGCCCGGTGCCGGGACCCGCCGCTCCGGGAAGCCGGTCCGTACGCCGGATCCCGGTACCGCGGTTGTGCAGTCCGGTCGGGCTGCCCGTCGTGTGCCGGACGCCGTGGCCGTGCGGCAACCCTGGCTGCGTGCCCAGGGGTTGAACGTCACCCGGCATGCGGCCGCCCTGCGGCCCTTCCGGCCGGGCGAGTTCGGTGCCGGGGCCGCGGCGCCCACCGCCGGTCATCTCCAGGCCGTGAACGCCCTGTTGAGCCGGCTGCGCACCGAACTGCTGCGGCAGAGCGAGCAGGTGCGGGGGCTGGCCCGCAGCGCCGCGGCGCGGCCGGACACCCGGCGGCTGCAGAGCCTGCTCGCCGCGAAGGAGCGGGCGCACGACTGGGTCCGCGAGGTCGAGCGGATCTGGGACTTCTACTTCGAGCTCTTCGGGCAGCGGCAGTCCGTCTTCGCCGACGCCCTGCTCTCCTGCGACCGCATCGCTCTGTCCTGCTACCAGGCCGCATATCTCGGCGTGGGCGAGGCCAAGCCGCTGCCCGCCCCGCCCCCGTTCTCCTTCATGCGCACGGGCTTCTCTCCGGCGACCTTCCGCCGCGGCATCCCGCTGCGCCGCCTCGGCCGCCGCCTCAACCCGTTCCCGCTGGTCCAACTCCCCTACCACCGCCTGGTCAACCCCTGGACCCTGGGCGCCGTCCTGCACGAGGTCTCCCACAACCTCCAGAGCGACCTGGGACTCGACGCGGCGGTACCCCGCGCGATCGCACGCCGTCTTCTCGACGAGGGCTGCCCGCCGGCCGTGGTCCGCACCTGGGTGCGCTGGAACCGTGAGATCTACGCCGACCTGTGCGCCCTGCTGCTCGGCGGCCCCGCGGTGGTCGGCTCGCTGCTCGACGTGATCGGCCGCTCGCCGCGGACCGTGCTGACGTACAGCCCGCTCGGCCCGCACCCGACGCCCTGGTTCCGGGCCTGGATCTCGATCGAACTGCTGCGCCGCACGGGCTTTCCGGAGCAGGCCGACCGCTACGGCCGCCTGTGGGCGTCCATCTATCCGGACCCGCGGGCCGGGACCCTGCCCCGCGAGCTGGTCGCCACCTTCGAGGCCGCGCACCCGGCGGTCGTCGACGCGCTCTGCTTCCGTCCCTTCCCGCAGCTCGGCCGTCGCAGCCTCACCCAGGTGCTGCCCTTCGGCACCAAGGAGTACGCGATGCAGTTGGAGGCCGCCGAACGTCTCGCCGCCGGCACCGACCCCGGCATCATCCCGGCCCGCTTCCTGATCGGCGCCACCCGATCCGCTCTCGACCGCGGCCTCGCCCGCCCGGGCGTGATCACCCGCAACTTCTACACGGAACTGGCGAGGCGATGACGGTGACCGTCCAGTCCGCGCACGCAGCCCTCACGGCGGCCCTGCACCGCCTGCGCGACACCGCGCGCGAACTGGAACTGATCGCGGTGTCCGACCAACCCCGGTGCCAGGACGTGGTGTTGGTGGACGTCGTGGGGAACGCGGTGCTGGAGACCACGGGTGCGGTGGAACGCGCGGCCACCGCCCTGCACGGCGCCGACGCCTCGTCCGTCGCCCTGTGTCAGTCGTACGTCAACCTCCTGGGCCGCGTCCTGGTCGCACAGCTCGCGGCGCCCGAACGCCTCGCCGAACTGGGCGCGTTCGGCGGCGAACACGGCCGGGAGGCGGGCGCCTGGGCGGACGAGGTGGTCCGCTGCGTCCAGGCGTGCCAGCAGTCGCTCTGGAGCGACGTGCTTCCGGCGACACTCGCCTACTGGCAGGAGATCGCCGCGCAGACCAGCCCGTGCTCCACGTCCGGCACCGGCCGCTGACCTGGAGAGGAAGGAGAGCACGATGCCCAAGCTCACGATCCAGGTCTTCCTCGGTCCCAGCGCGGAGGAGGGCCTGGTGCCGGAAACGGACACCTGGCCGACGCCCGAGGGTGTCTTCCTCGAACTCCGCAAGAAGGGCGGGGCCAAGGACGCGGGCGACCGGCCGCCGATCGAGGCGGGTCCGTCGGACGAGTACGGGCTCGTCGCGTACGAGAAGCTGCCGGCCGGCACCTACACGGTCGCCGTCAAGCCGGGGACCGCTCCGCCCGCGTTCGCCGCACTGCGCGTCCTCGGCGACGGCGACCCCGCGGAACTGGTGGTGCCGCCCGGTACCGGCACGGAGGTGCAGGCCCTGCTGCTCCCCGACATCGGCGAACGGCTCGTCACGCTCAGGGCCCAGACGCGGGACGGACAACCGGTGCCGGGCGCGGCGGTCGACGTGCAGGGCACCTCGTACACCAGCAGGTCCGACGGGTACATCCATGTGGCCAGCAAGGAGGAGAGCATCGAGATCATGGCGCACCCGACCGAGGCGCACCAGCCGTTGGAGATCCTGAAGAAGGCCGAGGTGGGACACGGGGGGCCCGTGACGGTGGAGTACCGGGCCGTGCACGCCCGTCTCGTCATCAGGGCCGCGGTGAACGCCATGCCCGTGAGCGGAGTCGTCTTCGAACTGACCCGGGCCGACGGCCGGGAGGGCCTGCAGCCCGAGCGGCGGCGCACCGACGACACCGGCCTCTGCTTCTTCGACCAGGTCCAGGAGGGCATGGTCGGAATCGCCGTCGTCGACGTGTCCGGGGCGCGGTGCGGTGGCCGGCCGGTCACCGTCGATCCGAAGTACCGAAGGACCGCCCTGCGGGCCTCGCCCGGTTCCGCGGAGGACCTGTCGGAGCACTTCAGGTTCGCCCCGGCCCCGGACGGCGGGCCGCCGGGAGGCCTCCGTGGCCCGGAGAAACGCGCGGTCACGGGGCATGTGCGCGACCGGGCGGGCGATCCGGTCGAGGGCATGAACGTGGTGCTCTACAGCGCGGACGAGAAGGTCCGGGTCGGCAGCGCCAGGACGGACGGAAGCGGTGGCTACCGGATTTCCGTCCGTACGGCGGGCACCTACCGGGTCTGCGTCCTCGGTGAGGACGGGGAACCGGGGGAGTGGGCCACCGTCAAGGTGAGTTCCGAGCCCGTCGTCGACTTCACCGTCGTACGCCCGTCCGGGAGCGACTCCCACAAGAACCCGTCACCCATCAAGAGGGAACTCTCCGACCTGTCCGCCTTCCCGGTCCTGACGGAGGAGATCGGCGGTGGCGGACGTGCTCCGATCGCCGGCGGCGGGGACCGCTCGGCCGGCTACGGGCAGATCGTCGAGGGCGCCCTGCGGGACGTGCTCGGCTGGCGCCCCGGCTCCAACACCTCAGGTTTTCAGGCGGCGTTGAACGGCGCCTTCGAGCTGCGCGACGTACAGGGGCACACGGAGTTCACCTGGCATCCGCGCGGCTACGCCGTCCAGGCCGACCTGGGCGCGCTGACCGGAGCACAGGCGAGCATCTACAACCGGGCGAAGAACGCCCTGGAGCAGATCACTCCGCTGCTGGACGGGCTCACACCGCTGGACCCTGCCGCCGACCCGCAGGACACCGAGGCGATCCGCACCATCGTCCGGGCCGAACTCGGCGAGCTGGTCGACGAGTTGGCCGTCGAGGGCGGGCCGCGCATCCAGCGGGTGGACGAGCTGTTCACCCTGCTGATCGGGCCGGGCAGCGCCCTCAACCCGGACGCGATCGGCGGTCAACTGCTGCAGCTGCGCGACCGGTTCGGCCTGACCACCAGCCGGGTGGGCACCCTCGACGAGGAGCGGATCGTCACCAACTTCCGCATCGTCGTCGACCATGTCCTCGCCCTCAGGGCCGGCTGGGACGGCTACCGCAGGCTGTTCGACGACACCACGTCGGACACCTCGCTGGGCACCGTGCTCATCCGGCTCTCCCGCAGCCTGGACGTGGTGGCGCAGTCCGTCGAGGAGACGGTCTTCACCCTGGACTCGGTCTTCATCGACGCGGCACAGCGACAGACGATCAGGCTGGAGTTCCCGGCCAGGGGCACCGAGCCGAAACCGCCGTCGATCCTCCTGTCGGACCTGCTGGACTGGGTGAGCCGGGTCGCCACCGAAGAGGGGCCGAGGCTGATCCGGGACGCCGGCAAGGACGGGGTGATAGCCATCACCGGCGTCCTCACCCAGCTCGCCGACCTGGTGCACCGCACCCGGCAGCTCACCCGGCACGGCACCATGCCGGGCGGAGAGCGGCTGCCGGACGGCATGCGGACGCCGCGCGTGCGGCGCGCCCTGCAGGAGCTGGAGGAACAGCTCGACGACACGGTGTCGCTGGCCCGGGCGGTGCAGCGGACCGAGCCGCCGTTCATCATCTTCGTCAACGACGTGAGCGTCGGCGAATCCGGTGAGCTGGACGTCACCCTGGTCGGGCGCGGCTTCCTGCCGGGCGCCACGGCGGAACTCTCCGCGGTCGAGGACCCGGACCTGCCGGTCCTCCTCTCGCGCGACGCCGTGAACACCGGCCGGCCCGGCCGCGCGGTGGCGACCTTCGACCCGCTGCCCCCGGACGACGACCTGACCTGGGTGGTCACCCTCATCAACCCGGGCGGCATCCGCAGCAACACGGTCGAGGCCCTGACGACCTGACGGAGGAGACCCATGGCGAACGAACAGGACTACCAGGCCTTCCTCGACCGCATCGCGGCCCTCCGGGAGACCGTCACCGACCGGCTGTCCGCGCAGCTAGTCTCGGATCCGCAGCTGGCGGACGTGCTCACCAAGCAGATCGACGACCTGCTGCAGTCCGCGGTCAAGGCGGACCTGGAGCAGAAGCCGCCGCCGGACAAGGGCCTCGCCCAGCTGGTCGGCATCGGGGAGCAGGCCGCCGACGCGCTCGGCAAGACGCGGCTGCCGCAGGCCATCGAGCCGTACGACGAGACGGTGTCGTCCGAGCGGCTCGTGGCGATGGCCGACCTCTACTACATCTACCAGCACGAGATGATCGGCGTGTTCCGCGCCGTGCAGAAGCTCCAGGAGCTGTTCCGCGCGGGCGCCGTGTACCTGTCGAGCGGCGCGGGCGCGTATGCGCTCTACCAGTTCGACCGGCGTGAAGTGCTGCGCTACACCCGGCGGGACCGACTGGCCGCCTACCGGCGGGCGTTCGGGTACGGCCGGGCTCCGGTTCCGGCCGGCTCCCGCGCCAACAGCGACTTCCACGGACTGTTCGAGCACTTCGTCAACCAGGTCGCCCTGTTCCACCGCGACAAGCGGATCGCGGACGTGGTGCGCGAGCGGGCGTACGACCCGAGCTTCGGCAGCATCGCCGTCGTCCGCCGGGCCGGCCTGGATCTGCGCAACAACCTGAAGTTCACCTCGTACGGCCATGTCAACGTGCTCCGCGTCGAGGTCATGCAGCTCCTCGACGAGGCGTACCGGATCCTCGGCTCCGACGACATCAAGCGGCTGTACGGCGCCGACACCGCCTGGGACGTCGTCGAGATCGTGCTCGCCCAGTACTTCGGCGAGCGTCTGGTCACCTCGCCCCGGCAGCGCATGGCCATCGCGGGCCGTGAGGTAATGCGCTGGCTCGCCCAGCCGCACATCCTCCAGACCCAGCGGGCGAAGTTCGAGACGCTGCTGCTGGAGATCGCCGAGAGCTCGGAGGAGTGGCTCACCAGCGCCCAGTCGCTCGGCGTCGCGGTCCGCCAGGAGGACCGCCGCGGCATGCCGTGGGACCGCTCCGCCGCTCCCGTGGCCGGCGCCCAGCGCGTCACCCGCCCGCGCCCACCGGCACCTCCGGCGGTCCGCGGTCCGGGCGCGGGCACGAGGGGCCGGGTTCCCGCGCCGCTCAACGGGGCGCGGGTGTGATCCGAGGCCGTGCTGCCGGGACGGACCATGTGCGCCGGGCATACAGGGACACGGCTCGGCCCGCCGAGGTGGGCCGAGCCCCCGCCCGGGGCACGGAGTCCGACCGCACGGGCGTCTTCCGGCACACAGGGGTGAGCGCATCGACGTGGTCCGCCCGCGTGCCGTCCGCAGTCAGGAGGTGATCGCACGGCCCGCTCGAGGGGTGTCCCGTCCGTCGGGCGGGAGTATGCCGACGTCGGCTGCTCGGACCCGGCCGAGCTCCCGGGCCGCGAGCGCGTCGACCCGGCCCGCCCCGCGCCACCCTTCGGCCGGGACCGCACCGCCGCCGCCCTCCGTCTCGCCCGCGCCCGGCGCCCCCGCACGCTCGCCCTCCTCTGCGAGCTGTTGCGGTACCCCACCGTCAGCGCCGCGCCTGCCCACCGCGCCGACATGCACCGATGCGCCGCACTCCTCGCCCGGCACCTGCGGCGCATCGGGCTCGATTCGGTCGCCGTGCGCCCCGGCCGCGTCGCGCCCCTCGTGACCGGCGAATGGATGCGGCGACCGGGCGCCCCCGTGGTGCTCGTCTACGGCCATTATGACGTCCAGCCCGCCGGACCCCGCACCGCCTGGACCACCGAGCCGTTCCGTCCGGTGGTCCGCGACGGGTACGTGCACGCGCGCGGCGCCAGCGACGACAAGGGGCAGCTCGTCGCTCAACTCGCGGCGATCGAGGCCTGGTCGGCGAGCGGAGGGCCGCCCGTGAATGTGCGGGTCGTCCTCGACGGGGAGGAGGAGATCGGCAGTCCCACGCTCCGGCACGACCTGCGCCGCCGCCCGCGTCACCTCAGCGCGGACCTCGCCGTCGTCTCCGACACCCGGATGCGGGACCCGCACACCCCCGTCCTCGTCACCGGCCTGCGCGGCTCCCTCGCCGTACGTATCGAGGCGACCGGCCCCGCGACCGACCTGCACGCGGGCGCCTTCGGCGGCGCCGTGGCCGAACCAGCCCGCGCCCTGTGCGCCCTGGTGGCGAGCCTGCACCGGCCCGACGGCCGCATCGCGATCGACGGCTTCCACGACGGCGTACGGCCCCTGCGCCCCGCCGCCCGCGCCCGCCTCGCCCGCGACGGACCCACCGACCGGCAGCTCCTCGCCCCGGCCGGAGTCCCCTTCGGACACGGCGAACCCGGCCACTCCGCCTTCGAGCGCGCCACCGTCCGCCCGGCCCTCGTCGTCACGGCCCTCCGCGCGGCGGCCAGATCCGCGATCCCGCGCAGGGCCACCGCCGAGCTGAGCATCCGTCTGGTCCCCGGCCAGCGACCGGACAGCGTGGTCCGAGCGCTGCGCGGTCACCTGGCCGAGCACATCCCGTACCGCGTCCGCGGCCGGCTGACGGTCCTGGCCGCCTGCCCGCCGTACGCCCTGGACCTCGGCGGTCCGGAGGTCGCCGCCGCGTGCCGGGCCGCCGCCCCCGTCTTCGGCCGCGCACCGCTGCTGCTGCCCTCGGGCGGTTCGATCCCCTTCGTGAGCGACCTGGCCGCGACGACGGGCGTCCAGACCCTGCTCCTGGGCTTCGGCCTCCCCGACGACGGCATCCACGCCCCGAACGAGCGCTTCGCCCTCGCCCGCCTGCACCGCGGCACGGACACCTGCGTCCGGCTCCACGCGGAACTCGGCCGTCTCTAATCGGTGAGGAACTCCCCGTCCACGTACACCCATGCCCCGTCGACCCGCTCGAACCGGCTGCGCTCGTGCAGTGAACCGCCCTTGAAGGACGCCCGGAACGTCACCGTCCCGGTGGCGTGAAAGGCCGTGCCGTCGGCCGTGTCCAGGATCTCCAGGCCCGTCCAGCGCATCCCGGGGTCGAAGTCGACCTGTGCGGGACGGGTCCGCGGGTGCCAAGTCCGCAGCAGATACGCCTCGTTGCGCTTCACGAAAGCGCTGTAGCGCGAACGCATCAGTGTCTCGGCGGTCGGGGCCGTGGCCTCACCCCGGTGGAATCGGCCACAGCACCTTTCGTACGTCTCCGCAAGACCGCAAGGGCAGGAGGGCTTGTGAACTGGGGCGGAGCCGTGCTGCCGCCGGGATTGCGAGGTACGTCGGGACATGGGGTCCATTCTGCTGCACCATGCGCTGTGTGGAATCTGTGAACCAGCTGTTCCGACACGTGCGCATCGTGTGCGGGTCGTACTGGGCCTCCTTCATCGAACCTCCTTTCGGACTGGCGTAAACCTGCCTTGCTCCTGCAACGCCCAACTCCCCAAGGTGGGTTGAGCACTTGAGCATCAGGAGTCACAAGCGTGTGTGCTTGACCCGGGCGGCCGTCCGTCCGGGGCACTGACGGGGGAACTGATACGGGGTGCGCGGGCCGGCGCGAACAGGGCGTGTCGGCGGACTGCCGCGTGCCGTGAGCGAGACCTCTCCCTCTGCCGCCTCTTGGTGCCTGCCAACCGGTGCCTGAGTAGGGATAGGAGGGGGAATGCCGACGAATGCCGTGAGCGCCGCGAGGCCGACATATCCGGGCGTCTACGTCGAAGAGCTTCCCAGCAGCACCCGCACCATCTCCGCCGTGACGACCTCGGTGACCGCCTTCGTGGGGCACACTCGGCGCGGTCCGCTCAACGAGCCGGTGCGCGTCACCGGGTTCGCCGACTTCGAGCGGCGCTTCGGCGGTCTGAGCGCGCAGAGCCCGCTCGCCTACGCGGTCCACCAGTTCTTCGGCAACGGCGGCTCCGTCGCCGTGATCGTCCGGGTCGCCAAGGCGGGCAGCGGCAAGGCCGCCTGCGTCGTCCTGGAGTCCACCGAGGGCCACAGCTCCAGCCGGGTCCTCGAGGTCCACGCCAAGGAACCCGGCGTGTGGGGCAACGGTCTGCGCGTCGCCGTCGACTACGACACGCCCTGCCCCGACGAGACCTTCAACCTGCGGGTCTACGACGCCAAGGGCGACGCCCGCGAGAGCTTCACCGGCCTGTCCACCGACGCCGGCAGCGGCAACTACGCGCCGACCGTGATCAACGCGGGCTCGCGGCTGATCCGCGTCGAGGTCGTCGGCGAGGGCCGCCCCGACCCGTCCGGCACCGTCTCCAAGCCGTTCGGGCACGAACTGCCCGACCTCGCCGTCGACCTGACGGTGAAGATCGGCGACGTGGAGCGCGAGTTCAAGCTCTACGACCCCGACTGCGACGGCGAAGCCCCGTCCTCCGTGGCCGAGTTGGCGCTGCTGCTCGAGCGCAAGCTGCGGGCGCTGCCCGACGCGCCCGGCAAGCATGCCTTCGCCGGCGTCGAGGTCACCGTCTTCGGCCGCCGCATCCAGGTGGTCGCGGGCTCCACCGACCCCGAGGACGTCGTCCGCTTCCTCGGCGAGTGCGCCAACGACCTGGGCCTGGAGGCCTCGGTCAACCCGCCGGTGTTCCCGCTGGAGGGCGGCGAGGACGGCGCGGCGCCGGGTCCGCGCGACCTCATCGGCTCCGAGGCCGACAAGACCGGCATCCAGGCGCTGCGCGGGGTGGCCGACGTCAACCTGCTCTCGCTGCCGGAGCTCGCCTCGTACGAGAAGACCGAGGACGCGCTCACCGTCGTGTCGGCCGCCCAGCGGCTGTGCGAGGAGCGGCGGATCTTCCTGCTGGTCGACGCGCCCAGCACCTGGGTGAGCGTGGACTCCGCACGGGCCGGGCTGTCCGCCTTCGACCCCGTGCGCGGCAACCACGCCGGCCTGTACTTCCCGCACATCCAGCTCACCGACCCGCTCACCGGGCGGCTGCGCGCCTTCCCGCCGTCCGGCGCGGTCGCCGGCGTCATCGCGCGCACCGACTCCGAGCGCGGTGTCTGGAAGGCACCGGCCGGTACGGAGGCGCAGCTCGTCGGAGTGCACTCGCTCACCGTCGATCTGACGGACCGTGAGACGGGGCTGCTCAACCCGCTCGGCGTGAACTGCCTGCGCACCTTCCCGCTCACCGGCCCGCTGGTGTGGGGCGCGCGCACGCTGGAGGGTTCCGACGCCCTCGACAGCGCGTGGAAGTACGTGCCGGTGCGACGGCTCGCGCTGCATGTGGAGGAGAGCCTCCAACGCGGCCTGCAGTGGGTCGTGTTCGAGCCCAACGACGAGAGCCTGTGGCAGCAGATCCGGCTGTCCGCCTCCTCGTACCTGCACACGCTCTTCCGCCAGGGGGCCTTCAAGGGCAGCACCCCGCGCGAGGCGTACTTCGTCAAGTGCGACAGCGAGACCACGACCGACGAGGACGTCGAAAACGGCGTCGTCAACGTGCTCGTGGGCATCGCGCCGGTCCGTCCGGCCGAGTTCGTGGTCGTCAAGATCCAGCAGACGTCCGGGCAGTTCGCTCTCTAGCGGCCCGTCAATCTCGGAGAGCTGAAGGAAATCGATGGCTGAGTTCACGGTCAACGCCCATCGCTTCGACCCGTACAAGAACTTCAAGTTCCTGGTCCTGTGGGACGGACGTACGGTCGCCGGCATCAGCAAGATCAGTCCGCTGAAGCGGACCACGGAGGTCGTCAAGCACCGTCACGGCGGCGACCCCTCCTCCCCGCGCAAGTCGCCGGGCCGCTCCGAGTTCGAGGGCATCACCCTCGAGCGCGGGGTGACCCACGACCCCGAGTTCGACCGCTGGGCCAACAAGGTCTGGCAGGTCGGCGCGGGGCTCGGCTCGGAGGTGTCCCTCGCGGACTTCCGCAAGGACATCGTCATCCAGGTCCTCAACGAGGCCGGCCAGGTGGCTGTCTCGCACAAGCTCTACCGGACCTGGCCGAGCGAGTACCAGGTCCTCGGCGAGCTGGACGCCAACGCCAACGCGGTGGCCATCCAGTCGCTGAAGCTCGAGTGCGAGGGCTGGGAGCGGGACTACGAGGTGCCCGAGCCCGAGGAGCCGTCGTTCCTCAACCCGGCATGAACAGCTGGTAGTTGAGAGCCCCTGTCATATCCCCGGCCGGGCGCGCGATGCCTGGCCGGGGATATGACACGGGCTCCGAGGGAAACGGGGAGGGGCATGGCGATCACCGGGGCGGCCGAACTGCTGGCCGCCTGGGAGGCGGGGCTCGGCGAGCCGCCGGTCGGCCGGGCGCTGCTGCTGCACCGCACGGCGCGTCCGGAGGTCGACACCGGGAGGCTGCCGCAGCTTCCGGTGGGCGAGCGCGAGGCGGACCTGTTCGCGCTGCGCCGGGCGCTGTTCGGCGAGCGGATGCAGGTGCGGCTGGAGTGCGCCGCGTGCGGGGCGGACATGGAGTTCGACCTGGACGCCGGGGAGCTCGCGGGGTCGGTGGGCTCTTCGGGTGAGTCTGTCGTGCGGGTGCAACAGGACGGCTGGGACGTCGAGTTCAGGCTGCCCGGGGTCGCCGACCTGCAGACCGCGGCCCGTTCGGCGCACCCGCGTGCCGCGCTGCTCGCCCGGTGCCTGGTCTCGGCCGTGCACCACGGGACGGCCGTACCGGCGGGGGAGTTGCCCGCGCCGGTGCAGCGCCGGATCGCCGAAGCCGTCGAGGCCGCCGACCCGGGTGCCGACCTGGCGCTCAACGTCGCCTGCCCCGAGTGCGGCGAGGCCACCCGATCCGAACTCGACATCGCCTCCTACCTGTGGACCGAACTGGACGCCTGGGCACGGGACGTACTGCTCGACGTCCATCTGCTCGCCACCGCCTACGGCTGGACCGAGCCGGAGATCCTGGCGCTCAGCCCGACGCGGCGCCGCTACTACCTGGAGCTGTGTGCCGATGTCTGACACCCAGGGTGCGCCGGACGGCCCCGACTTCTTCGATCGGCTGCTGGCACGGCACGCCGCCCCGAGACCGGCCGCGGCGCGGGTACGGCCCCGGCTGCCCGGCCCGTTCGAGCGGGTCGAGGCGGTACGGGCCGCCGCACCGGCACCGGACGAGGACGCGCTGCTGTGGCCGGCCACCGCGCCGGCGGCCGTACCGCCGCCGGACGCACCGCGCCCGGCGGTCGCCGAGACCCGTACGCACACGGAACGGGAGCGCACCGTCGTACGCACGGAGCGGGGCCCGTTCGACCCGGCTCCACGTCCGGCCTCGCCGGTCCGCGCCGAGGCGCCGCTGCTGCGGCCCGTCACGCCCGTCGCCCCGGGGCCGCGGCCTCCGGTGGACGCCGGCCGGCGGATGGCGGGACGGGGGCGCGCGGAGCGGGACCCGTCACCGGCCGCGGGGGGGGGGGGGGGCGCCCCCCCCCCCCCCCCCCCCCCCCCCCCCCCCCCCCCCCCCCAAACACCCCCGCCA
>NZ_JBEYVO010000044.1:0-99557 GCF_040644055.1 Streptomyces sp. NPDC047043
GGCAAGACCCTGGTCGAGCTGTTCGGTCTGGCCCGCGAGCTCAACATCGACGCCGAGGGCATCGACATGGGCCCGTCCCCCACGGACGCCGCCCTCGCCGCCGACCTCGTGCTGCCGATCGAGGACCTCGACCTCACCGTCCGCTCCTACAACTGCCTCAAGCGTGAGGGCGTCCACTCCGTGGGTGAACTCGTCGCGCGCTCCGAGGCCGACCTGCTGGACATCCGCAACTTCGGTGCGAAGTCCATCGATGAGGTCAAGGAAAAGCTGGCCGGCATGGGCCTGGCCCTGAAGGACAGCCCGCCCGGATTCAACCCGCCCGCCGCCGCCGAAACCTTCGGCACGAACAACGACGCGGACGCGGGCTTCATGGAGACCGAGCAATACTGATCGCCGCCGCCACGCTGTTCCCTGCCCGGTCGACGACATAGACCGGGCGGAGACAGCTGGCGACAAAGCGCCGGCCGATCGCACCTCAGTCGGGACCGCTCCAGTCGAAGGGGCAGTACCAACTGGACTTGCCACTGCGGCTCCAGCTGAGCCGAAGGCGTCGGCCCGGTCGGTGATGGCCCGGCCCCAGGTGGCAATCTGTCCCGGGCCGATCTCGGCACCGGGGGCGTTGTGGAGCTGGACCCGCGCCCCCTCCGGCGCGGTGGGACCGGTGAGGGCCTCGGCACGGGCGGTCGCCCGGCCGGGGACTTCGGCGCGCCACGCCCCGGGTCCTCGTCGACCTCGCCGGTGCTCGGAGCGGTGTCCATGCCGCGCATCTCGGGTCGGAAGTCCTCGACGAACTGCTGCGGCCGGCCACCGGCCTGCCCACCGAAGAGCGCGCCGAGCGCGGCGCGCTGCTGCTCGTCGCGGAAGACGGCGGCACACGGGTCGGTGTGCTCGCATCCACGAACGGGGCACCGCTCCGCTGCCGTGCGGGCCGCGCCCCGTCTCCCGGTCCTGCGCTTTTGAAGCCTTCGATTCTGTGCTCTGCTGGAGATGTCTTCGGAGTGCTCGCCGCAGCCACCCACCGCGGCGGCGGGCTTCCTTGGGAGGCATGTCATGCCGTATCTCCGGCTGGCCCCGCCGGAGCCCACCCGGCCGGGGGTCCTGCTGCCGAGGCGTGATCTGGCCCTCGGCTGGTCCCTGCTGACCCTGATCGCCGCTCTGGCATGGGTGCTCACGGCCGCGCAGGCGCGCGACATGGGGATGGAGCCGGGCACCATGGGCCTGGCGCTTCCGCTCTTCCTCCTGCTGTGGGTGGTCATGATGGCGGCGATGATGCTGCCGTCACTGGCACCCGTGGCTCTGACCTGGGTGCAGGCGATCAACCGCAGCACCGCGGGCCGCGTCCGTGCGCTGCGCCTGACGGAGTTCGTCGGCGGTTACCTGCTGGCCTGGGCCGGGTTCGGGCTGATCGTGTACGGGGCCCTGGCGGCGACCGGACACTTGGTCGACGATCACCCCGAGGCGGGCCGATGGATCGGAGCGGGCGCCTTCCTGCTCGCGGGAGTTCAGCAGTTCGGGCCGCTGAAGCGGGTCTGCCTGCGGCACTGCCGCAGCCCGATGTTCCAGCTGCTGCGATACGCGCGGTTCCGGCCGTGGGCGAAGGATCTGCGGGTGGGCGCGCACCACGGGCTGTACTGCGTCGGCTGCTGCTGGGGGCTGATGATCGTCCTGATCCCGCTCGGCGTGATGAACGTGGCGGCGATGGCGGGACTGGCCGCGGTGATCTTCCTGGAGAAGCTGTGGCGGGGCGGTCCCTGGCTCAGCTGGGCGGTGGGTGTCGCCTTCCTCGTGCTGGCCGTGCTGGCCCCGTTCCAGGACTGGCTGCTGCCGGGCCTGCAGATGTCGGATCCGTCGATGGACCAGATGCTGGGCGCGCTGCCCTGACCACGCGCCCGGTCGGCGCACCCTGAGGGTGCTTCGCGGCGGCACACCCGAGGCATTCCTCACACAAACGAACCTTCCATGACCTCAGCCGACACCCGAAGCACCGCACGAAGGGGTGGGTCCATGGGCTGATCCCCGACCAGGCCGACGCCACGATCCCGGACGAGGGCATCACCTGGAACGACACGACCTGGCTCACCATCGCCTTCCTGTTGCCGGCCGCGACCCTGCTCGTACGGTTCCGTCGCACCGGCGGCCTGGCCATGCTGCGGATGATGGGCGGGACACCCGACGGCACTGAACACGAGCACGCCCGCTGCAGAACGGTCATCACCGCTGAAACGTCACCGCGCGCGCCGGCGCGCGGCCCCTCGGCCATCTGCTGCGCACCGGGTGGTGGCTTCGGCCGGGAGCGCGGAAGGTGAAGGCATGACGATCGACGTTACGGCCGAGCGCGTCGTCCGGCTGCCGCCCGAGCGGGTGGCCGCGTACGCGATGGACTGGCGGCATGACGCCCGGGGGCACCTCCCATGCCCGTTCAGGGCTATGGGGGAGGACCCAGGGCATCCGTACGGCGGAGCTGACCCGGGAGGCGGAGGGCGGGGGCTTCGGCGTCGGGGCCGAGGTCACCCGCACGGCGTACTTCCTGGGGCGGCGCATCGACTACGTGCTGCAGGTGGCCGCGTACGACCCGCCCCGGTTGCTGGACATGATCTCGGTGGCGGGCCCTATGCCCATGCATGTCACGTACACCTTCGACCGCCACCCGGACGGCACCCTCGCCCGGATCCGCGTCCGGGGCGGCGACGGCGGCTTCTACCGGCTGGCGGCACCCCTGCTCGCCCGCCAGGTGCGGGGCAACCTCGTCAAGGACCTGCGCGATCTGGAAGCACGACTCGTGGAAGGAGGGTGAGACGCGATGGCGTACGACGAAGGGCTGGCCGAGCGGATCCGCGAGCGGCTGGGCGCGGATCCGGCGATCGCGGAGAAGCGGATGTTCGGCGGGATCGCGTTCCTGCTGCACGGCAACATGGCCGTGGGCGTCACCGGAGACGACCTCATGGTGCGGGTCGGGTCGGAGGCGACGGACGCGGCGCTCGCCCGGCCGGGGGCGCGGATCTTCGACATGACCGGCCGCCCGATGCGCGGCTGGATCGTGGTCGACGGCGCCGCGGTCGCGGAGGACGAGACGCTCGACGCCTGGATCGCCGAGGGGCGGGCCTTCGCGGCGGGTCTGCCGCCCAAGTGAGGCGGCGAACCGGAGGGCACGCGTGTGACGCAGCGCACATCGGATCGCCGATGACTTCGGACGACGCCGTCGGTCCTACAGCGGACGACACCGGCACAGACGGGAGACCACCGCCATGACTGCCCCAGTGAAAGGCCCCGCGAGCTACTTCCCTTCCATCGAAAAGAAGTACGGCCGCCCGATCGCCGAATGGCAGGACCTCATCCGCTCCTCGCCGCTGACCAAACACATGGAGCTCGTGAACTGGCTGAAGTCCGAACACGGACTGGGCCACGGCCACGCCAACGCCCTCGTCGCCCACACGCTCGCGGAGCGCACCGGCGACACCCCCGACCGAAACTGACCCCTGGCCCGTTCAGGAAGGATTGCAATGGCCTCGCGACTCAACCCGTACATCAGCTTCGCCGGCGACGCCCGCCAGGCGATGGAGTTCTACAAGGAAGTCTTCGGCGGCACGCTCGCACTCAACACCTATGGCGAATACGGCAAGCCGGACTCCCCGGAAGCGGACAAGATCATGCACGCCATGCTGGAGACCCCCAGCGGCTTCACGCTGATGGGCGCCGACTCCCCGCCCGGCATGGAACACACCCCCGGCAGCAACTTCTCCGTGAGCCTGAGCGGCGACGACGAGGCCGAGCTGCGCGGCTACTGGGAGAAGCTGTCCGCCGGCGGCACGGTGTCCGTACCCATGGAGAAGCAGATGTGGGGCGACGTCTTCGGCATGTGTACGGACCGGTTCGGCATCCCGTGGATGGTCGACATCATCGAATCGCAGAGCTGAGGGATGACCGCGCCGCCCTGGCCGCTCACCGGTCAGGAGTGGCGACGGCTGTCTTCGATGAAGCCGGTCACGCGGCGCGCGTAGGCGTCCGGGTGGGTGACATGGGGGATGTGGCCGGCTCCCTCGAAGGTGTACGTCTGCGCCTGCGGCAGCGCCCCGGACAGCCGGGCGGTGATCGTGGCGAACCACGGCGGGCTCTTGGTGCCCTTGGTCAGCAGGGCGGGTCCGGTGTAGCCCGAGAGGCTGTCGAGGTCGAGGTTGGGCCACTCCGGGTCGGCCTGCTCGTCCAGGAAGGTGGGGGCGTTGGTGAGGAACGTCTGGCGCAGCTGTTCCGGCAGCTGGTCCCAGGCCCCGGGGCCGAAGGCGACCTCCTCCACGAACTGCCGCGCTCCGGCGAGGGTCTCGTCGGCCCGCAGGTGGCCGAGGACGGAGTCGATCTTCGTTGCGGTGTCCGCCATCAGCGGCCGCAGTGCGGGGTCGTCGGCCACGATGCCCATCAGCGGAGGCTCGTGGGCGACAAGACCCCGGAAGAGTTCGGGGCGCCGGGCGGCCAGGCCGAGGACGGTCGAGGCGCCGAAGGAGTTGCCCGCGACGAAGGCCGGCGCGAGCCCCAGGGTTTCCATGAGCGCCGCCAGGTCCTCCTCGTCCTCGTATCGCGCCCCTTGCCCCGGCGGACGCTCGCTCTGGCTGTGCCCGCGCCGGTCGTAGACCAGCACCCGGAACCTCGCCGTGAGGGCGTCGAGGACCGGGGCCCAGTTGTGGTGGTCGCCCCAGGACCCGTGCACCAGGACCAGCGGATCGCCGTCCCCGGCCACCTCGTAGAAGAGCTCGACGCCGTTCACTTCGGCCCGTGGCATGCCCGGTCTCCTTACATGCTGTCGGCGGCTGCTGCGGCCCATTCAGCCACCGCACGGCCGGAGCGCACGACCGCTGCGGCCCTGCCGGACGGAAACGTCACGCGTCCGGCGCACCGGTTCGGCTCGCGGGCTTCCCTCCGCGACGGTGCGCCGTCCCCCCGAGCACCTTCTGGCCCTGCTCAACCGGGGCCGATGTTCTTGTTGTGGTGGAAGGCGTTGTCGGGGTCGTACTTGGCCTTGACCTCGGCGAGTCGCCGGTAGGTGCGATCGCCGTAGGCTTCGCGGACGCGGCCGGTGTCGTCGTCGGAGTCGAGGAAGTTGACGTAGACGCCGGTGGCGCGGTGCGGTTGGAGGGCCTGGAGGAATCGCCGCGCCCAGGCGGTCTCGGCGGCGGCGTGCTTGCCGGACTCGGCAGGGAGCCACACGCCGTCGATGATGATGTTGTGGGCCACCTCGCGACCGGCGTAGGCGGTGGCGTCCTGGGGGACGCGGGCGACGGCGCCGCCCATGTGGAACATCGCCGAGTACGACCGCGGCGAGCGGGCCGCGTAGGCGTGGTCGGTGATGACGGCGATGGTGTCGTCGGAGAGGCCGGCGAGGTTGGTGGACTTCCAGTAGTAGTGCCACCCGTGCAGGACGGTGTCGTCGGTGGCGGCCTGGAAGGCGGCGTACCGGGTGGGTGCGAGCAGGTCCACGAGCGGCGTGCCGAACCGCCGCAGGGCCCGCACCGCCCGCTCGCCGTCGTCGACGGCGCCGGCGTAGCAGCAGATGACGGCGACGGCAGGCCGCCAGTGCAGCTCCGCGGGGATGGCCGGCAGTGGGGGGACGGTGCCGAGCCGGACGACGGTGCCGAGCTCGTCGGGTGCCTCGGCGGCGAAGTCCCGGTAGAAGCGCAGCACTTCGGTGGTGTCGTCGGCGGCCCAGAAGATGGGACCGGCCAGCACGGTCGGGCCGACGGGATGCAGAGCGAAGCGGAACGAGCTGACGACGCCGAAGTTGCCGCCGCCGCCTCGCAGTGCCCAGAACAGATCGGGGTGTTCGTCGGCGGACGCCCGGACGACGTCGCCCTCGGCGGTCACCACCTCGGCGGCCAGGAGGTTGTCGACGGTGAGCCCATGGGCGCGCATGAGGAAGCCGATGCCGCCGCCGAGGGTGAGCCCGGCGACGCCGGTGTGGCTCACGATGCCGCCGGTGGTGGCCAGCGCGTGGGCCTGCGTGGTGTGGTCGACGTCGCCCCACAGCGCACCACCCTGCACCCGGGCGGTGCGGCCTGCGGGGTCGACCCGCACGGCCCGCATCGCCGAAAGGTCGATCACGATCCCGTCCTCGCACACCGCGGTGCCGGCCACGTTGTGACCCCCGCCCCGTACGGCGATCTCCAGGTCGTGGTCGCGGGCGAAGCGCACGGCCGCGGCCACGTCGGCGCTCCCGCCGCATCGGGCGATCAGCCGGGGGCGCCGGTCGACGGCGCCGTTCCACACCGCTCGGGCGGTGTCGTAGTCGGCGTGGTCAGCGGTGATCAGCCGGCCCCGGAACCCGTTGATCTTCATGGCGATCGCCTCCTCGCTCGCCATCCATCGCATCACCGGGGCCCGTGGCCGTGAAGTCAAGAATCTGGACCACGGCACCGCGGGCAGCGGTGGGAGACTGGTGTCGTGCGGAGCTATGGCCAGTACTGCCCCATCGCCCGCGGCGCCGAGATCTTCGCCGAGCGCTGGACGCCGCTGATCATCCGCAACCTGTATCTGGGCTGCGGAAGCTTCGGTGAGATCCTCCAGGGCGCGCCCGGGCTCTCCCGCACCCTGCTCTCCGGGCGGCTCAAACAGCTCGAACGGCTCGGCATCGTCGAGTCGGCACCCAAGCCCGACGGACGCGGACGCCATTACGAGCTCACACCCGCCGGTCACGACCTCTTCAAGGTCTGTGTGTCGCTCGGCGAGTGGGGTGCCGCCTGGCTCGAGATCGCCCCCGAGCACCTCGATCCCTTTGTGGCGCTCTGGTCGATGTGCAACATGCTCCGCCGGGACCGGCTCCCGGAGCAACGCGTCGTGATCCGCTTCGATTTCACCGGCCGACCGCGCCCCGAGCGGTACTGGCTGCTGATCGAGCACGGAGAGACCGAGATCTGCAGGACGTACCCCGGCCTCGACGAGGACCTCTACATCACGGCGGAGGCCGAAGCCTTCGTCAAATGGCACGCCGGCCGGCAGACCTGGGCCGCCGCCGTCCGCGACCGCCGCATCCAGCTCCACGGCCCCTCGTGGCTGGTCCGGGCGTTTCCCACCTGGAACGCCCGCAGCGCCTTCGCCCACATCAAGCCGGTCTCCGGAACTGCGGCGAACTCGGCAGCCTGACCTCTTCGACGCGGCTCCGGCGGGCCGAGATCGTCACCGGCTGCGGTCTCGAACGCTGAAGCGCCCACCGGTGGACGCCCGGCCACCGCCGTGTGCGAATCTGGCATCTGGTGCAGGCAGACCGGGGACGAGAGGGTGAGGACGGATGCGGGAGGCGTACCACAAGGATCTGGAGGCGATCAGCGAGGCCCTGGTGGACATGGCCGCCCTGGTCGGTTCGGCCATGGGCCGCGCGACCAGCGCCCTGCTGGACGCCGACCTTCCGCTCGCGGAGAGCGTGATCTCCATCGAGGAGCGGGTCGAGGAAATGCAGCGGGATCTGGAGAGCCAGGCGATCGCCGTGCTGGCTCGCCAGCAGCCGGTCGCCACCGAGCTGCGGGTGGTGGTCACCTCCCTGCGGATGAGTGCGGAGCTCGAGCGCTGCGGGGTGCTGGCCCAGCATGTGGCCGGTGTGGCCCGGCGGCGGCATCCCCAGCACGCCGTGCCACGGGATCTGCGCCGCACGATCCTGGAGATGGGCCAGCTCGCCCAGCGGCTGATGGCGCAGGCGGCCGAGGTGCTCATCACCCACGACATCGACGCCGCGCTGCAGTTGGAGAGCGACGACGACCGGATGGACGAGCTGCACCGCATGATCTTCCAGCATCTGTTGGACGACCGCTGGCATCACGGGGTGGAGACGGCCGTCGACGTCACCCTGGTCGGCCGCTACTACGAACGCTTCGCCGACCACGCCGTGTCCATCGCCCGCCGAGTCGTCTTCCTGGTCACCGGCGAACATGCGGACGACCTGGTCACCGACCCGCCCGCCACCGCGTGATCCGACCCGCCGCACACCACCTCCGCGGGCGTGACCGAGTGCCACCCGGGCATCCCGGGCTGTCATGCCCGCGCGGTTATGCTGACGATGTGAGTGCCCTCGAAGACCCGGGGTGGGACGACCTCGGCACACCTCACCTGGACGAGGCGACGGCGGCAAGACTCGTCGAGAACCTGTCGTCGACTGCAGATCCCCGTGACATCAGGGCACTGGCAGCCAAGCGGGACGCGCTTCTGACCGCGGTCGTCGCGGCGACGCACGGCCATGGCGCCTCCCACTAGTTGCTCCGGGGGCAGCGTTCGGGCGCTGCTCAGCCCCAGGCCGTCACCGGCACGAACGAACCGTCCTGGCGGGAATGTCACTGGCCACGAGTACCTCCTGCCTGACCTGCACAACAGCCTGGTCGGACAGCACCTGTCGCACATTTCATGCACATTTTCGGCAGTCGATTGCGACGCGCTGTCTACGTGCAGGACGGCTTTGGAGATCATGACTTCCCCCTTCCCTTCTGTTCAGTGGCAGTCACTGCTGAGCCCCGCTTGCGTGTGCGACGCCCCCTTCCCTCTGTCTCATTTACTCTTCGCGCGATCCGCTCCGAACGAGGAACCAACGCCTCCGCAGGCAACCTGGGAGGCGCCGGGAACCCAAACAACTCCTCGAAGGACGCCGGGGCGTTCTCCCAGTCCACCTCCAGAGCGAAGCCGTACGTGTCCAGAGTCTCCGCGAGCGTGCCGTGCCTCATCCGAGCCTGGACACTCCGGGGCGGCACCCCAGCAGCGATCAGAACGGCGTCCATGAAATCCCTCAGGTCCCGGAACGTAGCCGAGGAAGGGATCTTCACCCCGTTGGCGCGAGCTTGCCTCTTCGCTCGATTGAACGCCTCAGACAGCGTGTTCCTGCGCAGCGGCGTCCCGCGCCGGGTCACAGTGACGAGTTGGTCGTACTCCTCAGGACGCGGAGTCCAACCGCTCCTTCTGCGATGGCGCAGCGCACTGTCAGAGGGTGGCGCGGTCCGACGCGCCATGTGCGCCGCGTACTTCTCCATGAGGAACGCCCCGGCAGGGACTACCGCGTAACTGTGCGCCGTCTTGAGTGGAGCCGGCTCACCACGCTGGCGCTGCTCCACCACCTCCTGCTTTCCGAGGCTGCTCTTCATGTCTGTTGTGCGTACCGCACAGGCTTCCATGCTGCGCAGCCCTTGGAGGGCCCCGTACCAGATAAGCATTTCGAAAGCTGGGTCGATGTGCTCGGCCAAAGCAACCACGTGCTCCCAGCTCAGCCTTGCCTTCTGCCTTTGCCCTGAAGGCAACTTGATCCCGATCACCTGATTTCCTGGCATCACGTGGCCGAAGTCCGGATCGTCAAGTGCCGCAGAAAGCAGAGAAGACAGTGCCTTCTTCACCTGCAACCGATAGGCGTCGGGCATCCCGTCCGCTCGCAGTGTCGCGAAGAACTTCTTATACTCGGGCCGTCGGACCTCGGCGATCGGTCGTTCACCCAAACGCGGTACGACGTGTAAGCGCAGGCGGTAGCCGTACCCCTCCATCGTGTTCCTTCGCGCCTCGTGCTCAGCGAGGAAAATCTCGACGTACTCAGCGATCGTCGGCACCATACATGCTCTTTTTTGCCTGCGATGCAGGAGCGGGTCGCGTCCCTCCTCAACGGCCGCTCGCTGACTGCGCTGGTAAGCGATGGCAGCCGTCTTCCTGTTCTTCGGAAAGTTCTTGGACCGCTGCCTACCGTCCTTGTCGCGCCAGCGAGCCTGCCAGCGGCTTTCGATCCCATGTTCAGCACTTGGAACCAAGCCGGGGTGTTCGGCGCACTCCCGTTCACCTTCGTCCGGACGAGCCTTGTGCCAACGGTCGTACACCTCCTCCTTGGCCAATTCCTATACCTCCTTATTCTCAGCTCGCCCTACCTCAAGCAGTGCGCGGCGAGCAGTCGATCAGCTCCGCCACGTCCGACTCCCGATAACGCAGCGCCCTGTTGCCCATGCGATACGGCTGAGGACCGCGGTGCTCCACATCCCAGGTGCTGGCCCAGTTGTAGAGCGTCTTGCGTTTCACACGGAGGCGGTCCGCCGTCTCCTGTGCTGTCAGCCAACGCTCGGTTCGCGGAGACTTCGTCATCGGAGGCTTCCAATCCCCGCCCGACAGGCAGCTGTCAGAGCGCTCACGGCATGCGCGAGAGGGAAGTTGGGTGTATCGCTCGCTCCGGAGCCGGGATCCGGCGCCGTGGTCAGTCGCTCATTCACGCCGCCTCCCGCAGCAAGGCATGACGGCGTGGACGGTTGACCAAACGAGGCCGCGGTAGCCGCAGCGCGGCCCCGGGGGACGCACTACAAACGGTGCAGGCCACGGAGCCAAGCAGGCCGATGAAGTGGCTCCCCAATCGGTCACCGTCCGTGATGAAGCCGAAGAGACCACACGATGCCAGCAGTAGGTTCCCCGGCAGATTCGATGCCTCGTCCGCGTACAACGGGTCGACGGGAGCAATGTCGGCGTCGTAGGAGTCCGAGGCGACCGCGACAAGTCCGGGTCGAGGCTGAATCGGACCGGAGTGAGTCGGCGCGCGAGAGTCCGACTTGCCGAGGAGTCGCAACACCGACTGGCATACGAACCACGAAGCGTTCTGGGTGGTGCGGGTGGTGGTGTCAGACGCACTCACGCTGGCTGCCGCGGTCCGACCAAGTCGGCTTACGGTCCCGGCGGCCTCGACCAGAGCGGGCAGCAGTCCGTCCATGGTTCGCTCGTCCACACCGCTCCCGCGAAGTGTGGGGTCAGGATGGCTCGCCCGCTGAGCGACCGACCATACGGAGCTCGTACATCGTCGGGTGCGGCAAGTGACTTGCAGGCGGTCCGGCGCCATGTCCACTCTCCCGGTCGCGGTGATGTTGTGAGAGGTGCGCTGTCACCGCAAAAGACCGGGAACCAGGGCGGTTTTGGACACGGCATCACGAGATCCGCGCCACGGTCTCCCTCAAGTCGATCACATTGGGCTGCTGGATCCCTCCAGCAGCTGATTCCCAACCGAGAGGCTTCACAGCTGAGGTTGCCTAAATAGGCCTTACGGCGGACCTAAACCCGCAGGTCAATAGCTTATGAGCCACGACCAAGTCGCTACTAAACTAGAAGCTAAAGCCGCATAGGGTAGATGTTTTCAAGCCTCCCTTGGCAGCCATTTAAAGCCCTGCGGAGGAATTAGCGGCATCCCGTTGTCCTTTTCTTGTCGGCTACCTGGATTCCTTGAGGCGTCTTTACTTCCGCCTCCTGAAGGAGTCGCCGACATGTCGGACAGGCATCACGACCACGACGCCCCTACCGCCCGCGAAGCGTTGCCCCTGGACACCGCGCGAGAGTGCTTCACCCTCTTGGTCACAGGCCCGCAGCCGCTGAGCGTGGACTGCCGGCGGTACGCGGGGCTGCCCAACCGGCACATCCCGCTGGACGAGCTGCGGGATCGAATGCTGCGGCGCCGCTGCCCCCGTAAAACGCGGGACGAGGTGTGGGCACATCTCGTAGAGCAGTCTCGCGCGCACGGTGCGACGTGGACGCTGGCCTGCGCTGGGATGGCCCTGCCTGCGTTGTCATCAGTGACTCGCTGGCTGGCAGCCCGCTTCCCCGGCGACACTTTCGACCTCCAGGCGGAAGTACTCTCCGGATTCCTCGGAGCGCTGACCACCATCGACCTCGACCGGCCGCGCATCCTGGTCCGGCTGCGCTGGGCTGCATACCGCGCCGGGTTCGCCGCCTTGTCCGAGGCCCTGGACGCGCCCATGCCCGTGAACGGCGAGTTCCGATCGACGCCACCGAGGCCGCCGTGGGGTCACCCGGACCTCGTGCTGGCGCGGGCGGTCCGTGAATCGGTCCTGAATCGGACTGAGGCAGACCTCATCGGTACGACCCGACTGGAGGAGACCCGCGTCCCGGACTGGGCCGACCGCCACGGGATGACCGCCGCCGCGGCCTACAAGGCGCGTCGGCGTGCCGAGCGACGTCTCGTGAACTTCCTGCATGATCAGGCTTCAACGACGGACCCGGACGATCCTGTCGCGTCGCACGTCGCCCACGAACTGAGTCACCCGACCAGGCTCTCCCGGCCCAACCGTCGGTCACCACGCGTCACCGCCGCGGACCGATGCCCTCCACGCCCGTCGGATCGGGAGTTCAGTGAGGCATTGTCCAAACCCGTATCGGAATCCGGCCTTCTTGGGAGCGGGGGATCCGAACTCACCCTCGTGTCCCGTGTCTCTTCGGAGGTGCCCCGATGCGTCTGATCCCCCGCCAACGCTCCCGTAGTCACACCGCTGCCGACGACCGCAGGCACCTTTCTCGCGCTGACTGGCTGTGCCGGACGTTGATATTGGCCGGTCTGACCACGCTGGTGCTCGCTGTCGTCATCACCTCGGCGCACGCCACCGAGACGGCTCAAGTTCTCGGCTTGGCGAACTCGGTCAACGATGTGCTGAACAACATCCGCAACTGGATCATGGGCATTCTGGCTGGTCTCGCCACCGTGTTCCTGTCCGTCGGCGGCGTCCGCTACATCCTGGCCGGAGGCGACCCCGGCGAGGTGGAGAAGGCCAAGACGGCCTTCAAGAGCGCCGGTTGGGGCTATGCACTCGCCGCCCTGGCTCCACTCGTGGTCGAGATCCTCAAAGGGATCGTGGGGACCTGATGTTCTCGCTCCCAGCTCCGGAGGCTGTGTCCCGACCGCTTTCCGTAACGGCAATACGACGCCAGGCCGATGCAGGGAACGCGGGAACATCGAGCTCGCCTCGTACCAACTCCTCAGGACGAAGGCTCCGTTGGCGCCGTACCTTCCTGATCTGCTTCGTCCTCCTCACCGTTCTGACATCGGTGTTCTCCGCCTACGCCGATCCAAGTCCGACACCGGGACCAGCACCAACCGCAACCTCGACCGCCGATCCCGCGCCGACGCCATCAGCGCCCGTGCCGTCCTGCTCGGGACCCGACTGCATCCCTCAGCCCAGCCTCACGGCCTCCCCAATCCCGACCGCGGGAACCATTCCCCCGGCCGAGGTCCCCGACGGCGACGGTACGGGCGGTGTGGCCGGATGGATCGCCAAGGGCATCAGCAGCGCGATCACTGGATTCTTCAAATCGGTGATCAAGTTCGCGCTCAATCCGCTGTTGGAACTGATCAGCAACACCTTGCTGACCACGCCGAACCCCACATCCATGCCGCGCGTCGGCGCGCTGTGGACCAACTCTTGGCAGATCGCCCTCGCTGGCTACGTCCTGCTGGTCACGATCGCCGGAGTGGTGGTGATGAGCCACGAGAGTGTACAAACCCGCTATTCGATCAAGGAGATCGGGCCGCGGATCCCACTGGGTTTCCTCGCCGCCGGACTGTCGTTGTTCCTTGCGGGCAAGGCCGTCGATCTTGCCAACGCGCTTTCCCGTACCGCCACCGGCACGGGCGTCGACGCCGATACCGCCGGCCCCGCACTGCGCGACTTCGTACTGAGCTCCTTCCAGTCCGACAGCGGAAACCTCTTCGGGGTCCTGATGTGGGTAGTCGTCATCGTCGTCCTGGTCGCCGTACTTATGACCTTCGTAGTCCGGGTGGCGCTGACCGTGATTCTGGTCGTCGCCGCCCCGCTGGCCCTGATCTGCCACGCCCTGCCGCAGACCGACGGCATCGCGCGGTGGTGGTGGAAGGCTTTCGGTGGAGTTCTGGTCATCCAGGTCGCGCAATCCCTCGCCCTCATCACGGGCGTCCGGGTGTTCCTCACCCCCGGTGGGTTCGGCCCGACCGGGCTGTTCGGACTCACCAACAACGGACTGGTCAACGTGCTCATCACGTTGGCGTTGATGTACATCGTCTTCAAGATCCCGTTCTGGATCCTGGGATCGATCCGCTTCAGCCACGGCCGCTCGTTCGTCGGCAGCACGGTTCGCGCTTACGCCATGTACAAGACCCTCGGATTCCTTCGAGGCGGGCACGGGGTGGGGAGCGCTTCGCGCGTCGGCGGGCGCCGCACGCCACCGCCCTCTCCGGGCCCGGGCGGAGCGACATGGTCGCCGCACCCCAACGGCTCTGGACCATCGCCGGGCAACCCAGCCCGCCGCACAAGTGCCAGCCCCTCTCCCACAACAGCGGGCCAGCCCAACAGCACCCGACGGCAACCACCCGGGCAGCCACAGTTCCTCTCGCCCATTCCCGAGCCGACCCAGGCGAGCCGTCCGCCCATCCCGGCAGCCGGCCCCCCGCCGATGCCGGAGTTCCGGGCCCCCAGCGCCCCCGGCGCTGACGCTCCCTCACCACCACCGCCTCGATCACGAACACGGCCACCCCATCCTCCCGGCCAGCCGGTGTTCCGCCCATCGATCTCCCCCCGGACTCCCCGGCCCTCAGGACGGCCTCCAGCTCCGAGCCAGCCGCGCTTTCAAGAACCCACTCCCCAGCCCCGGACCCCACCGCGTCGTGCCGCCACTCCCCCAGCGCCTGCCGTATTCCGCCCACCAGTACCCGAGCCCGTCCCGGTACGACCGCGTCGCAGTGGTAGCGCCCCGCCCCCGTCCGTCTTCCGCTCACCGCCACCCAGGAACGCTCTTCCCAAGAATCGAGCCAGCGGCACCTATCCAGGAGGTGAAGCGTCATGACGCAGACCGTGCGCATTCCCGCCGACATCGACCGCGAGGACACCGTTCTGGCCGGCCTGACCGCCCACCAGCTGATGATCCTGGCCGTCACCGGCCTCGTGCTGTACGGAGGTTGGTCTGTAAGCCGTGCCTTCGTGCCGCTACCGGTCTTCCTGATCCCCGCTGTCCCCCTCTCGGCCACAGGAGTCCTTGTCGCCTTGGGCCGACGCGACGGGTTGCCTCTGGACCGCCTGATGCTCGCCGCCCTTCGCCAACGCATGGCTCCTCGCTATCAGGTGACCGCCCCGGAGGGCATCCACTCCGCCCCGGCCTGGCTGTATGAGCGGGCGGCCATGGACAACGAGCAACAGGCCGTCACTGTCGCCCCCGCCGCATTGCGATTGCCGGCCGAGGGCGTCACGGCGGCGGGTGTGATCGACCTGGGCGCGGACGGGGTGGCGGCGGTGGCGATATGCAGCACCGTCAACTTCGCGCTGCGCACTCCCGTCGAACAGGATGCCTTGGTCACCGCATTCGGCCGGTATCTGCACTCGCTCACCGCTCCTGTTCAGATCCTCGTCCGTGCCGAACGCCTGGATCTGTCTTCACAGATCTCCGAATTGCACGAGCGTGCCCCTTCCCTGCCGCACCCCGCCCTGGAAGCCGCGGCCCGCGAACACGCCGACTACCTGCATCACCTGGGCCGAACCACTGATCTGCTCCGGCGCCAGGTCCTGCTCGTCCTGCGCGAGCCCCTCGGCGCGACTGCCCCGGTAGACGGGCTCGGCGGAGCCTCACCGCTGGCCGCGCTCACCCGGCGTAAACTCGTCCACCAGCCGGCTCCGGCCAGCGACGTGACACGGCGTGCTGCTGAGGCCCGGCTGGCGCGTCGGCTTGGCGAGGCAGGCGAACTCCTGGGGCCCATTGGCGTCATCGTGACCCCCCTGGATCCAGGGCGGGCCACCGCCGTCCTGGCCTCCGCCTGCAACCCCGACTGCATGGTGCCGCCGTCCTCCGCACTCGCCGGGGCCGACGATGTCATCACCACGGCGACTGTCGGCGAGGAGGACGTAGAGGGTTCATCGCACGCTCGCTTCGAAGGTCGGGGCTCGGCGTGAAGCGACCAGGGATACCTCTGCGGCCTCAGGCACGAGCAGGAGCAGGAGCAGCCGCGGGTGATGCCGGAGCATTCACCCCGGACGCGCTGGCAATCGCCCCCCGCCATCTGGAGGTCGGCGACGAGTGGGTGGCCTCCTTCGCCGTAACCGGCTATCCCCGCGAGGTGTACCCGGGCTGGCTCCAGCCCCTGGTGACCTACCCCGGGCGGGTGGACATCAGCCTGCACGTCGAGCCGATCGATCCTGTTACTGCAGCCAGTCGGCTCAAGCGTCAGCTGGCCAAGATGGAGTCCGGCCGTCGTTACACGCAGGAGCACGGCCGGCTCCTGGACCCTCAGGTCGAGGCGGCGACCGAAGACGCCTACGATCTCTCCGCCCGCGTCGCCCGGGGCGAGGGCAAGCTTTTCCGACTCGGCCTGTACCTGACCGTCCACGCCGCCAGCCACGACACCCTGATCGACGAGGTGGCCGCGGTACGCTCGCTGGCTGCCAGCCTGTTGCTGGACGCCAAACCAACCACGTACCGCAGTCTCCAGGGTTGGGTGACCTGCCTGCCGATGGGCCTGGACCTGGTGAAGATGCGTCGCACCTTCGACACCGCGGCGCTCTCGGCAGCGTTCCCCTTCACCAGCCCCGACCTGCCCCCGCCCGACCCCACCTCGGTCACCGCGCCCTCGGGTGTGCTGTACGGCTACAACATCGGCTCGCAAGGGCTGGTGCACTGGGACCGCTTCGCCCTGGACAACCACAACAGCGTGATCCTCGGGCGGTCCGGCGCGGGCAAGAGCTACCTGGTCAAACTGGAGTTGCTGCGCTCGCTCTATCGCGGGATCGAGGTCCACGTCATCGACCCCGAGGACGAGTACGCCCGCCTCGCCCAGGCTGTGGGCGGCACGTACATCCATCTCGGAGCCGACGACGTTCGGGTCAACCCCTTCGACCTGCCCGTCCACACCGGCTCCGACGGACGCCGCACCGCGCCCAAAGATGCCCTGATGCGCCGTGCGCTGTTCCTGCACACGGTCCTGGCTGTACTGCTCGGCGACGAACTGGCGCCCAGCGAGCGAGCCGTCTTCGACCGGGCGATTGCCGCGACTTATCAACGAGTGGGGATCACAGCGGATGCCCGAACCTGGACGCGCCCCGCACCGTTGCTGGCCGATCTCGTCGCGACGCTCCGCCAATCCAAGGACGGTACGGCCAACGAGCTTGCCGCCCGACTCCACCCGTTCACCGAAGGCGCGTTCTCCGGCCTATTCGCCGGACCCACCACCACCCGGCCGGACGGCCACCTCGTGGTGTTCTCGCTGCGCGACCTGGCCGACGAACTCAAGCCTGTCGGAACGCTGTTGACCCTGGACACGGTCTGGCGCCGGGTGTCCAACCCAGCGGTGCGCCGACCACGCCTGGTGACGGTCGACGAAGCATGGCTGTTGATGAAGGAGCCGGCCGGGGCAGAGTTCCTGTTCCGGATGGCCAAGGCTTCCCGCAAGCGATGGGCCGGCCTGACCGTCGCCTCGCAGGACAGCGGTGACGTCCTCGGCTCCGACCTCGGCAAGGCGGTCGTGGCGAACGCCGCCACTCAGATCCTGTTGCGTCAGGCCCCGCAGGCCATCGACGAGATCACTCGCGCGTTTGATCTGTCCGAGGGTGAGCGGCAGTTCCTGCTGTCGGCCGACCGTGGCCAAGGGCTGTTGTCCACCGGGACGCACCGGGTCGCCTTCCACGCCGTCGCCTCGCCCACCGAGCACTACCTGATCACCACCGATCCGGCCGAACTCGCCACGTACGCCGAGGACGACACCTCCATGACGGTCGACGGGTCCTACGTGGACCTGGAAGCCGCACGCTCTGCCGCAGAGGCCTTTGAAGGCGACAGCAGCGGCCACATCGACCTCGCTCCCTGACCGCGCCGTTACCCGCGGCGGCGAGCTTCGCGCAGTCACCCGAAGCCCTTGACCTGGGCACTCTCACATCTTCTCCGCGAGGGGAGTCTTCATGCCCCTGCCCGCAGCGATGCCCTCTCCCGCATCGCCCCGCCCCATACAATTACTGACCCAGAACCGTGAGATGCGCGCGATCGGCGCATGGAACTGGACGCTGCCCGCATGGGCGGGCCGGCTTCCGGACGGGCAGACCTACAACACCTGCCCGTCCGCCGGCGTCTGCCGCCGCGTCTGTTACGCCCGCCACGGCACCTACCTCTGGCCCGTCGTCCGCGCGAAGCACCAGGCCAACCTTCAGTTCGTGCTCGACGACCTGCTTGGTTGGCAGCGAGCCATGATCGCGGAACTCGGTGCACGAAGGTTCCGTGGTACGTGGGTACGCATCCACGACAGCGGTGACTTCTTCTCCGACGAGTACCTGCTCGCCTGGCTGCACATCATCCGCGCGCGCTCTGAGACGCACTTCTACGCGTACACCAAGGAGGTCGCAAGGTTCCGCGCCTTGGTCGAGCCCGACCCGCCGTCCAACTTCCTCTGGGTCTACAGCCTCGGTGGTGTCCAGGACTCTGCCCTGGATTTCTCTGTCGACCGAGTGGCGGACGTCTTCCGTGATGAAGCGGCGATCACCGCAGCCGGATGGCACTCACAGGCAGCCAACGACCTCCTCGCCGTGCTCGGCCCCCACCTGGTCGGGATCCCGGCCAACCGCATCCCTCACTTCCTCAGGCTTCTGGGAGATCGCACCTTCGGCTCCTGGCAGGCCGAGGTCAACGCGGAGCGCGAGACCGCCCGCCGTAGACGCCTCGATCGCCAACAGGCGACCGACCCGGCGCCAATGCCCCACAGCACCTATACGGATCCTCAACACGGGCGCACCGCCTGACAGTTCGCCACGCGATCCGCGGTGTCTCGTTACCTATCCGGAGGCTCTTCACCATGGTCATCGGCCATGCCCTCCCCTCGATCCGGCTCTCTGCCCCTGCCGAACCGGACTCCCCGCTGGTGGTATACCTACGCGATCCGGCGGGGGCCGTTCACACCGTCGTCGACCACGCGCTGCGTTGGATCACCATGTGGGGGCTGACCGCGGGCTCCGCCACGGCGGTCGCTCTCATCACGTTGAGCTGGGCGCGCTGGTGGTGGCGCCGACGATGTCGCCAAGAGCTTGCCCGTGACGCTCGGCTGGTCAGCGTCCTGCCTCCACCCGCCGCCGACCCGGCGGGCGCCGAAGCTCTATGGGCGAACCTGCTGGGACTCCTACGACCGGCCTGGCGCCGCCGCCTCGCCGGCCAGCCCCACTTGGCCTGGGAATACGTCTTCGACCACGAGACCATGCGCCTGCGCATGTGGGTGCCGGGCGTGATCCCGCCCGGGATGGTGGAACGCGCCGTCGAAGCCGCTTGGCCTGGAGCGCGCACCCGCACCACACCCGCACCGTCTCTGCTGAGCGCCCCGGGCCAGAAGACCGAGGCCTCGGGAGGCGACCTTCGGCTCGCCCGCACCGAAGCTCTGCCCATCCGGACCGATTTCCCAGCCGATCCGATCCGTGCTCTGCTCGGCGCAGCCGTCGGACTCGGTCCTCACGAGCAGGCCGTCGTCCAGGTCCTAGCCCGCCCCGTCACCGGACGCCGCGTGAAGAAGGCTCGCCGCGCCGCCCGCCGTACCCGAGCGGGACGTTCCGCCCGTCCCATCGGCAACCTCCTCGATCTGATCACCCCCGGGCAGCACGCACGTCCCCGTACCCGCCGGACGACCTCGCTGGTGGACCGGCAGACCACGATGACCGCTGCAACCGAGGACAAGGTGATCGTGGCGAAGCAGCGTGGTGCCTCGTACGAAACCCGCATCCGCTACGTCGTCAGCGCAGCCGTCCCCGAAGACCTGAGCGCCGACAAGAATGCGGCGACTCGCGACCTGCTGCGCGGCCGATGCCACTCCATCGCCTCGGCGTTCGCCACCTTCACCGAGCACAACTACTACCGCCGCGGCCGGCTCCGCCACCCCCTGCCGTACCTTGCCGAACGCCGCCTCGACAAGGGCGACTTGCTGTCCATCCCGGAGTTGGCTGCGGTCGGGCACCTGCCCTGGGACGAAGCCGTCCCCGCTCTGCAACGCGCCGGTGCCCGTGCGGTGCCGCCGCCCCCCGGTATCGCCACCACCGGCCCGTCCGTCAGGCCGATCGGTCTGACGGACTCGGGGCATGCCCGCCCGGTGGGTCTGCGGGTTCCGGATGCCCGCCACCACGTGCACATCCTCGGCGCCACTGGCTCCGGCAAGTCCGAACTCATGGCCCGGATGATCCTCGCCGACGCCGCCGCCGGACGCGGTTTGGTCGTGGTGGACCCCAAGGGAGACCTGATCACTGACATCCTGATGCGCCTGCCCGAAGAGCTTGCCGAGAAGGTGGTGCTCTTCGACGCGAACAGCAAGAGCCGCCCGCCCGTGATCAACCCGCTCGAAGGCGCGGACACAGCTCGGACGGTCGACAACCTGGTGTCGATCTTCTCGCGCGTCTATGCCTCCTCATGGGGGCCGCGGACGGACGACATCCTGCGCGCCGGCCTGCTCACCCTGCGCGAACTCCCTGGCACTCCCGTCCTCACGGATCTGCCCAAGCTCCTGTCGGTACCAGCCTTCAGACAACGCGCCGTCGAGCAAGTCCACGACGACGTGCTGCGAGGCTTCTGGTCCTGGTACGACGCCTTGTCAGGCCCCGCCCGCGCCCAGGTCACTGCCCCACTGATGAACAAGGTCCGCGGATTCCTGCTGCGCCCCTTCGTCCGGGACGCCCTCGCGGGAGGATCCTCCACCGTCGACATGGATCAGGTACTCGACGGCGGAATCTGCCTGGTCCGCATCGCCAAGGACGCGCTGGGCACCGAAACCTCCCATCTAATGGGCTCGGTCGTGGTCGGTCGCACTTGGCAGGCCGCCACTCGCCGGGCCCACGTCCCCCAGGGCCGGCGGCGGGACGCCGGGCTGTATCTGGACGAGGCACACAACTTCCTGAACCTCCCGTACCCGTTGGAGGACATGCTCGCGGAGGCTCGCGGCTACCGACTGTCGATGACCCTCGCTCATCAGTACCTGCGTCAACTGCCCAAGGAACTGGAGGAAGGCATCAGCACCAACGCGCGCACCAAGATCTTCTTCAACGCCTCACCCGAGGACGCCCGCCACCTCACCCGGCACACGGAACCTCGGCTGAACGCTCACGACTTGTCCAACCTCGACGCCTTTCACGCGGCTGTGCGGCCAGTGGTTGGCGGAGCCGAGTCGCCTGCCTTCACGGTGGTCACCGAACCACTTCCCCCGGCCGTCCCTGGTCGGGCAAGCAAGATCCGTGCCGCTGCCCGCCGCAACGTCCATCCCAAGCCGCTCGCCACCGGCCGGGCGCCTGGCAGACCGGGCGCCGTCGATCCCCGCCGTGCCCCATGAGCCTTGGGTCCCCGCCCCGCCGACGCTCGCCGTTTGCCCTTACGACCTCCCGGTCCTCCGCATGCTCTCGTCAACTGGAGGCGCACGACCGTGATCACCAATCCCACCCAACAGCGTGCCCTACGGGGTCACCGGCCTCAGCGCGTCAGCCACCGTGTCGCCGCCACCGGCGAGTACGTCGCTCGACTCTCCGAGCGCCTCACTGACCGCGACCGCTGGCTCGCCCGCATGCTCTACGAGCACAAGGTCCTCACGACTCACCAGATCACCGAAATCGCCCACCCCTCCCCCCGCGCGGCCAACACACGGCTGCTCCAGCTGTACAAGTGGCGTCTGGTGGACCGCTTCCAGCCCTTCATCACCTCCGGCAGCGCCCCCATGCACTACGTCCTCGATGTCGCCGGCGCGACCATCCTGGCCCGCGAAGACGGACTCGACCCCAAGCAGCTGAACTACAAGCACGAGCGAGCCATCGGCATAGCCCACTCCCTACACTTGGCCCACACCGTCGGCACCAACGGGTTCTTCACCGCTCTCATCGCCTACTCGCGCCGACCCCGGACTCCCGGGGAACTCACCACCTGGTGGTCCGAGTCCCGCTGCCGACGTCACTTCGGCGACATCGTCCTTCCCGACGGCTACGGCCGCTGGCGCGAGCAGCGCACCGAGTTCGAGTGGTTCCTGGAGTTCGATCTCGCCACGGAACGCCCCGACCGGGTCGCCGCAAAGCTGCCCCGTTACGCACAACTCGCCACCGCGACCGGCATCATCACTCCCGTCCTGGTCTGGATGCCTACCGCTCGCCGCGAGACCCAGGTTCGCCGAGCGCTCACGACGTCCCTCGCCATTCTGGATGGCCCCGAGTCGGTCCCCGTTGCCACCGCTGCCGCCGACCTCAACGCTTCCCCCTACGCGGCGTGCTGGCAGCCCCTGGGCTCTCAGCAGCCCCCCACCACCCGCCTACGCCTTTCTGAACTAAGCCACGCCTGGCCGCACCTACCACCACTGAGCCCCGCCTCGTCCCTCACGAACACGACCGGCAGCGGTTCCTCCAATGATCTTCTCCCGCCACCACCGCGGGCCCCCAGCCCCACACTTCGCCGCCCCAGGCGGTGAAAGCTGATGGGAAAGATTGGCGCTGTGGTCCTGGCGGCCGTGGTCCTGATCGTCGCCCTGGCCGCGGCCGGTACGGGCGCCATGCTGTCAGCCTTCGGCAACGCTGACACGCAGCCCAGCAGGGCCGCACTCAACGACATCCCGTCCGAATACCTCGGCCTCTACATGCATGCGGCGACCACCTGTCCAGGCCTTGAATGGCCCGTCCTGGCGGCCGTCGGCAAGACCGAATCGAACCACGGCCGATCGGCGCTCCCAGGAGTCCGCAGCGGTGTCAACCACGCAGGAGCCCGAGGCCCCATGCAGTTTCTGCTGCCCACCTTCCAGAACGTGATCGCCAGACACCGCCTGCCCAAGGGCGGAGCGACCCCGCCCTCGCCGTACAGCGCGCACGACGCTGTCTTCGCCGCCGCCGCGTACCTGTGCGACTCCGGTGCACGCGACGGCCGCGACCTTACCGGCGCCCTCTACTCCTACAACCACGCCGACTGGTACGTCTCTCAGATCCTCGCGCAGGCACAGGCATATTCAGGCAGCGCCGCCTTCGGCGCCGATGCCGCCCCTGCCTCAGCCGCCCTCCAGGCGATCAACTACGCCCAGGGCCAGCTCGGGCTGCCGTACGAGTGGGGTGGCGACGGTCCCGGTGCGAGCGACGCGGGCTTCGACTGCTCCGGCTTGACCAAGGCCGCCTACTCGGCAGCGGGGATCCCATTGCCTCGCACCGCGCAGGAGCAGTTCGACGCCGGCCCGAGCGTGCCGCCCGAGCAGCCGCTGAAATCCGGCGATCTCGTCTTCTACGGCGACCCCAGCAGTGGCATCCACCACGTCGGCCTCTACATCGGAGGCGGGATGATGATCGACGCACCTCGGCCCGGCAAAGCCATCCGTGTCGAGCCTTACCGGTATCAAGGAGACGACTACGCAGGTGCAACCAGGCCTGCAAGCAGCTGACTCGCAGATCATCGGAGACCTACTGGTCTCGGGTCAGATCCCGCAGGAGGTGGCGTCCCGGAAATTCGTCGTACGGCTGAACCGGGACGGTGATGACCTCATGCTCGTCGAAGACAGGCTCGCCATTCGGGCGCCGAGCGTACGGGAGATAGCCGTAGTCCACTCCGTCGTCCGCGTCGAAGGTCATCCACGCCATGAGCTCTTGCTCGCCCTGCCTCAAGGGGAGATTGGCAACTGCCCGGCCGTACACAGCGTCCTCGGCGAACAGCCACACCTGCGGGACAGCAAACGCGAAACGGACGGCGTGAACCTGCTGTGCCTTTTCCGCCGCCCGGCGCTCGAACGCCTGGGCGGTCGCGTCGTCTCGCAGGTAGTCGAAGTCCGAAAGCGTCAAGGTCCGCTCTCCCTGCATCGCGACCATCGCCGGGCAGTCCTGCCCGCGGATAGCTCGCTCCAGCCGGTCGGTGACATCCCGCAGCAGGATCTCGGTGGCGTGGTTCATCCGGCTGCTCACTTCCCGGCCGGCCGGTCCCCATCCCAGTGTCTGAAGGCGTAAAAGGCGTCCATTACTTCGATGGAGCTTCGGCTGCCGAGATGGGCGAGGTACTGCAAGGTACGACTGACCTCTGTGCGCTGGCGCGAACCGGCACGTGTCGGAGCTTCGTCCACGACGGTGCCGTCCAGTTCCTCCAGCCGGTCGGCCAGTTCGCGTACGGTCTGCCGTACCGTGCTCAGATCGATCTGCAAGGTCCATCCTCCAGGCTCTCTGGCAGTCTTCCGCAGCCGGAACGCCCGAGGCGTTCGGCACGGCGGTCAGCTGCCGTGGCCCGGTGTTTTCCTGGTCACGACAGTCCGACAGCTGCTGAACGAGGAGGTTAGCCGTCGGGACGGCTTCGCGCAGGATGACTATGGGGAGCGGACGCTCGCCGCGGGTTCAGTGAGTGTGGCCGACCGGCTCTCCTACGTCACCCAGGTCGGGTGGCTCGCAGTAGTCGACATCCGATTCCAGCCGGAGGACTTCTCCCGAGCCAATGCCGCTGTGGTAAGCGTCGAACACCTCGCCGGCTGTGAGAGGTTCGAGTCGGTCACCGGCCATTCTCCAGCCGTAGATGCGATCCGTGGCTCCTGGGGCACTCGCACGGATCACGAAGCCTCCAGCGCTGGATTTCGCAATACCGAAGGCCAGGACCGTGACGAATTCCAGCGCTTCGCCTTCGTCCACTCGTGGCCTGCCTTCGATCTTGACGTCGGCGTGCAGACTTGCGGCGAGAGTTTCGGGCCTGGCGATCACGCTGCACACAAGGTGATGGTGGCCTGGGCCGACAGCATCGAGGATGCCCGCGAGCAACTTCGTGGCCCGCGCGTACGCTGCGCGGCCGATGTCTTCCCCACATACCGAGCAAGGGCCCATACGGGCGAGGGCTGTGGCCGCGAACTCCCAAGTGACTTTACGGACAGCCTCGTCGATGAGGACGGGGATCAGCTCGGACAGGGGTTGTCCTTCGTAGGGCAGGGCGGGACCAGTAGCGGCGAGTTCAGCCGTGTAGCGCGTACGACTGGCCGGAGCATCGGGTTCAAGACCCAGGTCGGTGCAGAACTCGACGTACTCCTGGGGGTCGAAGAGAGCGACGGTGGTGTGGCCGCCTGCGGCTGCACGGGTTTGCAGTAGCGCTTCCACCGCGTTCAGGTAGTCCTCATGGTCATCAAAAGGAAAGGTGCGATAGGCCTGCATGGCTGCGAAGTCCTGCCGATCGGTGAGCAGCCCGATGGTCCCCGCCATTTCACGACGTATGAGGCGTCGCATCGCGAGCTGATTGGTCGACGTCATGGTGGCCTCCGGTACACGTAGTTGATGCCCTTCGGGTTCAGGTGGCCCTCTCCTGGGAGAGGGAGCTCAGGAGAGGGCCGAACCGCCCCTGGCGAGAGGGGCGGAGACCGGTGGCGGGGAATGCAGACGAAGCCGCCACCGGAGTCTGATCAAGCAGGCGAGGAGACCGGTGCCTGTGCGGCCGGGCTCAAGAGTGGCAGTGGCAGACCGGACCCTCACCGCGGTCAGGATCACCGAGACAGGAGCAACAAGCCGCGGTGTGCCTTGGATTTGAGGTCGTCGTGGCTTCCCTCCAGCGTCCGCTGCGCACGCGCGAGGTCCTCGCTCAGATTGCGCGGTACAACTCGCATCCGGTGATCGAGGAAGTCGGTGATGGTCCGCTCGGCCGTGTAGGCGGTCCGGCCCAGTTTCTGTGCCTGTTCACGGAACATTCCGTCCAACTGGTCATGCCGGTTACGGGCGGAGGCCTTGGTCCGGTCGGTGGCGTCCTCGTCGACCGACCACAGGTCGTCGACGAGCTCATGGAATTCGTCGATCAACAGGTCGGTGCGGACGAGCTGGTTCTCCTCGGCCTCGAAGGTCTCCGCGTAGTTGAGCGTCAGGCCGAGCGTGCGGCGAGCCTCTTCCAGACTGGACAAGCCGCCCTTGGTGTGGCGGATGCCCCAGCGGTGGACGGCGTCCCGCGTCGCGAAGCGCTCTGTGTTGCCACACGCGATTCGCCAGGGTGTGACGACGGATTCGGCCTGCGATGTGCCGTCGTGGGAGTTGATTGCGGCGAGGTAGAGGGTGATCTCGTCGTCCAGGCCGCCGCGGTCGATGACGACCGAGCGGGGGATCCGCATGGTCACGAAAGTCTTCCGGCCCCCGCGGAGCGCGCCGGCCGACTCCCAAATCGCGTCGTAGCGCTGCACCAGGTCCTGCAGGAACTGAAAAACACGTCGGTTCTGGAAGACCTCGTACCGGCCGCCCACAGTGCCGAGGGCGTCGCCTGAGTCCGTACGGACGGTGACGTAGCGATCGGCGGCAGCACGGACCCCGTCATCCCACTCATACAGAACGCGGCGCCTGCTGACCTCCCAGTCGATTCTGGCGAGCTTGAGCACCTCGCCGATGTCCGAGATCCCGCCGGGGATCATGGCGCCCAGGCCGTGCCAAGCCGGAGTGGTGGTGTAGAGGGCCGCTCCACCGGTGGTCGTGTCCAGCCCGTGCCGGGCAAGGATCTGCTCGATCTGCCCCTCTGCGTTGCGCCGTACGGTGAATGTCTCACCCGCATCCCAGCCGGTGAGCACCTCGTATTGGTCACCGCCCAGGGGACGGATCTCGCCTCGGTCGATACGTGCCTGGAAGGCACGCGCCTCAGCACGTACGGCATCGATCTGCTCTGCCTTCACCTGCGCGAAGGCGGTGTTGACGTCAATCGTCATGGTTCGACTCCTTGAATGATGTCCCTGAGGTCGTGGGCGTCGAGGGCCATGTGCGCCCTGCGCCGTTCACGGCTCACGCGCGGGTTTCCTTGCCCATCTCGCGCAGGAGGTCGATGGCTCGGCTCTTGGCGTCCTCTGCACTACAGGTCTGCACCGTGACTCTGTTCTGGATGCGCTCGGCCGCCTCATTCAATAGTTCGGCCTTGACAGTGGGTACGGCCTCACCGGCCTCACGCCGAAAGGCGATCGTCGAGATGACGAACGGCTCGACCTTTCGGCCGTGTACGCCCATAAGGAACTTGATCGCCCAGGTGACATGCCGACCGCACACCTCAAAGGTGGTCGCCAGCCGGTCCGTCCGCAGGGCGTAAGCAGGAAATCCTGCACAATCCCCCTTGTCGCATTCCCAACCGTTGTTGGCCACGGTCCGACTCCTTGGAAGTTTTTACAATCCATGAACTTGATTGAATCCGAGTAGTAGTTGCGGCGGGGCTCGAACCCGCGACCTCAACGGCTTATAAGACCGGCGCTCTACCAACTGAGCTACGCAACCGTGGAAGGGACCTGTTCAGAAGAGCGTGACCGCAACGTTTTGGCGACGTCGGGAAATACCCGGGTATCCTTCGAGGAGCGAGAGGAAGAATGCCCGGGGCTTGGAAAGCCGAGCCCGATGATTGTGTCGGCCGACCTGGTCATCTACGAGGACCACGCGTACCGGTTCCGGCGATGCGTTCGGTGTGGACGACCCACGTAACTGACTGCACCGTGCTGGGCAGTTCACCGAGCCGCAGAGCAGCTTCGCGATAGCAGTGCGCCAGCAGCGCGTACCGACGGGCGCTCCCCAGGCCGCGGTCGCGTTGCCCGTACGTCTCCCCCACTGCGACATCGTGGGCGTGACGGTCGATCACTACCGCCTCAGGGTCGGACGGGTCGGCAATGCAGCGGAAGAACATCCCCGTCTTGCGCTCCATGGGCAGCACTTCTGCCGGGTCCGCGCCAGCCATGATCCTTGCGACCTTGGTCAGCGCGTCCTGGAAATGCCCTGAGGGAACGCCGGTTTCATATGCCTGACGGGCTAACCGACTGTTCTCCGGCCAGGACTTGTTCGCGGAGAGCGCGGCGATGACACCAGCACCGGCCCGTGGGTCACCGTCAGTTATGACAGATGCGAGGTCGTGAGCAGCGCAATACCACGAGCGTCCGCGTTGTAGTTGTTCCGGGGTGGCAGCCTGCCATGTGGCGATGATGTTGCGCACATAGCGCTCGCGCGTTTCCTCGGATGCATTGACGGATATCATGGCGTACCTCCCCGATGAGTGGAAGATCGGGCGGGCTTGCCAGCGCCCGAACGGCTGCAGCGACGAACGGTCGGCTTGCGCAAGACGGGCGCTATCACCAAGGGGCGAATTGCGGATGCATTGACCGCCCGGCGCCCTCACTCAAATACAGTTCTGAAAGGTAGCCAATTACCGATCTTGCTCGGCTATTTGCGACCAGCCCCAAACTGGGACGCGCGACGTTTCGGCAAGCCGTCAGAGGCGCTGCGCGATGTCCGGATGCAACTCCTCCTTGACCACCACGCGCTCCGGTTCCAATTCCTGCGCAAAGATGCCGGCGTTCGTGATCCGCCGGTAGGTGATCGTCCCTGCGGGGTGATCTGGCGGACCGCCGAGTGACTGGAGCGGTGTGAGCCACTTCTCGACCACGACTCGCTCGCCCTTGCGGTTGCGGTTCACATACGCCGTGATCCGGAGAGCACGCCCTCTGTCGGAGGTCACCTCACGCACGGTGATCCTGTAGAAGACAGGAAGGAGGTAGGCCGTGTTCTCGGTCGACTCGCGCCGGGTCTCCTCCCACTCGACGGTCACGAGGGGGTAGGCGTAAAACCGCCTGACGATCGCAGTACGACCGTCCCCGTCAACATGACGAACCCGCCGACCAATCTTGATGTCGTGTTCCTCGCTCACGGTCTCGTCCTCTCCCTCAGGTCATGACAAGGGCCAGGGCTCCGCCCGACATGGCGGAGCCCCTGGAATAGCCCCGCACCCTCCCGGGGGCATGGGGAGTTGAGAGGGTGCGGGAGTCTGGGTTGGTCAACTCGCTCTGCGCGCGACTCTGGTGTCAGCCCATGAAGGTCAGCTGCGACTCACTGCACGGAAGACTTCCGCGCGCTGTTGCGGGGACCAGTCGCCAGTCAGGCGTACGGACGTCTCGGTGACCCTGCTGTCGCCCTCGTACGGATCTTCGTATCGGCCGCTGAGCCAGGCATGGTCGGGAAGGGAGTCGCCAATAGGAGAAGCAGACGGCTCGGTCACTCCGGTCGGGTCGATCTTGGCGACGGCCCAGGAGATCAGGTCGCCGTCCCACCACTGCGCGTCGTCTTCGTCGTACGACTCGCAGGTCGTGAACGGCGGCTCGATGGTGCGGAAGTCACCGTCCATCCACTGTCCGCCGTACTGAACCCCGGTCGGGGTCACCCCGACCCTGGTGCGGTAGCTCACGACGTGGCGGGTGATCTCGATCGTGTAGCTCATGATCGGGCCACCTGCTCAACGCCAGACGCGGGACCGACGTCGTACGACGTTGCCCAGCCCTGACGGACGCTGTAGCTCTCGCTGTACTCCATCCGCACCGGCGCAAAGTCCCCGTGAAGGGGTTGCTTCGGCAGGCCCAGGCGCGAGACCCAACCACGTCCGTTCCGGCCCTCTCCTCCCACGGGGTGGCCGTCGGCCCGTGGCCAGTCCCAGCTCCCAGGCGCTTGGGTCGGCGCGAACACGCGCTCACGCGGGGCGTCCTGCGGGAAGCTGTCGGGGGCCTTGTCCAGGGCGTACAACAGACCCTGGTGGCGAGTGGTAGTGAGCGAGTAACGCACCTGCGGCACGACGATCGCGCCGTCGTCGAGCACCCACGCGATGGGCGTGCTGTAGCTGTAGACCTGATAGACGATGCGTCCGGCATCAGCGTCCGCCCGGTATCGGTCGGCCCACTGTTGCGGAAGACGTCCTACGCAGTAGTTGCGCTGGTTCGTGGCACGGAAAGCACCGTAGGTGGTGAACGGCTGTCGAGCAGCCAATGCCCGGCGCACTGACCACGATTCCGTGGCAAGCTTGGCCATAGTCCTGTCCTCTCCAAGACCGGGACTGTGAGGGCCACCAAGGCGTCCGGCACCCGTGTGCAAGACCTGGGTGCCACGGGGCGGCATCCCCGTAGGCGACACTTGGGGCCCTCATCCATGGAGCTGGAGTTCGGCCGGCGGAGTTCGCCGCCCTACCCAGCACACGAACGTGGAGGCGCACCACCCTCGTTCGATGCGCCTTCTGCGGGGCGGCAGCTACAACGTGATCTCCACTCCTGTCGCCAGGTCGAAGATCGCCAGTTGCTCTCGTTGCTTCCCGGCTAAGATCGCCGCCTCCCGATCGGGGATGATCTCGATCGGGTCGACGTAGACCATGCCGTCGGCCAGCCAGCCGCCAAGGCCGGTGACGTTCTCGTATTGAGTCGTCACGACGTGGACAAGGTCTGCGAACACCTCGAAGGGTGCCGCGGCGGAGACAGTGTGCTGCGTCGAGGTGACGCTCACCGCATATCCGTCGGCAGGTGCGTACACGCTGCCGTCCGGACAGATCATGATCGTGAACCCGCCGTTCAGGAACAGCGCGTCGTACAGGCAAGCAACGACAGACGTGGTCAGAGTGTCCATGACCAGTCCTCTCCAGCTGATCACGGTCCCGCCCGGCATGGCGGGAGTCTTGCGGGCTGCAAGACCAGAAGGACGCACGTCCCGGCATGGACGTGCGCCCCTCATGGCCCAGCAGTCAGGTGCCCGCGTGGACGCCGAACACGGCCAGCACTCCGCCCCATTCGGCGTTGCCGTACTCATGGACCAGCCAGGCGACGACGGCAGCGGCGAACGCGCTCACCGCCGTGGTGGCCGTATGGCCGACGGCCCGCAGTACACGCTGCCGGTCCGCGTACCAGTGGACATCGATCTCCACTGAGCAGCCGAACAGCCCGGGGTGGAACTCCCCGTGAATGCGACCGAACTTCGGGTGCAACCGAGAGGCGTTCACCCGGTGCCCATCGGTCGCGTGCTCGGTGATCTTCTCGAACCGCCATGCCTGGCCCGCTTTCGGGCCGGACACCATGTGTAACGTGGCGCCCGGCTCGACGGTGGACGCAGTGGCATCGTGGATGAGTCGCATGATCCCTCTCCTCGATCACGTGCCTGCAACGGACGGGCGTCGACACCCCGTTGCCGGAGTGCCGCACCCATGCCACGCGGCAGGCGGACTCACCAGTGCGCCAAGACGACGACCAAACTGAGCGCACATGCGGTCACTGCACACCAGCCCGTCAGGCAGGGCGCCCGTCCGGGCATCACGCGATGCCGAACTGAAGATCGCCCATCAGGTCACTCTTGCCGTTGCGTGCCGCCCAACGGCGCATCCCGTTCGCCCGGTGGGGATGGAAGGGCGCCCAGTGAGTCGGCCGCACGCGCAGGAACTCCCGAGCCTCGTGCTCTTCGATGGACATGATCACCTGGAGGAGGGCGGCATACAGGTCCTCGTCGGTGCAGTCCTTGATCACCAGAGGGAATTCCGCGTACGTGGTGATCTCTTCCGGGTAACCGGCCGGGGCTTGATCCCGGTTGCTGTTACGCGCCGGGTAGTCGACACGCACCACAATCGCGCCCTCGAACCTCTTCGTATGCTCGCGAGCGGTGAACGTCCAACCCGGCTTGTAGACCACGTGATCAACTAACTCGATCGCGCTTGCGGTTTCCATGATCCCTCTCCTACGGGTCATGGGGGCTCCAGCATGAGCACCCCAATCAGCGCGCGTGCGGGACGTGCACTGAAGTGGAGCTCTGTCGGAAGGTCGTTCATCCGGCCCGGAGAGCGCATTGCGACGACCATGTGAGCCGTAATTCGCTCTCACATAGATACGTCACCCAGAACCATCCAATTACCGATCAAGCAAAAAGACTTCCGTGAACTCTTTCCAGACCCACGGAAGTCGAAGGATGCCGACACGATCACTCACCCCGGCGTCCCGTCAAGCCCTCACAGAGATACGTGTCCCAGAATTCACCAAATCCCGATCTCCGGAAATCTCTTTGGAGATCAAAACCTGGGTACCCTCTTGAATACGGAGTGCCGAACCGCCCGATTACCGATCACAGACACATAAGCAGGGTCCCCCGACCTGTACGGTCGGGGGACCCTGAATGGAGCCTAGGGGAGGCTAGTCGTTCTTCTGCTGTCGCGTGCTGCGGTAGACCAACTCGTCCCGCGCGGAATCAAGCGACGCTGACAACGCTCGCCATTCCTTGATTCCCGCATCCCGGGCACGCTGCACTTTCGACGACGAGTTGAGCGGGCCGCCGTACAGCTCCTGAGCCGTCTTGCCGATGATGCCAGCACGACCAAGGTCGTCCGCATTGGTCGCGTGACGGAGCATCCCACGCAGCGTCGGGTATTCAGTCCCGTCGCCCCATACAGAGCGGAAGATCGTTTCACTGTTTCCCGACAGATACGGGGTCACAGCGAGGGTGGTCAGCTTGTCCGCGTGCGGAATTCCACGCGTGATCTGCCTCCCTGGAGTGGCGTCGGTTTCCTCCGGCTTGACGTCCAGCCTGTAGCCGTTGCGTGCAGCAGCGTCCCTGACTGCCCAGTACTGGAGCGTCTTTCGGGTGACGACGATCGTTTCGCCGTCCCGGCGTACGTACTGCCACGCGGACGGCTCGCGGGTAGCAACCCAGACCGCCGACACCTCGCACGTCTCGATGATGTCACCCAGCCGCTTCGCGAAGATCAAAACGGCATCCTGTGTCACGTCGTCGCTCACGTCGTCCGTGCCGTACGGGGCACCCCCGCTACGGGCGATCGTCGCGCTTCCGTCCATCCGCTTACGCGAACGGGTCGAATCGACAGTGCGGCAGTATCCGCGCGCGATCCTTTGCAGTTCCGTGAAGTCAGCCACCGTCAAGCGCTTCACGTCTTCTGCCGTGACTTGCCTGGCTCGCCGGTCGGCCGGGTTTCCCCTTCCGGATAACTGATTGCTCACGATCGTCTCCGGTCGTTCGCGACGCGTACCATAGTGTACTGCGCCTCGGTAATTCAATTATCTCGCATTTTCCGATAACAGCAAGAAGCAACGGCATTCTTTTTAAAATCCGCCAGGAAGGCCGACGACCATAGGAAATGGATTCAACTAGTGCGACCGGGTATTGCCAAGCAAGGGATTGATCGGGGTTGGCCGGCAAAAAAGGGGCTGATTAATTAGGAATGCAGAAACAATTAGGCCTCCAGTAAATGGAATGAAGCCAACAAGTAGCTATGCCGGCGCACTCTCATCCCTCAGCCCCGTCCGCACGTCTGATCAGGTGCTTACCAGTAACCCAGTTGCGTGCCACATCGGTAGGGCCCAAATTCCGTCTGCCTGCGACAAAGGCGAGTGGAGGCCTACCGCTCTAACGGGCAGTGAGACAAGAAGCCAGACAGGAAGTGAGATGGGAAGCCGTACCCCGGAGCCGATCAACCCCCGTCACTACGCTCGCCATCAGCCACATGGCAACCCGATCACTTCGCACCGTGCAGAACCTCTGTGTGCAACCTGTCCATGATGCGAGGGGCATGCCACACTGCTGGGGCGACCGGGGGGCTTGAGGAGGCATGCAACGTGTGCGCACCGCGGTTTGCCCTGACCGTCCTTCAGAGGGTGCTGGGCAGGCGGCTCCAGGAGTTGCGCCCGGCAAATGCATTTTGCTTACAAGAAGCTGACGCCATCTCATGAAGAAACCAGAGGGAGATTTTCATGCCCGATCGATTAGGCCGCTGGCGGAGACGGGGGCCAGGCAGGCATGACCAGGACGAAGAGCAACTACCGCACAGAGATGGTGAGCACACCGGGCAGGGCCCGGAGAATTTATTAACGCCAGATGATGAGCGTTTCTTGCAGGGTATTCACAATACTCGACACCTGATGAGTGGCGAATGGACTTGGGACGTCCTCGCCGCCCTGCAATCGGGTCCACTTCAGTACACAGCCCTCCTCGATGCCATTCGATCGAATCAGACCGGAAATTCCTGGCCAGGTAAAAAGCACAACTACCTTCGAGACGGCACGCTGAACAGGACTCTTCGGCGACTGGAACAGGGCGAACTCGTCAGGCACGACAGGGAAGGTGTCTTCCCCTACCGCACTGCTTACGAGTTGACATCTGCGGCGCAGAGTTTGCTCCTTGTCGTGGTGCCTCTGGCCGAGTGGGCAGAGACGAACGCGGAGCTTTTGAAACGTGCACGAGAGCGCCGACGCGTCGAGGAAGCCGGGAACAGCTGAAGGGATTTCCTGGGCCACTCCACGGCACCATCAGTCGGCTCCCAGCCCGCCTGTTGGCTGCTCGGCGGGCCGAGGGCGCTGGAGGAACTCATACAGGGCCAAGGTCTCCCGACTGGGCTCATGGTCGATCTCGGCCAGAGTTGTGGTGAGCAACGACAGTGTGCGGGAAATCGAGTCGTGCTGGCCAAGCAGAGCTTGGAACCGGGCGATGTCGCGATAGATGGCTTCGTTGTAGCGATCCAGAGTGCGGGCCTTCTCCAGGATGGCCAGCGCCCTCACCGGATCTTCGTCACGCAGAATGCGGACCAGCGCACTGACAGCGTCCAGAACGTCACGACGGAGAGCCTCGCGGGGGGCTTCAATCCATTCCACTACGAGATCGGCGGCCAGATCGCCGGCGTAGAGCTCCACTATGCGCTCCAGCGCCGTACGGCGGAGTCTCTCGTTGGAGACGATACAGCTGCTCTCTATAGCCTCTTGCAGGTGCCACAGGTCGACCGTGACCTGGCTGTGGTCCAGGCCGTAGCGGCCGTCGTCATGGAAGGTCATGTCGCTGAGGATGTCGTGAGTCGCTGTCCGCAATGCCCGTCGCAGTTGGCTCAGCGTCGCATGGAAGCTGTTGTACGGGCGGTCTCTGGGAGCGTCGGGCCATATGGCGCTGGTCAAAGCCTCACGTCGAGCGCCATCGCGGTGAAGAGCGAGGTAGACAATAACTTCGCGTTGCTTGGGCGCGAGCGAGCTGGTGAGGTCAGCATGTTCGTTGCCGCCGATTCGGTGGTGCGTCAGCCGCGTCCGGCCCAGGACAGACATCTGGAAGGGCGGCTGAGCATCGTTGTCACCTGGAGTTGAGGCAGCTTCGTCCCCTTGAAGACTGTCCCGAGCAGCCGTGGGCTGACGATCGTTCCCAAGTAGCGGCTCCTCCTCCTTCGAGCAGCCGCCAGGACCGTGCGCGGGGCGGCCACGAGGCGTGGGGCGTGCAGACCCGGTAGTGGGCGCCACGAAATCGAGGTCACCTTGCTCTGGCGAAGGAAGCGAAACTTCCGACGTGGTTGGTGGCCGCTGAGCACGAGCAAGGTGGGGTACGTCTGCGTCGCGGAGGAGATCCAGCAGATCCTGTGTGTCGAGGATGGGCAGTGTGTACAGCCGCGCACCGGTGAGTAGGTCTGCGACGGAGGAGCTGGTGGCAGCAACAGTCCCGTCGGGGCGGATGCGGACGGTGCCGCCGGGCCGCCACTGTCCGAGGAGAACGCCGGCTAGCCCGTAGGTGGAGCCGTTGTCGAGGACGGCTTGCATCCGACGGTCGGCGTGGGGAGCAGGGGTGGCGACAAGCACCAGGTTTACGGCAAACGGCGCAGTTCCGGCGGAGCCAGCCGCGGGGTCCGTGCGTGTGCGAGTGAGCAGCGCGGCCTCCATCTCGTCCAGCGCCGTGTCAAGATCGTCGACAACACGGAGCCGGGGAGGACGTTCTGCGTCCTCCCCGAACAGGGTGCGGGCGTCGGAGTCCGGGACGAGGATCTCGACCGCGTTGGCGTTGAGCGGCTGGGCTTCGGCAAGCAAGGTGACAAGCAGGGCCCGGATGGCGTCGAGAGCTCCTGGACCGACGAAGCCAAGTCCGCGGGCCTGAGCGATGTTCCAGGCGAGTGCCTGCCCGTCTTTGACGCCGATGATTCGCTCATCCGGCGGTGGGGACGCGCTTGGTGCAGGGGGCTTGAAAGGCCGTCGAGAGGCGTCGTCGACGGGAGGGCGGGGTTGCTTGGATTCGTCGGGTGTATCGGTGTCATCGGCGCTGGCCGCGTCGTCGTGGGCAACACGTAGAGCGCGCACGACGGGAGCGATGGTCAGGTCGGCACGTTCACCGTTCCCGGGTCGGTAGCTCACACGTCGTCGCCACCGGACGGTGAAGAGAGCGGCTGTGACCAGAGCGGCGAAGCCGATTCCGACGAACGCTCCGGTCGGCAGGCTGACGCCGGGGTCTTGAGGATCGCGGCCGGGGAGGGACGGTGGCTGCGCCGTAGGAGTAGAAGGAACAGCTGGAGCACCGGGGGACGGAGCAGTGGGGGATGAGGTACTCGGCGTTGCAGGAGTGTCGGTTTGAGGGGGACGGGGAGATTCGGGCGTCGGACTGGCTGGGTCACGGTGGGCAGGGCCGCTGGGAACCGGGCTTGACGCGGCGTGGGGCAGACGGAGGGCCCAGCCAGGACGGATCAGGTCGGGCCTGATGAGGCTGCGTCCGTCGGGCTGAGGGCGGCCGCGGTTGAGGGCGTAGATCTCTGGCCAACGGCTCCCGTCGCCGAGGGTGCGGTCGGCGATGCGCCAGAGGCTGTCGTAGATGCCGTCGTGAGGCGGCTCGACCACAACGGTCGCGGTCGTGCGGCTATGAATCTGTGCATGCGTTGCAGCGGGCTGTGCAGGGGCGACCAACGCGGCTGGGGCGGGCGTTGGATGGTACGTCGTGGTGGCGGTGCGCGTAGAAGCCGCGGTCGGCACAGTGGTTCCCGGGATGGTTGGCCGCTGAGCCAGCAGAGCCATGATCACAGCGCCGACGAGTACGGCTGCCGCAGAGTTCAACGGGCCGGTGCGAGGTATGACAGGCCGGGCGAGCACCCGGGCGTCGTCCGCGATCGTGCGGACGACGTCGTAGACGAACGCGCTCCAGGCCGGCCACAGGACGCATGCCAGTGTGTTGAGCAGGAAGGTGGTGCTCATAGGGGCGAACAGTGTCGCTTCGATCTCGGACCAGGTTAGGAGACGACCTGGCAGCGGCCAGCCGATGTAGCGGACCAAGCCCCATGGGATCCCGACAACCAACGCCGTCAGCACGGCAACGGCTAGCGCGCCGCGCAGCAGCACGCTCGGTGCGCGGCGGGCCAGCCGGGAACGGGACGGTGATTCGTGTGCGGGCACGGCCGGTCCTCGTCAGGGTTCGGGCGTGAGGACGCCGCGGACGGGGTGCGCAGAACCGGTGCCGGTGACGGTGAGGGAGTCGACGCCGAGCAGTCCAAGGAGTTGAGTGCCCTGGTGGGCGGTGACAGTCACCGTGACCGTGTCTCCGTTCACTGTGACCGTGCCTGCATCGCCGGTGGAGCCGAGGTAGGACTGGGCCAGCGCGCGGGCTCGACCGGGAACGACGCGCACGGCGCCGGAGTCGCGGAACGCCGCGAGATCCAGTGCTTGGGCGCCCGCACGGGCGGCTTCCTGGGCCTCACCGATGGCACGGACCTTCGCGGCCAGTGCGAGGCCGCCGTCCACGATAAGGCCGGCGAACATCACGATCGCGACCGCGAGGATGGTGATGAATGGTGTTACTTGGCCACGGTCGTCAGCGGCTCGGGCGATCGGACCGGTGAGGGGAAAGCGACTCGTTCTCACGATGCGTCACCTACAGCGTTGGTCGTGGTGGAGCGGTAGACGTCAACCGGCGAGGCGAACTCGGCGGTGAGGGCCGTGGTCCCAGGCGCTTGGAGCAGAGCCAGGTCGTGCAGCTTGACGGTGCAGGAGATCTCGACCCTGACCGTGGAACCGGCTCGCAGGGTGCCGTGGACGCTCACAGTCAGGCGCTGGCAGGCGACACCAGCGCCGCTGAGGGCGGACGCGGCGGTTGAGCGGGCGTCCGCCAGTGCGGCCGGGAGGCTGCGGTTCAAGGTGGCGGCGCGGGCGGCCTGATGGGCGGCGTCCTCGATCTGTAGCCGCGTGTCGGACGACCGGCCGCAGTACACCAGAAACCAGAGCATCAGCACCAGGATGGGGATGGTCAGCACCAGCTCCACCGTGGCTGATCCGCGCTCGCCAACGTGCTGCCATCGGCCGGCCGCCCAGCATGGACCGGACGTGCGCGGGAGCCGTCTCATGGTCCCGCCTGTCCGCCCGGGCGAAACTGCTCGACCGGGCCCGAAACGTGAGTGCGCACAGGCAGATGCAGAAACGGGACGACGCTAGTGGCGGTGCCGGTGATTCGGACTTCGGCGCCGTCAGCGGTTCGGGTGATGGTGACGTGCGTGCCGCGCAGTGGTCCGCGGCCGAGTTGGTCCAGGACTCGTTGAGCCTCGTTCTGGCCGCCGACGGCTGTGCCGTTCTCAACTCGGCTTACGGCTAAGGCATCAGACGCTGTGACCTGGGCGATGTGGACCGCATGCCACCAGATCGTGGCCTGCGCGAGCAGGAGCACTATGGTGAGCAGCACCGGCATGATGATCACCATCTCGGTGCTGCTAGCTCCCGAGTCGTCCCGAATTCGGCCTGGAGCAGGCCGAGGCAAGGCGTCCTGTCGGCGTCCAGTCTCGGTAAGTGTCATGTCGCCACGCCTACTTGAACACGACGCTCTTCGCCGCGGCAGTGATCTCCGGACCGAAGATGCCGACGATGGTGAGGGCGAGAGCCGCGAGGCCTGCGATCCAGATGACCTGTTCTGTGGTGACGCCGCCAACGTCGTCGGTGTGCCTGCGGATGAAGGAACGGGCACGAGTCAGGAGTGATTTCAGTGAAGACATCGGAATCCTTCCGGTGTAGATGCAAGTCCCTTCACAGCGAGTTCGTGATCTGAGTCAGGGCGGGATAGAAAACGAAGATGATGAAGCCGAACGCCATGAGGATGCCGGGCAAGGCCATCCGTTCCGTGGCGGCGTTGGCCTTGCCTTCGGCCTCGGCTCCACTGCGTTGCCGCATGCCGGCGGCCTTGGCGGCCAACGACGCCCGTACTTTCGCGCCCTCGGTGCCCGCCAGCGACAGGCCAGCGGCAAGCTCACTCAACTCACTGATCTGGAGCTCCTCACCGAGCTGTCCCAGGGGCGTCCAGGGGGACGTACGGGTGAGCCGGGCGGTGTTCAAGGCACGCCGCAGCTGTTGAAAGGGCCAGCCGTGCCCGATGCCGGCCGCGTCGTTCAGGGCGCCGTCGACCCCGGCGCCTCCCGCGAGCAGCACGTGGATCAGGTTGAGGTAGGCGCCGAGGGCGTGACGGAAGGCATCTCGGCGACGCTCGGCCTCGGCACGTACGGTGACATCCGGCAGAAGGAACCCGCTGACCGCGAAGACCAAGGTGCCACCCAGTGGTACGGGCCAGGGCAGTGCGCGACCTCCCAGAGCCAGGAGAGTGCCGACCGCGCCAGGCAGCAGAAGCCCGGTCAGCGCGAGCGCGGCCTTCTCCGCCAGATGTGTTTCGGACGACCGTTCGGTGATGGCCAGGTCTTGGGTGATGGTGCGGCCAGGCAGACCGACGGCGCGCAGCAGGCTAGTGAATGGGCTGCCGATGCGGACGGCCCAACCGCCTTGGTCGGGCCTAAGGATCGGCGGCGGCGCAGACGCGGCGTTGAGCCGGGAGATCAGTGCAGCCAAGGGTGGCCGGGGCGGGATCAACCAGACCACCAGTGCCCACAGGCCGAGGCCGACCCCAATGCCCAGGAGTACGAGAGCGGTCATTCAGGGCACCTCCCGGGGCACTGGCGCGGCCTCCTCGGTTACGTGGCCGATGTCTTCGATACCGCTGAAGAACCGGTCCGGTTCCTCGATGCGGGCTAAGCGGCGCAGCCACGCGAACGCGACCATGAACAGCGCTCCGATCAGGAGCAATACGAGTTGTCCGGTCACGGTGTCGTACGGCGTGAGGAATTGGGGGTTGAACAGGATCAGGGCGCCCGCGAATGACAAGGTGGTGATCACCACCACCCGCACGGTGGTACGGGTGCGAGCACGGCCGGCCTCGACTCGGTGGTGCATCTCCACTTGGGAGCGGGCGGTCGTGGCAAGTTCCCCCAGAAGGGAGGCGAGCTGCCGGGCCTGGTACTCGGAGGCCAGGATCAGAGCGGCAATCACCAGGTCAGCGGTGGGTTCGTCAAGGTCCTCCGCCAGGTGCCGCAGGGCAGGGTTCAGCCGTTCGCCATGTTCCAACCGCTGGGCCAGCTGCGCTATTTGAGAGCGGATAGCTTCCGGAGCTGCGGGGGCGGTGGCCATGATCGTCTGTTCCAGACCCGCCGCGGCGGCGAGGGTGTCACGCAGCATCTCCGTCCACCCCGCGACGCCCTCGACCCGCGCGGTTCGATCGCGTTGCCCCGTACCGGAGCCGAGAAAGCGCGGCAGACTCCAGCCCCCCATCGCCGCAAGCAGCCCGCCGACCACCCACCCGGTAACGGCCCCGACCAACAGTCCTGCCCCGGCCGCGATCGCGAGCCAGCGCCCGGCATCGGGATGCGGCGCGCGCCGTCGCAGACGGCGAGCCGGACGGGCAGCAGGGGCCGGGACCCGCCACACGCGTACCAGCAGTACAAGCCCGCACCCCGCACCAAGGCCCAGGAGTGCCATCAGCGGCACGTATCCGCTCATAGACGGCGTCACATCCACTCGACACGGTCGATCGCCTCCGGCCTGAAGCCGGCCGCAACCAAGTCCTCCATGGTCTCGGCGCGCAGCGGCACACCGGGTACCGCGCGCAACTCGGGGCCAGGCCGGAAGACCTCGTTGGAGACGATCTGCTTGTCGTCGGCGTCGATGATCTCCCTGATCGAGGACACCACTCGCTTGTCGTCGTGGCCGCGGGGCTTGTCCAGATGAACGACGAAGTCGAGTGCGCCCGCCACTAGGAGGTTGGTGGCCTCCAGTGGCAGCCGCTCCGGGCCCTGGACCGCGTAGGCGGCCAACTTGGTGAACGCTCCCCGGCTCGTGGAGGAATGGAGCGTACCCATGGAGCCGTCGTTGCCCTGCGACATCGCGTTGCACATTGGAATGACCTCGGGCCCTCGGACCTCGCCGACGATCACTCGGTCCGGGGACATGCGCAGCGCCCATCGCACCAACTCGGCCTGACTTACCGCGCCTTGACCTTCGATGTTCGCTTCGCGCGCCTGCATGGCCACCACGTCCGGATGGGCGTACTCGTCGGCATCCAAACCGAGCTCGAAGACGTCCTCGACGGTGACCAGGCGCTCCCATGGCGGGATCTCAGAGGCCAGGGCGCGCAACATCGTGGTCTTGCCGATGGCCGTCCCACCGGTGATCAGGATGTTCTTCCTCGCGCGGACCATCGCGGCGAGCAGGGATTCCAAGCCCGGATCGAAGGTGCCGTTCTTGCGGAGTTGAGCAAGGGTGACGTGCTGGAAGCGGTGCCTCCTTATGGACAACGACGGGCGGGTGGTCACTGCCATTACCGCGAACGCCCTTGCTCCGCCCGGGAGTTGAAAGCTCACGCCGGGGCTGCCCCGGTCGAAGCGGCGTTCCTCGACTCCGTTCCGGGCGGCCAGGTCGCGGATGAGCTGCACCAACTCCGCGTCGGAGCCGACGACCGGAGCCAGTCGATCGCGACGGCCGTCGGCATAACGGACGAAGACGCGATCGCCGGTGACGTTGATGTTCTCGACCTGCGGGTCGTTCAGCAGCGGTTCCAGCCCGGCCAGCCCGAACACCTCGTTCAGGACGGTGGTGATCACTGCCTGCTCGACGTCCGGCGCCACCACAACCTGTCCGCTCGTGAGCAGTTTCTGCGTGTACTCCTCGGCGGCGTCCGAAAGGATCCTCTCCGCTAAAGCCATCCGGGCAGCGTCGGTCATGGGTGCGCGGCCCGCGGCGTCGTCATCCTGAATCTGCTGTGCCATCCGCTCCGAAAGCCGTTGGCGCAAATGGATCCGCAACCTCTCGGCCGGCGGCTCCGTCTGCACCCGGCGCACCCCGAGTCCGTTCAACAATGCGGGGCGTACAGCCGCCTGCCTGCTCCCGCTTCCCGGCGGGACAACCCCTCCGTACGGCAGCGTCGTGTACCCCTTCTCCGGTTCGGTCATCGCCGTACCTCACTCCACGACTGCGTCGGATAGCCGTTGTGAGCGGCTTCGGATTGGACGTGCCTCGCACCAGGGGTGACGTTCGCTGCGTGCGTCGCCCGTCGGCCGCGACGGTCGAGGCCCCGGGAGGCAGCCAACTCGGCGGTTTCGGCAAGGGCCCTGCCCAATGCTGATCGTGCCGCTGTCGAGCGCCGTCCAGGTCGTCCACCGAGGGCGGCTGCGCCCTTCGGATCCTCCGGAATGCGCGCCATCACCTCGATGTCCAGCTCCCGCGCGACCTCGTCGGTCGCGTAGCCGTCGCCGACCAGTACGAAGCAGGGGCGCCGTGACCAACCCTCCGTGGCCTGCCATCTGGTGGCGACATGGGCCAGGGCGTCGTCGTGGGCGCGGGCCAGCAGCAGGATGACGTCGGCCTCCCGGACCACGGCGAGTCCGGCGGTATCCGGATCGATACGTCCGCAGTCGGCGATCACGACCGTCCCAGAGCGGTCCGCGGCGCGTCGAAGCACTCCGCTCCCCGTCGGATTGAGCTGAGCCAGCGACGCACGGGCCTGGGCCGCACCGGGCGGACCCACCACTACGGGCAGCCCTCCGGGCAGACGTTGTGTGTGCTGCCAGAGCAGCCCCGGCTCGGCCCTTTGTCGGGCGGCGGCAGCCAGGCTCATCAGCCCTGGAGCCGTCTGTAGACGGAAGCGCGCCATCAGATCGCCGCCGGCCGGATCACACTCCACCACCACCGGCTGCTCCGCGGACGGCCACGCGGCCGCCAGCCCCAAGGCGGCTGTGGTCACGCCCGGGGAACCCTTCAGACTGCACAGGGCTACCAACGTCACTTCCCGCCTCCATGCACCATCACCACGCTGATCTGGCCGGTCGGCGCGGCAGCGAGTCGGCGGGCATCTTCCTGGACCATCTGGAGCGAGATCACGGTGAGCTGATCAGTGCTGTTGTTGCGGACGTCGGTCACCGAGGCGTCCCACGCCGAGGACGGCGTGGAGGTCTCGTTCGCGTTGGTTGGCGCCACCACCACGATGACGTGGTTGCCGGGCTGCACACCGGGTGGAAACTGTCCCGCCTTGAGGCCCACCGCAGCCACCGCCAAGCCGACCGGAGGGACGTGTGCCTGTCCCAAGAGGTCTTCGGTGAGCGGAGTCCCCGCAGGCAAGCTGTATGCGACAGGCTGTCCCTCCGCCTCGGCCCGCGATCGCACAGGGATGAATGCCAGCCCGCTGTCGGTCGACACGCTCTCTTCCCGCAGGTCCTCGTCGGACAACGTCTGCCCCACCGTGACCGCTCGGGCCAGCACCAGCACCGGCTCCTGATGGCCAACTCTTGTCGCCGCCACGACACCACCTGCGGTACAGCCCAGGACCAGGAGTAATCCCACCAGCAGGTAGGGAAGTCGACGTGGCCTCGGCACGCTGGTCATCCGTGCCGGACGCTTCACATTCCGGCTCGCTCGGCCTGCGGAAGGAGCGCTCCCTCGGACGCCGGGATCCGAGCGCATGGGCACATGAGTACTCACCAACCATCGCCTCCTGGCGCAGGTCTTTTCTCCGCCACGGCATCAGCGTGGCGGCCAGATCACGGGTAGGGGTTGCCTCTTCCGCACGGTCCGTCGACGATGCGGTCGGGTTTCAGCGTCAGCCGCCGTTGTTCAGGGCCTGGCTCTCCGCGACCCGGAAGTCCGCAGTCGATGTGGTCGTCATGTCGGGGAAGACACCGGCCTGTCCGGCACCGGCCCAGGTCACCGTCCAGTGCACGGTCGCCGAGACCGGGTACGCACTGTCCGATTGGCCCGCGGACGAGGTGCCGTAGGTGTAACCGCAGTCGGGGGACGAGCTCTTCGGGCTCGTGCTCGATGTGTACGGCGTGCCGGCTCCGCGGCACGTCACCGACTTGCCGTCGCCCATCGTCCACACCACGGACGTCGGCCGCGCCACGGCCGTCACCGACACTCCCGGCACCGAGGCTGTCGCCGACACTGCGCCCCAGTCTCCGCGGTCCAACCACAACCAGGTCGGCAGGTTCACCAGCTGCTCCTCAGCCGGATTTGTCTGAATCTCCGGCGACGGCAATCGCAACTGGTTTCGCGCAACCTGCGCTAATTCCGCCGGCGTCGGCTGCGGAGCGCCTCCGCCCTGCTGAGGCGCGTCCGGGATCCAGATCGGCGGCCGGTACACGGCATCGCGGACGCCCCCTGCCTCGCACTTGTACACGTACCAGGCTCCCGACTCCCCCGGCTTCGGGTCAGCCACCCGCATGAGCGCAGATGGCACGGCCGCGGAGTACACAACGGAAACCGCCGCAACCACACCTCCTCCGCCCCGCTCACCCTCGAACGCCGTCTGGGTCGCCGCAGGCGGAGGCTTGTAGTCACTGCGCCGGTACGAACACTCCGCCAGGTTCAGATCCGGATTAGAGGACTTAGGCTGCTCCTGGTGCCCACTCGCGCCGTTACCTCCGCCGGTGGATGTGCCGTCTGAACCTGACGAGCCGCCACCGGGCTGGGTGCTGCCGTGCCGTCCGCCCGACCCCGCGCCAAGCTCACACCCGGGGTGGGGGTTCTGGTCGCACTGCACCGAACCCCATCCGCCGTCGCCGAACGCGGGGACCGCGGCCACCTCTACGATGCCCAGGGACAAGCTCACGGCGGCAGCTGCCCGTCTCAACATGAGCCCACCCCCTCGACCGCGAAGCGCGTGACCTTCCAGGTGCCGTTGAGCTTCTTCGTCTCGGCCGTGATCGCCTGTCGCCCACCGGGCTCGTCGTCCGCGAGCTTGCCGTTGTCCTTCCGGTACTTCAGCCAGTGCGTCGAGTCACCGCAGTCGGAGATCGTGATCGTCGTCGGGTTGGCCGGGGGCACAGCCGACGTGACCTTCGGATCGTTCCTCGGCTCCCCCTTCGTCACCAAGCCGTTGAGGTGATCCGCGTACATTCCGCGCGAGATCGCCGACAGCGCGTCGCCGGTCGCGTACCGTGCCAGTTCAGGTGAGTTCCAGTCCGATGTGGTCCCGGCCTGTGCCATGTCCTGCCACATCCCCAGGTACGCGGTCGTCGCCTGTCGGCGCGCGATGTCGGCAGGGGCGGCGGAACGCGCTGGATCAGGTGTCGAGGCACTCGCCGAACGATCGGGAGCTCCGTCCTTTCCGGATGAGGTCGAGCCGGCCGTAGTACAGCTGGCAACCAGCAGGGCCATGGTGGCCGCTGCTGCCCCCTTTGCGACTTGTCCGGCACGCCCGGACGTCCCTAAACCCGTCACCGACACATCACCCCGCGAACGATGTAGATCTGACACTCGGTCTGAGCTCGGTTCCCACATCTATCGCTTCACCCCGTTCCCACTGCAAGGAGCGAACAGCGACCCAACTGCTCCAACTTCAGAGCGGGAACGGCAACTTAGCGAATCCTTTACCAAACACCTGGGAATTCGGGGAGATTGGCCGCGAGCCGCGCAACAAGCCCTCACCCTCCAGGCGGATCAGAATCCATTGCAGTCGGGAACTCTCGATGGCCGCAATACACCGTTCCCGCACGGCACTTGCCAACTTAATATGACATTTTCGCCTGCCTACTGGCGATCGCCACGCACGATCTTGATCAGCAACTCCGTGTCCCGCAGATCCGACAGCACGACGTCCGCGCCGGCCTCCCTCAGCACGCCTTCGTCGCTGCGTCCGGAAGCCACCGCGACCGCCCGCACGCCGTTCTTGTGAGCACCTTCCACATCCGCTGGTGTGTCGCCGATCAACACCGCTTCGTCGGCCTCACAGCCCGAACGGCGCAGGGACAGTTTCACGAGTTCCGAGCGGACGTCGTTGTCCTCACCGTACGCACCGAGCTCCCAAAGAATGTGGCGATCAAGCCCGAACACCTGGAGTTTGATCTCGGAGACAGGGCGGATGTTGCCCGAGACGACCGTCTGCTGGATCCCGACAGCGTCGAGGGCGTCGAGGGCTGCCGCTGCACCGGGCAGGGCATGCCCACGCTCTCGTAGGTCTGCTGCTCGCTTCAGGTACTCCTCTGTAAGGGCGCGTGCGAAGCGCTCGAAGTCGGCACGGTCGGTGGTCAGCCCGTGCAGCTTCGCCGTCTCCCGGAAGATGACGGGCTCCGTGATCCCGTCGATCTTCGCCTGATCACGCATGGCCTGCCCCGTGCTCTGCAGGAATGCGGCCGCCGACAACTCGCGGCCGACGCCGCGTGTGTCGATCAAGGTGTGGTCGATGTCCCACAGGACCAGCCGCGCCATGGCACCCTCCCCAACTGCGCACCCATCTCTGGGTACTCATGTCTCACACGAACGAGTACAGACCGCATACGCGATGATGCCCTCCGTCCTACGCTGACGGTACGAGACATCGACGGAGAAGGGGGCGGACCGGTGATCTCACCGAAGCTTCCCTTGGGCGAGAAGGTCAAGCACTACCGGCGGAAGAGCGGCCGAACACAGGTCGCCGTGGCCGGGCTGTGCGGCATCAGCGAGCGCTACCTCCAACAGATCGAGGCCGGCCAGAAGGTGCCCTCCGCCGACGTACTCGCTCGTCTTGCCGACGAGCTGGGCGTACCCCTGGCAGGCCTTCTCACTGAGGACAGCGTCGAGGAGTCGACGGTCCCGCTGACGGCCGCGCCCGCGATCGCCAGAGCGCTGATGGGCTACGACCGACCACCTAGATCGACTCCTGCGGGCCCGTCGGAACTCCGGGAGCGCGTTGAGCAGGCCTGGCGGACCTGGCAGTCGTCAAAGGATCGGTTCACGGCTGCCGCCCTTGTCCTTCCCGACCTGATCAGCGACGTCGAGCACGCCGTGCGCGTGCACCGTGCCGGAACCGACGCCGAGGTCCGACGCGAAGTCCTGCGTGCGGCAGCGGATTTGTACGGGTTGCTGCGGTCGTACTGCCGCCGTGCAGGACGCCTCGACTTGTCCCTCATGGTCGCCGACCGAGCGATCCGAGCCGCTGAGGACGCCGACGACCCGGTACGTATCGCCGCGGCGCAGTGGAACCTCGGCCATGTGCTGCTCTCCCACAACGAGCCAGCCGCAGTGGAAGATGCCAAGGAGGTGGCGCTCCGAGCCGTCGAACAACTACGCCAAGCACCGACGTCAGCCGAGGGCAAGGCCGTTGAAGGGGCTCTCGAACTGGTCGCAGTGGTCTCCGACGCCCGCCGTCGCTGCTGGTGGGAGGCGCGTGACCGGCTTGAACAGCGTGCGGCCCCACTCGCCGAAGAGGTCGGCGAAGGCAATGTCCAGTGGACCGTGTTCGGACCTACCAATGTCGCCATGCATGCGATGAGCATCGAGATGCTCGCCGGTGAAGCCACCGAGGGGCTGCGTGTAGCCGATCAGATCGACACGCACTGCCTGCCCAGCCGTGAGCGGCAGTTCACCTTCGGCCTGGAACTGGCCAGGTGCCACGACCTGCGTCGTGAGGACGCGGCCGTGCTCGTTCACCTGCTGGACCTTGAGGACACCGCTCCGGAGGACCTGACGCGCAGTCCCCTCGCTCGCAACATGATTCTGGATCTCCAGAAGCGTATCCGTCCCACCTTCCGCCGCCAGGTCGACGAACTCGTTCAACGCCTCCATCTCGTCTGATCACGAACCAGTGGTTCACCCGAACTCTCAGTTCGGGTCGCGTAGTTGGCCCGGCCGTACCGTCACCGCACAGCGCAGTGAAGGACGGACGGCAGATGATCGACGATTCGGCAATGACGATGACCGCAGCTGGGCTGCGACTTGCGCCCGCTGGTGTCGAGTGGGACGCCGTGAAGATGGGGCGGCATTTGGGCGTGCGCGCGATCGAACGGATCGCGGAGGTCGGCGCCGTGGCGGTGGATCCCCATCGCCGGGAACCAGTGCTCTACTTCTTGGTCCCCAAGGGCAGCGCGGCGCGCTGGGATGTGCCGAACACCACCGCGCTCGGCACAAACGCCTACGTGGTGCTGCCGCCCACTCACAGAGATGCGCCACCCGGCCCGTACTGGCTCGTCCCCGAGCACCACGGCCTCACTCCCGAAGTCGTGTTGCGACAGGCACTGGAGTTGACCGAGTGAAGACGAACCGTCCCGTGTTCGCCGCGGTCGAACCCGCGTTGGTCCCCTTCATCACCCAGAGGGAGGGAGAGGGAGCGGCGCCGGACAACCTCGTCATTCTCCAGCACTCGACCGGTCCACGCCTCTATTACCAGGACGAGGACCCTCGAGACCGGGACACCTTCGGGGCGTACTGCTGGCACGGTGCAGCTTCAACCCGGTCGACTCGCAGGGCCGCCCGACGGGCAAGCCATTGTGGAAGATGATGCACCCCTACCGGCAGATCATGTGCATGCAGGCCATGCGCTGCCAGGTCTGTCAGCAGCCTGCTCGGACACCCCTCGGGTACCTCTTCCTCGCCGGCCCCGCGGACCACGACCCCATGCAACCCACAATGCTCACGAACCAACCACCGGTATGCGTCAAGCACGCGCGCGCCGCCACCAGACTCTGCCCACACCTTGCCGGCCGCCCGATGGTCTTCCTGGCAACGGGCTTCCCCCTCTATGGCGTGCACGGCACTCTCTACGGGCTGGGGACGGACGGGGTGAAGGTCATCGACCAGCCGGAAGCGCCCCTGCCGTTCAGGCATCCGAATCTTCCGACGTTTCTCGCCTCCCAGTTGGTCCGCAAACTCACATCCTTCCGCGTCGTCGACCTCGATGAGGCTCTCCAGCAACTCACGGTTTTCAGCGCACAGTCCCCTGCCCGGTGACCGGGAAGACGTCCGGCGACCCCGGCCGTCGGGCAGGTACCACGCTCCGCCCGAACGTCCAACGGCATTCGGCGCGGGTGGAGACGGTGCTGGGGCCCTGTCCCCCATGGGCTCCAGCACCGGCGAACAGCCCGACAACCGGCGCCCCGGTTCCGGGTCGCCAGGTGAATACACGACACCAAGGAGGAACGCGATGTCCCAGTCCACCGCCGCACCCACGGACGAGACGACCGAGCAGGTCACGGAAGTTGTGATCGTCGCCGTCGACGTCGAGGACGAGGAGTAATCCTCCTCGCCCCTCTGAACAAGGCGTCCCTCCCCACCTCAAGGTCCTGCTGGACCTGGGGAGGGACGCCCTCGGTCCTGACCGACTGGAGGCCGCAGTGCATCACGTGTTCGTCGGACCGACACTGCACAGGTCCGAACCCATCCTTGCGACGCCGAACGTGCAAGTGTGCCCGCCGGTACAGCACGGTGATCTGTTCTCGGAGTCAATCGGCGACGGCGACACCGTTGTGATCATTGACGGGGTGTATCACCAGGCGCCGGCACTGCGGCACAAGGAGATCCTGGCCGCCATGGGCCGCGGAGTCCGCGTGATCGGCGCCGCGAGCATCGGAGCAATGCGCGCCGCTGAACTTGCCGGGTTCGGGATGATCGGCATCGGTTCCATCTACACCGCTTATGTGAACGGGCGCATCGATGGCGACGACGAAGTAGCTGTAGGGCAGAGTCCAGAGGGAGAGGCGCTTACCTGGCCGGTGGTCAACCTCCGGCGGGCCTTGGAGCTGGCAAGCCAAGCCGGTGTGCTCGAGAACGACCGAGCCGTCGTACTCCTGGAAGAACTTCGGTCGGTGTACTACCCGCAGCGCACGACGGCGGCGGTGCGGGCGGTGTGCCGTCAGCAGGGCGGGCACGTGTTTGCGGAGTGGCTCGCCGAACAGCGAGCCCGGGACCAGCACTTCGCCGATCTCAAGCGCGCCGACGCCCTCGCGGCCCTGCACCGCGCCCTGGTCGATCAGGCTCCGTCCGCCGTCTGCGCTTCGCCGGAGATATGGGAGTCGGCGTACTTCCTGCATTGGTCAAATACCTTCGCCCGCAGCCGCATCGACGGTCTCGACCTTGCCACCGCTGATCGCCTCGTCTACCAGCAGGTGTTCACCCGAGATTTTCCCCGGACGTGGACCTCCTACCTCGAACATCGCTCTCTGCGCGCCGCCGGGGGCAGTCCCGGCTTGCCACTGCGGACCCGGCTCGCCCAGGTGACGAGCAGCAACCTCCCCGCCCACAGCATCTTCCGCCCACCGGTCGACCTGCGGGACAGGGTGACCGTGGCCCTGCTGTTCGCCCGGGAGACACCCGAGGACCGCCGCTCAGTCGCACGGTATGCCGAGGCAGTCGCGCTGGCGCACCGCACCCAGCCCGGATTCTGCACCGACGCCGTACGCGGAGATCTCTCCCGCCGGATGCTCCTGGAGGTGTGGGGATGTCCCGCCGGTCGGTTGGATGCCGAGGCCTCGTCGCGCGGGCTGGTCTCCGCGACGAACGCCATCAGGGCAGCGAAGCGACTGGTCCCCGGTTACCTCGAAGAGAGGATCAGCCACACGGAGGAGGCGTTCAGCAGTGCGCCATAACGACATGCTTGCCCTACGGGGCACGGTGCGAGCCCGCTCCGCGGAAGAAACCTGGCAGGCCGTGGCCCCCTTCCTCACCGAGTTCGGGATTACCCGGGTCGCGAAGTTAACCGGCCTGGACTGCATCGGGCTTCCGGTGTGGACGGCGATCCGGCCCTCATCCCGGACACTGAGCGGATCGCAGGGCAAAGGCGCCACCGACCTCCTCGCGAAGCTCTCGGCGGTGATGGAGGCAATCGAACTGTGGCACGTGGAACAGCCACTGCCCATCACCACGCGCGGCCCGGCCCGGGACGTCGCGCCGAACTGCCCGGTCTCAGCACTGCCCTTGACCATCCGGTACGACGAGGATGTCCTGACCCGGGTGGTGTTGGAGTGGACGACCGGAACCCGGTTAATGAACGGGGAGAAGGTGCTGCTGCCGGTCGACCTGGTGCGTCGCCGCGTACAGCGCCCTCCATGGACTCCAGATCTACTCCGCGCAACGACCACCGGCCTGGCGTGCGGAAACACCAGGGACGAAGCGCTGCTGCACGCCCTGTATGAAGTCGTCGAACGCGACGTGCTGCTCCGGAACGCGCAATCCGGCGGACAGCGGCGCACTTTCATCGACCCTGGCACGGTCGATGACACCTTCGGCCGGGAGGTCGTCGAACGTCTCGCGGACGCGGGAATGGCGGTGGAACTGGCACTGGTCGACGGCCCCTACGGGCTGCCGGTGTGCGTGGCCTACATCTGGTCGGAGGACCTCCCCACGCTCTTCGCCGGCGGCGGCTGCCACAGCGACCCAGGCATCGCGGCCACCCGGGCGCTAACCGAGGCCGCCCAGTCGCGCCTTGCGGCAATCGCCGGCACCCGGGACGACCTGCCGAGCACCCCCGCCTCATCGGTACTGCCGGCCTTCTGCCCTCCGCAGGCCGAAAGGCTGACGGACTGGGCGGAGGCGACGGCACGCTTCAGTCGCGATCTGTGCGGATTCGCCGATCAAGTCGACAACATAGCCCGGCAGATCACCGAGGCCACCGGACACGAACCGACCGCCTTGGACTTGCCCTCCTCTGCCGCGCCGATCCACGCCGTGCAGGTCATTTGCCCCGGCACCCGCTCACGCGTCACAAGGACCATGCACCGATGAACCACGCCACCATCCCCACGACAGTTCTGTCGGCCCAGTTCGACAGGTTGCACACGGCACGAGCCCACAGCACACTGCCCGCCCGCCTGTACGCCGTCGCGATGGGCGACGACTACCCGGACGAGGTCGCCCCCTCCAGTTCCTGCGACTGGCCCCTGCTGGAGCTGATGGCCACCCGACTGCACATGCACCCCCGCCAACTCCTCGTCGACGCCGGATGTGGCACCGGAGGGATCGGTCTGTGGCTGGCCCGCGCCCTCGCGGTCCGCCTCGAAGGCATCGACATCTCCCCTGCCGCCATTGAGCAGGCCACCGCCCGCCGCAGCCACTTCGCCGTCCCTGCCACTTTCCGCGTCGCCGACCTGGAAAACACCGGCCTGCCCGACGGGCGCGCGCACGGCGTCGTGTGCGTGGATGCCCTTTCCTTCACCACCGATCGTGTCAACGCCCTTCGTGAGCTCGGCCGGATCCTGGACCCCGACGGACGGCTGCTCGTCACCCGAGCGGTCCGGCACGGCGTCGAACCACGGTGGAGCACACAGGTACGCGCCGCCGGTCTGGTCGTGGAACACGTCGATGAGCGGCCTGCGGAGCCCGCGATGTGGGCCCGGCTCTATCAGCTGTGGATCGATCACGCCGGTGAACTAAGGCGCGAGCTCGGCGACGAACAAACTCAGAACATGCTGCGCGAAGCCCACACGAGGCTCCCCACACTCCCCGGCCGCCGAGCGGTCCTGCTGACCCTGCGCCGCCCATGACCAGGCCGTCTGCTCCCGAGAGGGCCGATACGATGGCCAGCCCCGGCCGACGCCCACCCCACACGTCTCGCGACCAGCAAGAGGAGTCCGCAGTGAGCCAGTCCCCCGCCCGCGCGGCCGTGTTCTCCGCCGGGTCCTGGGGCACCGCCGCCGCGAAGATCCTCGCCGACGCCGGCTCCGTCGTCACCGTGCACGCCCGCCGCAATGAGATCGCCGACGCGATCAACACGACGCGCCGCAACCCCGGCTACTTCCCGGACATCGACCTGCCCGCCACACTCACAGCCACCACCGACCCGGCGACCGCGCTGGACAACGCCGACTACCTCGTGCTGTCCATCCCCGCCCAGTCCCTGCGCACGAGCCTCGCCGACTGGACACCACACATCGGCCCCGGCACCGTGATCGTCTCGCTCATGAAAGGCATCGAACGGGACACCGGGAGGCGGGCCAGCGAGGTCATCGCCGAGGTGACCGGTCTGAGCGCGGAGCGGATCGCCGTGCTGTCCGGGCCCAACCTGGCCCGCGAGATCATGGCCGGGCAGCCCGCAGCCGCGACCGTGGCCTGCCCCGACGAAGCCACCGCTCGCCGCTTCCAGACGGCCTGCCACACCTCGTATTTCCGCCCCTACACCAGCACCGACGTGATGGGCTGCGAACTCGGCGGCGCGGTCAAGAACGTCATCGCCCTGGCCACCGGCATCGCCCATGGCATGGGGATGGGCCACAACGCCGTCGCCACGATCATCACGCGCGGCCTGGCCGAGACAACCCGGCTGGCCACCGCCCTCGGCGCACACCCCGAAACCCTTGCCGGTCTCTCAGGCTGCGGCGACCTGATCGCGACCTGCACCTCTCCCCTGTCCCGCAACCGCACCTTCGGCACCCACCTCGGCCAGGGCATGAGCGTCGACGAAGCAACCGCTGCGGCCCGGCAGACCACCGAAGGCGTCAAGTCAGCCGAAGCGATCCTCGAACTCGCCCGCACCCATGGTGTCGAGATGCCGATCACCGAGACCATCGCCGCACTCCTTCACGGCAAGATCAGCCTCGAGGAAGCCGTGGCCGCGCTCATGCAGCGGCCGGCCAAGCCTGAACGCTGACCCATACGCCCACCCACTGAGGCGTCCCTCATCACCCTCCCGTTCCTGGAGGCTCCGTCATGTCCGCATCGGCAATGTCCGCTGTCCAACTCGCCGTCACCGGTGTCCTGGTGGTGTGGATGATCACCGGGTTCACGCGCCTGCCCGGCCGCTGGCTGCGCTGGAAAATGTTCTGTAGGGCCACCTTCACCGTCGTCACCCTCACCGGCACGAAAGACGGCCGCACCGAGTCAGTCAACGTCTACCGACACCTGTCACCAGGCAGTTTCCTCCTCGGCCCGCCCCAGCTCCAGGCGGTCATCACCTACCTGACCAGCAGCGGCCATTACGACCGGATCGACGGCACCGGCCGCGTCCTGTCCGCAGCAGGCGAAAGGCCGCTGGAGGTGACGAACAGCCGTGTGGTTCTTTGACGCCATCACCGCCGGCTTCCGCTACCCGACCGACCCGGGACGCCTGCAACTGTTCCGGATCATCTTCGGCACCATCTGCACCCTGCGCTTCGCGCTGTCCATCGGACAAGGCGGCTGGCACCGGATCATCCCCGGATCACTCAGTCTCCACCTCGCGGAGCAGCGGTTCGGTCCTCGCCGGGCCCGCCTCCTCGCGGGTTTGTACCGGCCGGCGCTCGTGATACGGACGGCTGCCGCTGTCGCCCTCACTCTCGGGCTGCTACCTCGGCTGTCTCTGTTGGCAGTCCTGGCCGGAGCCACCATGGAACTGTTCTACCTCCGGAGCCCCAATGCGGTGCGGTACACCCTGCTGACCGGCAGCTGTCTCCTGGTTGCAGGCGATCTCGGTCACGGACTCGCCATCGAGCACACTCCGAGCACCGCCAACACGTGGGCTCAATGCCTCCTCGTGCTGATCACCACGGACATCTACTGGAACAGCGCCTGGCAGAAGCTTCGTTCACCGCAGTTCCGTACCGGGCTGTACCTGGCCCAGTGGGTACACGTCCTCACACAGGTCAGAGAACAACTCCCCTACCACCGCCAGTTCGCCGTCCCCGGCCTCATCCGCCGTCATCTCGGAAACCTCAGCGAACGCGACGTACGGCTCTGGCAGATGATCTCAACCGCCGTTATCACGGCGGAGATTACCTTGCCGCCAGCACTGCTCGTCCACGCCACGACCCCATGGGCGATCGCTCTTGGCATCGGGATACACACAGCATTCGCCTGCCTCAAGCCTCGCCAACTCATCACCTTCTCCGGCCTCACAGTCGGCACCTATACCGCCTTCGCTCTCTAAGATCGTGTCCTAGGTGGTGGGGCGTCGTTGTTCCGGGCATGGGGCGGGGGGCCAACGTCAACGACGTCACCCAGAACCTGGCCCTGGTCGACGGCATCTCGCCCGCCGCGGGCCGCCCCGACTGGCCCGGCCGCAGGCCCGAAGCTCTGCTCGGTGACAAGGGCTACGACTCCAACGCCTACCGCGACGAGTTGCGTCGTCGGCGGATCCTGCCCGTCATCTCCCGCAAGGGATCGCAGAACATCCAGGGCATGGGCAAACTCCGCTATGTCGTCGAGCCGACGTTCGCCCTGCTTCACCGCTTCAAACGCCTCGCCGTGCGACGGCGCCAACTTCACGACGCCTTCGCCGCCCTCGCCTTCAGCCCCCACCGGCTGGCGAGGGCTTCGGCAGCCCAAGAACGACTGTCCGGAGTCAGGGGCGGCCAGGACATCAGCAGGCTGCTTCAGCACGTTGACACTCACGCGGAGGACCACCGCACCCTCGGGCGGGAGTCGACTTCGACAGCCTGCTGTGATCCGCCACCGATTTCCGCGACCAGTGGCTGGCGTTCTTCGGGAGCTCCTCCAAGATCGTGACCACCACCGCCTCAACCTGATCGACACCGATGGTGGGCGGCCGGACAGGCCGGGGCTCGTCAACAAAGCCGTCCAGGCGGTCGGCGATAGACCGCCGCCGCCATTTGCGGACCGCGTCAACGGTCACCCACAGCTCCCGGGCGACCGCAACGATGGGTGGCACCTCCGTCCCCGCTCACGCCACTACAATCCGCCTCGCACGCAGAGCCAGGGCACTGGGCCGACGTCGCCCGACGCGTTCACCACTCCAACAAGGCCCGCACATCAGCGGACAGCAGTGACCGGGACCGCCTGGGCGCATCCGAAGCTGACGGACCTGCCCCAACCCCGTTTCTCTCGCTCGTCGCGTGTGGACCGGCCCGAGCCTGCCCCGAGTCGCCCTTCCGATGGCACCCACGATCCCGGGCCCTTCGGCCCGCCCCCGATCCGACGCTAGTGGCCGCGCGCGGGCAGCCCGCACGTCTCCAACACCTTGCCGTCGTAGCCGATGCCGACGACCTGGGGCGGGCGGACCAATCCGTCGGCACCGACCGCCGGCTCCCGGCGGACCGGGTCGCTGTCGATCAGCGACTCGTAGTACGTGTTGTTGGGGATGGCCACGCCGAGGTGAGCGCTGATCGGGCCCGGGCTGTGGACCTCGGCCCGCAGGTGGAATGCCTCGGCGAGGTGGGCCGTACGCAGGGCGCCCGTGATGCCACCGCGCAGGTGCCAGCTGGTGCGGACCATGGTGGCGCAGCCCGAGGCGATGAAGTCGGCGGTGTTCATGTGCGCGCCGTCCGAGCACTCACCGACCAGCAACGGTGTGCGCACCCGCTCGCCGAGCCACTTGTGCGCGGTGACGTTGAACTCGCGCATGGGCTCCTCGTACCAGAGGTATCCGGAGTCGTCGAGGGCCCGGCCGAGGTAGACGGCGTCAGCGAGGTCGAAGCCGGCCGAGCCGTCGTACATCAGGGGGATGTCGTCGCCCACGTGTTCGCGCAGGGCCGTCACCAGGCGGGCATCACGTCGGGCGTCGCCCCAGGCGTGCAGCTTGATAGCGGGGTAACCGAGGTCGAGGCACTGGTCGGCGACGTGCAGGTACTGCTCGATGCTGTCGAAGGTGACGGTGGAGGCGTACGCGGGGACGGCGTGGCGGAAGCCTCCCAGCATCCGGTACAGGGGCAGTCCCGCGGCCTGGGCCGCGATGTCCCACAGGGCGATGTCGACGGCCCCGAGGACGTAGATCGGCATCTCCTCGACGCGGTCGAGCTCCCACACCCGATGCCAGAGGAACTCGCGCATCAGGGCGTCGGCGCCGAGCAGTTCCTCGCGCAGCCGTCGCTCGACGATGTCGGCGAGGATCGCTCCGCGGGCGACCGGCGAGATCCCGCTGATGCCCTCGTCGGTGCCGATCACGAGGTAACCGGTGGTGTTGACGCGCTCCGAGCCGGGCAGTCCGTCTCGCCACTTGAACTGGGGTCCGATGTCCTTCGGGTCTGCGAGATGGACATCGACGCTGGTGATGCGCACGGTGCGGGTCCTTTCGGCGGGTGGGCGGCGATCGCGCTCAGAAACTAAATTTAAAATCTCAGATCTCAAATCTCTTGTCGGACAGTAGGTGTCGTGCTTCCCTTGCGTCAATCCCCCCAGATCCATCGCTCACCGGGCCAGACGTCGCCCCACGAGCAGACACAGCTCCCCCACCCGAGCCGTCCGTCCCTTCCCTCCCTGCGAGGTCACCCGTGAGAAGAACTCCGCTCCGCGCTGCCGTGCTGGTCGCCGCGCTCGCCCTCTCCGCCGCCTGCGGCGACGCCACGCCCCCGGACCAGTCGACGGCCCCTGACGCGGCCGCGTTCAAGCCCGTCAAGCAGGAGCCCGGCAGCACCCTGACCGTCTGGGCCGACTCCACCCGGCAGCCGGCCGTGGAGGCCTACCGCAAGGCGCACCCCGACGTGAAGATCGACCTGGTCACCTACAGCGGCCAGGACAGCGACCTGCGTACCAAGATCCAGCTGTTCGACCGCTCCGGCAGCGGCTGGCCGGACGTCGTCTTCTCGACCTCGCTGACCACGGCCTCCTGGACGAGCACCGGCGCGCACCCCTACGCCGCCCCGCTCAACAAGGGACTGCTGCCCGAGGCGACCATCTCCGGTTTCTCCAAGGGCGCGCTCGACCCCTGCACTTCCGCAGGCACCGTCCACTGCCTGCGCAACGACGTCGCCCCGACCCTGCTCTGGTACGACAAGAAGCTGATGACCAAGTGGGGTTACCAGGTGCCCACAACCTGGGAGGAGTACCAGAAGCTGGGCGAGAAGGTCGCCAAGGAGCACCCGGGCTACCTGGTCGGCTCCGTCGACGTCGCCCCGAACACCTACCTGTGGCCCAGCCGTTGTCCGGCCGAGGGACTCGCCGGACCGAAGGAGATCCACGTCGATCTCACGGACCCGAAGTGCACCCGCATGACCAGGATGCTCGACACACTGCTGAAGTCCGGTTCCCTCACGGCTGAGAGCCCCTGGGACGCCTCGTTCGCCAAGACGAAAGCGGACAAGGTGCTGATGATGCCCGGTCCGACCTGGTACGGCCAGTACCTGTTCGCGGGCCCGCTGAAGGTCCCGGCCGGCCGGATGGCCGCGGCGGCTCCGCTGAAGTGGTCCGACGACGACCGGACCTACACCGGCGACTACGGCGGCGGCGTATGGCTCGTCTCCTCCCACAGCAGGAACCTCAAGGGCGCCTCCGGCCTGGTGAAGTGGCTGACGACCGACAACTCCGTCCAGGTGGTCAACCCGGGTTTCCCGGCATTCACGAAGGCCGCCGAGGCCTGGCTGGTGAACCCGAAGAACACCTCGTACTTCGCCGGTGACGTGGCCCCGGTTTTCCAGCAGGCCTCCGCCCAGATCTGGCCCGGCTGGACCGACACCACCGAGTTCAACGTGACCGAGCTGTACAAGTCGACCGTCCTGTCGAAGGTGACCCAGGGCGCCACGATCACCTCGCTGCTGCCTGATCTGCAGCAGGCGATCGAGGACAAGGCCTCGTCGCTCGGATACAAGGTGAAGTGACACCATGCAACTGACAACCGTCCCCGCCCGCCGCGGCAGCGGCGAGCGGGCGCCCGGCCCCCGCTCGGGGCTCTCCGGCCGGGCCGGCTACCTCTTCGTCAGCGGCTACACCGTCCTGCTGATCGCCTTCGGGGTCCTGCCGGCCGCGTACGCGCTCTGGCTGGCGCTGTCGAACAGCCGTCACCAGCTCGTCGGCCTCGGTAACTTCACCCGCACCTTCGCCGACTACCGCTTCGCCTCCGCACTGGGCAACGTACTGCTGTACGTCACCGTCTGGCTGGTCTCGCTGACCGTCCTGGTCCTGGCCGCGGCCCTGATGCTGCACGGCCGGATGCCGCGCACCGGCAAGGTGCTGCGGTTCGTCTACTACGTCCCCGGGGCGCTGGCGGGCGCGGCCAGTGTGGTGCTGTGGCTGATCATGCTCGACCCGGCCGTCAGCCCCGCCGGCTTCCTCCTGCGGGCGATGGGCCAGGACTCCCTGCCCACGGTCATCCTCCCGGAGCACCTGCCGGTCGTGTTCGCCGTCATCGCCTTCTGGACCGGCGCCGGCGGCTGGATCATCGTCATGTACGGGGCGCTCAACAACATCCCGGCCGAGCTCCTGGAAGCCGCCCGCATGGACGGCGCCGGTGTGCTGCAGACCGTGCTGCGGATCCAGCTGCCGATGCTGCGGAAGTGGATCACCTACATGGTCATCCTCGCCTTCGCGGGCGGCACCCAGCTGTTCGTGGAGCCGCAACTGGTCACCACGGCGAGCCAGCGGATGGTCTCCGACTCCTGGTCGCTGAACCAACTCAGCCTCCAGTACGCCTTCCAGGCCGACGACTTCAACGGCGCCGCCGCCCTGTCGGTGGACCTGCTGCTCATCGGTGTGATCGCCGCGGCGGCCGTGGTCTTCCGCGGCGGTCTGTTCGAGAGGGACTGATGCCCTGTGTCCGTCATCGACTCCCCGCCCGTCCGCAGCGTGCCGGCGGCCCCTGCCGGGCCGTCCGCCGGCCGCCGCCGGATCACGGCCCGCTCGGCCGCGGCACGCGGTCTGTGGTGGCTCTGCTCGACGGGTTTCGTGGTGTTCTTCGCGGTGCCGATCGTGTGGCTGGTGCTGGCCCCCACCAAGTCCGACGCCCAGATCATCGGCGGCAACCCCTTCGCCCTGGGCTCGCTCGACGGCCTGGCCCGCACCTGGCACAAGCTGTACGGCTACCAGGACGGGGCCGTCCTCACCTGGATCAGGAACTCCACCGTCTACTCGTTCGGCGCGCTCGCCCTGACCCTGGCCACCTCGGTCCCTGCGGGCTACGCCCTCGCGCTCACACAGTTCGTCGGTCGGAAGCTGCTCCTGACCATCACGCTGATCGTGATGATCATGCCCGCGTCGGTCCTGGTGCTCCCCATCTACCTGGAGGTCAACGCCGTCCATCTGACCGGGACGATCTGGTCGGTGGTCTTGCCGCTCGCGTTCTTCCCGTTCGGGGTCTACCTCACCTACATCTACTTCTCGTCTACCATCCCGGCGGACGTCCTCGCCGCGGCCCGCATGGACGGCTGCGGCGAGTGGCAGGTGTTCACCCGGATCGCGCTGCCGCTGGCCCGGCCGGTGATCGCGCTGGTCGGCTTCTTCAGCTTCGTCGGCAGCTGGAACAACTTCTTCCTGCCGTTCGTGATGCTGCCGTCCAGCTCGCAGTACCCGGCCCAGGTGGGCCTGAGCAATCTGCTGGCCTCCTCCCAGATCGTCTATCCGGCGGCCGCGAGCGGCATGGGCCGCCCCGAACTCGCCCTCGCCGCCCTGGTGACGATCCTCCCGGTGCTGCTGGTGTTCCTCTTCTCGCAGCGTTCCCTCGTCTCCGGAATGCTCGCGGGTGCCTCGAAGGAATGACCGCCCGAGCAGGACAGAACCCCTCTTGGAAATCCCAAATCCGGAATCTATTGTGGGTGTGGGACGGTCGCGCCCCGCCGGTGCGCCGCGGATCCAGAAGAGCGAAGAGTCCATGACACAGCCGGTCAATCAGCGAAGCAGCGAGCAGATCGCCCGCAGGCCCCGAGTGGCGGACGAGGTCCGCGACGGCCTGCGCCGGCTCCTGCTGGCGCGGGAACTCCTCCCGGGCGACAGGTTGCTCGTCTCCGACCTCGCGCAGCGGTTCGGGGTCTCCCCGACACCGGTGCGCGAGGCTCTCTCCCTGCTGGAGGGCGAGGGCCTGGTGGCCAAGCGGCCGCGTCAGGGATACGTCGTGGGTGACCTGCTGGACCACTCCACGCTGCAGAGTCTCTACGCCGTACGGCTCCGTCTGGAACCCTGGGCGGCAGGGCAGGCTGCGGAGCACGCCACCGTCGAACAGCTGGACGGGCTCGAGACGATGTGCGGCGCGCCGCCCGCGCCCTCCGGCGCAACGTCCTATCACGACTACGGCGGTGTGCAGGACGAGGACCTCACCTTCCACGGCATGGTCGCCGACGCCTCCGGGAACGTCGTCCTCGGGGACGTGCTGCGCCGGCTCGCTCCCAAGTTGCGCCAGTTCCACGCCTACCACCAGGCCGGCGCAACCGAACTGGCCTGGCAGGAACACCGCGCCGTGGCCGAGGCGATCGCACGGGGCGACGCCGTCGCGGCCGAAGCCGCGATGACCGCCCACCTCCAGGCGGCGCTGGAACGAATCCGCTCCGCCATCGCCCCCTGACAGCCTGCTCGCCCGCGGTGAGCCGGCGAGCGGCCGGAACCATCGTCACCACCCTGGCACTGACATCGGCCCCCGGGGCGAGCACCGGCGCGCCTCCCTTCCCTACCGAACCGAATCCCCTGTTCCGATCCCGTCCCGAGGCCATACCTCCGGACCTTCTGGAGGTACCCCATGAAGCTTCTGCGCGTCGGCCCGCCCGGCGGGGAAACCCCCGTCGTCATCGCACCGGACGGCCGGACATACTCCCTGACGTCCCTGACCGACGACATCGACGGGGCCTTCCTCGCCGCAAACGGGACGGCCCGGGTACGCGAGGCCCTGGCCGCCAACGCACTTCCGGAGACCGACACCACCGGGCTGCGGACCGGCGCACCCGTCGCCCGCCCGGGCAAGATCATCTGCATCGGGCTGAACTACCGCGACCACGCGGAGGAGACCGGTGCGCCGATCCCGCCTCGTCCAGTGGTGTTCATGAAGGCTCCGTCCACCGTGGTCGGCCCTTATGACGAGGTCCTGATCCCCCGCAAGTCGGTGAAGACGGACTGGGAGGTGGAGCTGGCCGTCGTGATCGGGCGGCCCGCCCGCTACCTGGACTCCCCCGAGGAATCCGCGGACGTCATCGCCGGGTACGCGATCAGCCACGACGTCTCCGAGCGTGAGTTCCAGCTGGAGTACTCGGGCCAGTGGGACCTCGGCAAGTCGTGCGAGACCTTCAACCCCCTCGGCCCCTGGCTGGTCACCGCCGACGAGATCACCGACCCTCAGGCGCTGGGCCTGCGGCTGTCCGTCAACGGGGAGCGGCACCAGGACGGCAACACCAAGAACATGATCTTCGACGTGGCGTACATCGTCTGGTATCTGAGCCAGTACATGGTCCTGGAGCCCGGTGACGTGATCAACACCGGCACCCCTGCGGGCGTCGCCCTCGGTCTGCCCGGCACACCGTTCCTGCGCTCCGGCGATGTCGTCGAACTGACCGTGGACGGCCTGGGCACCCAGCGCCAGACCTTCGCGCAGGCCTGAGAGGGAGGACTCCATGACCACGCCGACCACCATCCCCCACGGCCCCGGCCACCCCGCCGCGCCCATCGAGCCGGGCCCTGTCACGGCCGCCGCCATGGGGGTGCGCGCATGACCGACCTCGACGGACTGCGGGCGATCGTCACCGGCGGAGCCTCCGGCATCGGACGCGCCGCGGTCGAGGAACTCACCGGGCGCGGTGCGGTGGTCGCCGTGCTGGACCTCGATCCGGGCGACGCCGTCCACGGGTTCCGGGCCGATGTGAGTGACGACGCGTCGGTGCGTACGGCGGTGGAGGCCGCGGCCTCTGCCCTGGGCGGGATCGACATCCTGGTCAACAACGCGGGCATCGGCGCGACCGGAACAGTGGAGGACAACACGGACGAGCAGTGGCATCAGGTCCTGGACGTCAACGTGCTGGGCGTGGTGCGCACGACCCGTGCCGCTCTCCCCCATCTGCGCCGATCGCGACACGCGGCCGTCGTCAACACCTGCTCGATCGTAGCGACCGCCGGACTTCCGCAGCGTGCCCTGTACTCCGCGAGCAAGGGCGCGGTGCTCTCGCTCACCCTGGCGATGGCCGCGGACCACGTACGGGAGGGCGTCCGGGTCAACTGTGTCAATCCGGGCACCGTCGACACCCCGTGGGTCGCCCGGCTCCTCGGCTCGGCGGCCGACCCGGAAGCCGAGCGCGCCGCGCTGAACGCCCGTCAGCCCACCGGGCGCCTGGTCACCGCCCGTGAAGTCGCCGCGGCCATCGCGTACTTGGCCGGCCCCGCCGCAGCTTCCGTCACCGGGGTCGCGCTGGCCGTCGACGGCGGCATGGCGGGCCTGCGGCTACGACCGACCGGAAGCTGACGGCCCTGCCATGGCAGAGACGGGACAGATCAGGCGCAGACGGCTCGGCCGCGGCGGCGCCTGGGTCGGCGAACTGGCCTTCGGCGCCGCCGGAATCGGCAACCTGCTTACCCCGGTGAGCGACCAGGAGGCGGCCGAGGCCCTGGCCGTGGCCTGGGAGTCGGGCATCCGCTCCTTCGACACCGCTCCGCACTACGGGCTCGGGCTCTCGGAGCGCCGCCTCGGTGCCGCGCTCCGCGACCGGCCCCGGGCGGACTACAGCGTCTCCACCAAGGTCGGCCGTCTGCTGGAACCCGTGGCCGAGGTGGCGGGCGACGACCTCGCCAACGGCTTCGCCGTCCCCGCGACCCACCGGCGGGTGTGGGACTTCAGCGCCGACGGCGTACGACGCAGCCTTGAATCCAGTCTGGAACGGCTCGGCCTGGACCACGTGGACACCGTCTACCTGCACGACCCCGACGACCACACCGAGCAGGCCCTCACCGAGGCGTACCCGGCGCTGGAGCGCCTCCGTGGCGAGGGGTTGGTGAAGGCCGTCGGCATCGGCATGAACCAGACCGCCGTCCCCGCACGCTTCGTCCGCGAGACCGACATCGACGTCGTGCTGCTGGCGGGCCGCTACTCCCTGATCGACCCGAGCGGTCTCGCGGACCTGTTGCCGGAGGCTCATCGGCGCGGCACCTCGGTCATCGTCGGGGGCGTCTTCAACTCCGGCCTGCTGGCCGCTCCCTCGCCCGGCATCACCTACGACTACGCGCCCGTGCCGGAGGAGTTGCTGCGGCAGGCGATGCGGCTCCAGGAGGTCTGCGAGCGGCACGGGCTGCCGCTCCGGGCCGCCGCCGCGCGTTTCCCCCTCGGGCACCCGGCCGTCACCGCGGTGCTGATCGGACTGCGCAGCGCTCAGCAGGTCCGGGACGCCGTCGAGCAGTTCCGTCGGCCGGTTCCGGACGCTCTCTGGCACGAACTGCGCACAGCCGGGCTGCTGGGGCCCGACGTACCCGTGCCGGGCGAGGCCGACGGATGTGCGCCGGGTGCCCATGGGGGAAGCCTCCGAAGCCCGTAGGGGCGGCTCGGCCACCGACGGAACGCAGATACGACAACGGCCCCGTCCGCGACGCGGACGGGGCCGGAATCCGTCACACGGACACGATCTGCCACTGTTGCCGCTCTGCACGGGTGTAGGTCCACTGGTTGACGGCCGCTCCGTCCGCCGTCGATCCGTTGTCGACGTTGAGGGCGAGCCCGGAGAGCCTGTTGGTGAGGTAGAAATAGCCGTCGCCGGTCGGGGTCACCGCCCAGTGCTGCTGCGGAACGCTGTCGTCCGACCAGATGTCGGCCTTCCCGCCGTTCACCCGCGAGAGCCCGCCCACCTCCAGGACCTTGCCGCTGCTCGCACTCCGGACGGTGTAGTAGCCGTCGCCGGTGGAGACGAAGGTCCACTTCTGGTTCGCCTGGTTCCGCCAGGGCTGCTGGCGCACTTCGGTGCCGTTGGCGGTGCCGTCGGCGAGGACGTCGGCCACCTTGCCGCTGGCGCGGTTGACCAGCTGGTACACCGTCGAATCGCCCGGCAGCACCCGCGACACCAGGGCCGGCTTCTTCCTCCTGCCGCCGATCCGCACGCCGCCCATGTTCGTGTAGCCGCCCGTGCCCTCCTCGGCCTCGATCCGCACGTACCCGACGTTGCGGGGGCTCCACTCGACTACCTTCAGGGCCATGCTCCCGGCCCAGATGCCGTCGGCCACCTGCGTGAAGCGGCTGCCGTCGGTGCTGGTGGAGATCTTGTACGAGATGATGTCGCCGTCGGTGGAGTTGTTGCGGCCCCACTGCTTGGGCAGGTACTCCAGCGTGGACACGTTGCTCCAGACCCCGCCGAGATCGATGGTGATCGAGTGCGGCAGGTTCAGGCTCCACGTCGACCAGCAGGTCTCGAAGTTCCGGTCGCTGAGTCCGTCGATGGCGTTCATCGGGCCCTCGCCGTCGTGGAAACCGGTGGCGTAGGCGCTGACGGGTGTCACCGGGTGCTCGGCGCGCGGCGTCTGCGCGGGGAGCGGCGGGCGGGACTTGTCGGGCCGCCAGGCGTCCCCGACCTCGGCCAGCCTCTTGACGATGTTGTCGTCGAGTCGGCCGTCGCGGTTGGGCGGGCAGTTGAGGATGAACGAGGTGTACTTCGGCTCCAGGTCGACCAGATGGGACAGGATCGACACCTTGCTGATGGGGTTGGTGGTCGGCGTCGAGGGGTGCCAGAACCAGCCGTTGCTGATCGTCTGCCCCTGCAGTGCGGCGTGGGTGTTCCCCTCCGGCGCGGTGATACCCAGAGGCTCCTCGAAGTAGATGGCGTCACCGAGGAACGGCACGGACAGTCCGCCGTGGTCGATCATGACGATGTCCGGCTGGAGGGACTTCACGTGTTCGCGGATGCGCTGGTACGAGACGGCCTGCTGTCCCATCTGCCAGGCGTAGCCGTCGGTGACGAACATGTCGATGGTGCCGTAGCCGGTGAGCAGTTCGGTGATCTGGTTCAGTATGTAGGTCAGGTCACCGGGCACGATGGTCTGGTCCGCGCCCACCCCGTGCCGGGTGTCGTAGCCCTGGACGTTGTACGACCGGTCCCAGATCGAGAAGTACAGGCCGACACGGAGCCCCTCGGCCCGGAAGGCCTTCACGTACTGGTCGACAATGTCCCGCCGGTATCCGCTGTTGGCGACGTTGTACTTGTTGTACTTGGTCGGCCAGAGGCAGAAGCCGTCGTGGTGCTTGGTGGTGAGCACGCCGTAGCTCATCCGCGCCGCCTTGGCGGCCTTGGCCCACTGCACGCAGTCCACCTGGGACGGAGCGAACTGGGCGGGGTTCTGGTTGGGCGCTGCCCACTCCTCGTCGGTGAACGTCCCCATGTTGAAGTGGTTGAACATGCCGAACCGCAGGTCGGCCAGTCTTCTCAGCGCGCTGCCCGGCTTTTCGGCGGCCTGGGCCGTGGAGGTGGAGAAAGCGGGCAGCGCCGCCGCCGCGGCGGTGACGCCGCCGGCGGTCAGGACGGAACGGCGGGACGGACTTCCTGACGGCATGGTCTGGCTCCTGAGCTCGGAGGGGTACGGCGCCCGGCACCGGAGGTCGCGCCTCCGGGGCATCGGTGCATGGTGCGGCCGTGGGGTGTTCCTCCCGGTCCACGGACCATGTGGAGCCGCCCGTCGAACAGATGACGGCCCGCGGTGCCGACGACTGCACGCCGACGCGGGACGTCATCTCGGCAACGGTGCGGGCGTCGCCGGATGTACGGCATGAACCTCTTGCATGTAACCGGACCATGTCAACTGTCTTGCTGGGATGAAAAGCGTTTCGGATGATGCATTTGAAGGCTTGCATCCCATTTCTTCCGCTATTTTTCTTTCAGGCATCCCATGTCTGTAGGCCTTGCGGAGATGAGGCCCATCCCGCCGCCGGTCAGGCGAGCCAGAGGTTTCCGTACCGGTAGTACGGCATGCCGCCGACCTCGGGCTCGGCACCGGAGACACCCCGGGAGGCGTCGAGGATGTCGACGTAGGCGGGGATGATGAAGGTGCCCCGCTCGAACTGGATCTCCTGCATCCGGTGGATGAGTTCGGTGCGTCTGGCGTCGTCGGTCTGGCGGATCGCCTGCTTGAAGAGGCTGTCGTACTCGGCGTCGTGGAAGTGCGTCGAGTTGGCGGTCGAGCCGGGGCCGTCGGTGTACGTCGCGGAGATCAGGATGTTCCCGGTGGAGGGGATGTTGGCCGCGAAGGGGAAGTTGAGGCCCTGGCTGCCGAAGAAGGTGCCGGGGTCGACCTTGTCCACATGAACCGTCACCCCGGCGGCCTTGGCCTGTTCGGCGAAGACCTCGGCGCCGCTGATCATGCCGGACAGCAGGTCGCTGGTGGTCAACCGGACCTCCAGGCCGCTGCCGTGCCCCGCCTGTCTGAGCAGCGACCGCGCCTTGTCCAGATCCTGGTGACGCTGCGGCAGGGCGTGGTCGAAGGCGGGGTCCTGCCACGCGAACAGGTCGTTGGCGACGGTCGCGTAGCCGAGGACCGACGACTTGATCAGCGCGGGCCGGTCGACGATCAGCCGGAACGCCTCGCGGACCCGGTTGTCGTCGAAGGGCGCGACGTCCGCCCGCATGCCGAACGCCTCGATGGCCGCCTTGGGCGACTTGACGACCCGTATGCCCGTCTGCCCCGACAGGGTGGCCGCCAGCGGATAAGGCACGCCGTCGACGATGTGGATCTGCCCGGTCTTGAGCGCGTTCAGCCGTGAGGTGTCGTCGGCGAAGTCGATGATGTGCAGTTCGTCGACGTACGGGTGGCCGGGGCGCCAGTAGTTCTCGAACCGGGTGAACACCGACTGCCGGCCGGGCTGGAAGCTCTGGTACTTGAACGGCCCGGTCCCCACCGGACGGTGGGGGTCGAAGTCGACCGGGACCACGTAGACGAACGTCGACATCGCCTCGGGCAGCGGTACGAAGCCCGAGGTCAGTGGGATACGGACGGTGCGGTCGTCGAGCTTCCGCAGCCCTTTGGGGTCGATCATCGCGAGGCTCCCCGCATAGGGGGACGCGATGGACGGGTCGAGGGTCCGCCGGATCGTGTGGATCAGGTCGTCGGCCGTCAGGGTCTTGCCGTTGTGGAACTCCACACCCTTCCTGAGCCGCACCGTCCACACGTCGGCCGTCGCGTTGGAGCTGTACTCCTCGGCCAGCCACTTCTGTATACGGTAGTCGGCGTCGGGGCTCCAGACGTTGTCGAACAGTGCCCCCGCCCTCGCGGTGTCCAGGGCGTTCATGCCCTTCGCGGGGTCGAGGGTGTCGCTGAAGCTGCCTCCGGTCATGCCGTGCCGCAGCACACCGCCACGTTTGGGGGCACCGTAGCGGAGCTTCTCCTTTCCGGCCCCCGGCTCGGACTTCCCGGGCTGTACTCCGCCACAGGCGGTCAGCGCCGCTCCGCCGAGCAGCGCTGCCCCGCCGAGAGCGCCGTACCTGAGCAGCTCACGGCGGTTCGGGAACGACTCTCCGGTCCGCACATCGGTCATCTGGGCTCCTTCAACGAAGAACTGTCTGCCGGTACGTCGGGACCACCGGAAACGGCCGGGGCGTCGACGAGCGAGAGGGAGTCGCGGATCAGCGTCATGGTGTAGGGGGTCGTGGCGTGGTCGAGGATCCCGTGCACCGGACCGACCTCCGCGAGCCTGCCGTTGTGCAGCACGGCCACCCGGTCGGCGATCTGCCGGACGACGGCGAGGTTGTGCGTGACGAAGAGCATGGTCAACTGCTGCTCCGCCTGGAGCCGTCCGAGCAGTTCGAGGATCGAGGCCTGCACCGACACGTCCAGTGCCGACGTGATCTCGTCGCAGATCATCAGCGTCGGCCGGCAGGCGACGGCCCGTGCGATCGCCGCTCGCTGCCGCTCACCGCCGGAGAGGTCACGGGGCAACCGCTCGGCCAGACCGGGAGAGAGCGAGACCAATGAGAGCGCCTCCCGAGCCTGTGCGCGGGCCTCCTCCTCGGAGACACCGAAGAAGTGCCGGATCGGGGCCACGACGCTGCTGATCACGGTGCGCCGCGGGTTCAGCGCACGGTCCGGGCTCTGGAAGACGTACTGGATGGTGCGCTGGCTCTGCCGGTCGCGCTCGTGCGCGTGCCTGGCCAGCTCCGCGCCCGCGTAGCGGACCGTACCCGTCCACTGTCCGGTGAGCCCGACCAGTGACCGGGACAGGGTGCTCTTGCCCGAACCGGACTCACCGACCAGCGCCAGGCACTCGCCCTGCCGGACGTCGAGGTCGACGTCGAAGAGCACCTGCGCCGAACCGTAGTGCGCGCTGAGGCCGCGAATCTCCAGCAGTGCCGGGGGAGCCTGGGCGGCGTCGGGGCCTTCGACCGAGGAGGCGAAGGCGGGCTGTGCGGACTGGGGCCCTTGTACCGGTTGCCAGCAGGCGACCTGGTGGGCGGGACCGATGTGGGTGACGGGCGGGTGCTCGTCCGCGCAGTGTTCGGTGGCGTGCCGGCAGCGGGGCGAGAAGGGGCACCCCGCGGGCCGGTCTCCGGGGCGCGGCGCGGTGCCGGGGAGCCGGCCCAGGATCCGACGGCCCGCGACGTCGGGGACGGCGGAGAGCAGGGCACCGGTGTAGGGGTGTGCGGGCGCCTCGAAGATGGCCTGCCGGGTGCCGACCTCCGCGATCCGGCCGCCGTACAGGACCAGCACCCGGTCCGCCAGGTGCCGTACGACGGCGAGGTCGTGCGTCACGTGCACCGCCGCGACCTTCCGGGAACGGCACTGTTCGCGCACGATCTCCAGGATCCGGGCCTGGGTGGTGACGTCCAGGCTGGTGGTCGGCTCGTCGAGCACGATCGCGGCGGGCCGCAGCAGGAAGGCCATCGCCAGCAGCACACGCTGCAGCTGTCCGCCGGAGAGCTGGTGCGGGAACCGGGCCAGGAAGCCCTCGTCGGAGGGAAGCCGCACGTCGGAGAGCGCCGACGCGACGGCGTCCGAGCGCTGCTGTGCCGAGAGGCCGGCGGCGTGCTCGCGCAGCACGTCGTGCAACTGCCAGCCGACCCGTCTGCCCGGGCTCAGCGCCGAGGCGGGGTCCTGAGGGACGTACGCGATGCGTGCCCCCCGCAACCTGCCGAGTTCGTCCGGTTTCAGCGCCAGCAGGTCGACGCCGTCGAGCAGGACGCTGCCGCCCGCGATCCGCGCCCCGCGCCGGGCGTGGCCCAGCAGTGCGGTGCCGATGGTGGTCTTTCCGCAGCCCGACTCGCCGACCAGTGCCACGATCTCGCCGGGCCGGACATCGAAGGAGACCCCCTGGACCACCGGTGTCCCGTCCGCGAGTTCCACCAGCAGGTCCCGTACCTCCAGGCCGCTGCTCATGAGGCGGTACTCCGTTCGACTCCGGTGAAGCTCCGTCCGACGCCTTCGGCGAGGGTGTTGGTGGCGATCGTGAACAGGGTGATCATGACGATCGGGGCCAGCACCGCGAGGGGCTGCACGGTCACCCCCGAGAAGTTCTCGGAGATCATCAACCCCCAGTCGGCGGCGGGTGGTTGGACGCCGAACCCGAGGAAGCTGATGCCGGCGACCAGACCGATCGACCAGGTCAGCAGGGCGCCCGCCTGGACCAGTACGGGGGTGAGGACGTTGGGCAGGACCTCCTGCAGGACGATGTCCCGCCGGGAGAACCCCATGGCACGCGCGCTCTCGACATGCTCCCGGCCCACCACCTCGAGCGTCAGCCCGCGTACCAGCCGCACCACCACGGGCAGGAAACTCAGCGCGGTGATCATCACGATGATCCACGGGTCGCGCCCGAGGAGGACGATGAACATCAGGACCATCACGATGTCGGGCAGGGCGAGCAGCACGTCCATCGACCACACGGTGGCCGCGTCGGTCCTGCGCCCCGAGTAGCCCGCGATCATCCCGACGGTGACGCCGACCACGAGGGTGATCGCGGTGGCGGCGAACGACATCCAGATCACCGACCGGCCGCCGCAGAGGATCCGGGACAGTACGTCCTCGCCGAGGAAGTCGCCGCCGAGCGGCATGTCCGGGCCCGGTGCCTGGAACGGCACGCCGACGATCGCGCTGGGTGAGTGCGGTGCCAGCCAGGGCCCGCAGACCCCGACCAGTACCATCAGCGTGGTACCGACCGCTCCGGACCTCGCCCCGCGGTCGGCGAGATACCTGGCCACCCAGCGGGACCTGCCGCGGCGCCGCGGCGCCGGCCGGGTGTCGCTCGCGACGGACGTCATCGCATGCCTCCAGAGGTACGCAGTCTCGGGGTGAGGAGCACGGTGAGCACGTCGGCCGCGATGTTGGCGACCACGATCCCGGCCGCGAAGACCATGCAGACGGCCTGGATGACGGGCAGGTCCCGGGTGGACTCGGCGTTCTGGAACAGCGTTCCGAGGCCCGGGTAGTTGAAGATCACCTCGACGATCACGATGCCGCCGAGCAGATAGCTGAGGGTCAGGGCCGAGGACTGGATGGCCGGGACCAGCGCGTTGGGCAGCGCGTGCCGCCACACGACGTTCCGCTCGGAGATTCCGCGCAGCCGTGCCATGGCCACGTACTCGGAGTCCAGTTCCTCGATCATCGCCGCCCGCGACAGCCGGATGGTGTAGGGGGCGGAGATGAGGGTCAGTGCCAGTGCCGGCAGCACGAGCTGCCGCACCTGGGTGAACGCCGACGCTCCCGGCGGAAGGATGGTGCTGGCGGGCAGGACCGTGAACACCGAGGTCGCGAAGAACAGGACCACTCCGGTGGCGATCACGAAGTCGGGCAGCGCCAGCAGGGTGAGCACGACGGGGCTCGTCACCCGGTCGGTGAACCGGTCGCGGCGCACCGCCAGCCAGGTCCCGATCACGATGGGCAGCGGGATGGCCACGGCCGCCGCGTACGTCATCAGGGCCAGCGAGTCCCGCAGACGGTCCGCGACCACGCTGCTCACCGGCCGGCCGGCGGCCAGTGACTGCCCGAGGTCTCCGGTCAGGACACCCCGAAGCCAGTGCCAGTACTGCTCCCACAGTGGCCGGTCCAGCCCCAACTGGTGGCGAAGACGTACGAGTTGCTCCGGCGTGGCGCGGCGCCCCAGGATGGCCTGCGCCGGGTCGGAGGGCAGTACCTGGGTGGCCAGAAAGACCAGCAGCGACACCACGAGCAGGACCACCACACCGCTCAGGACGCGCCTCAGCAGCCAGCCGCCCAGCCCCGACCCGCGCCACCGGCCGCCGGAAGCGTCCTCTCCTGTCCGTGCCATCAGCGTGCGCCGTCCGCGGGCGCCAGCGAGCCGTCGGGGCCGATCCGACGGACGGTGGCCACGACGGCGGCGACGATACGGTCGGCCTCGGCGTCCGTCAGGACCAGCGGGGGCACCAGGTTGACCGAGCCGTGGTAGTACATCGCCAGGACGCCGTAGTCGTCCCTGAGCACCGAGTCGATGACCTCCTCGCCGATCACCAGCTCCGCCCCGGTCGCCCGGTCCGAGGTCAGGTGCACCCCGAGCATCAGACCGCAGCCGCTGACGTAGTCCACGACCGGCACCGCCGCAAGTTCGGCGGCGAGCCGCTCCTTCATCCGCCGCCCGAGCTCCGCGGACCGCCCCACCAGGCCCTCCGCCTCGATCACGTCGAGGTTGGCGCAGGCGACCGCGCAGGCGACCGCGTGCCCGCCGTAGGTGCCGCCGCCCTCGGCACCGGTGATCGCCGTGGCCACCTCCGCGGAGAGCAGCAGCGCCGCCAGCGGCGCGTAACCGCTCGCGATGCCCTTGGCCACGACGATGATGTCCGGCTCGACTCCGTAGAGGTTGGCGGCGAACCAGTCACCGCAGCGTCCGAAGGCCGTCACGACCTCGTCGAACACCAGCAGGATGCCGTTGGCCCGGAGGACCTCGCTGACCCGAGGCCAGTAGTCCGCGGGCAGCTCGACCATGCCGGGACCGGCCATCACCGGCTCGGCGAAGAACGCGGCGATGTTCTCCGCGCCCAGTTCGTCGATGGTGCGCCGCAGCGCCTCGATGCAGTGGTCGGTCGGATCGGCCCCCTCGAAGCGGGCCGTGTTCTGCCGCAGCGGTGAGATCACCTGACGGACCCGGGGCAGCATCGGGCCCAGGCCCATGTCGGAGGTGAATCCCTGCAGGGCCGCCCCGGAGTAACAACGCCCGTGGAAACATCCCTCCAGGGACAGGACCCAGGTGCGATCCGGCTCGCCGCGCCGGGCGTGGTAGAGCCGGGCGAGCCGGAACGCGTCGTCGTCGGCCTCCGAGCCACAGCTGGCGAAGCGGACGCGTGCCATGTTCGCCGGAGCCTTCGCCAGCAGGCGTTCGGCGAGTTCGATGGCGGGCCTGTTGGTGAGGACCCCCTCCGTCGAGATGTGACCGAGCTGTTCGGCCTGCCGGCGTGCGGCCTGCGCGAGCTCTGCCCGGCCGTGTCCCACATGCGTCAGCCAGGCGGCGGACTCCCCGTCCAGGAAGGCGCGGCCGTCGCTGTCCCATACGGTGGCGCCCTCGCCTCGCACGATCACCGCGCGCTCGGTGACGGCGGCATCGAGCCACGGGTGCTGCACGACCGCGCGGTCGCGTTCGGCCCAGGTCGCGGGTGTGCTCACGATTGCCCCCTCAGGATCGATCCGTCGGGCCGGACCCTGGACAGGGCGCCCTGCAGTGCCGTGCCGAGGAACTCGGCCTGCGCTTCGGTGAGGACGAGCGGTGGTGCGATCGTGACGATGTTGGCGTGGACGCCGACGATCACGCCGTGGTCCTGACGGATGACCCGTTCGAGCAGTACCGGGTCCACCGGGCAGGGTTCCCCGGTCGCATGGTCCGCGACGAGTTCGACGGCGGCCAGCAGACCGAGGGCGCGGACGTCGCCCACGGCGTCCAGCCGCCGTAGGGGTGCGAGCGCCCTCGCCAGGTGGTGCCCCACCGCCTTGGCGTTGGCGACCAACGCCTCCTTGTCGATCACGTCCAGGACCGCGCCCGCCACCGCGCAGGCGGCGCCGTGGCCTCCGTAGGAGCCCCCGCTGTCGGCGCCGGCGAGCACCTCGGCGGCGCGCTCGCTGTAGAGGATCGCCGCGAGCGGCAGGTAGCCGCCGGCGATCCCGTTCGCGGTGATCACCAGGTCGGGCGCCAGACCGTGGTGCTCCGCCCCGAACCAGGTGCCGGTCCGTCCGAACCCGGTGACGACCTCGTCGAGCACCAGCGGAATGTCGAACTCGGCGAGCAGTGCGGTCACGCCGGACCACCAGCGCCGCGGCAGCGGGACGACCAGGTCCCGCGCGCCCAGGACGGGTTCGGCGAAGAAGGCGGCGACCCGGCTCGGGCCGACCGACTCGATGGTGGCGCGCAGCTCCCGCAGACAGTGCTCGACGGAGGTCCCCGCCGGATCGGACGGACGCTCGCGCGGCGCCGCCACCTGGACGAACCCCGGGAGTACGGGCCCGTACCCGGCGTCCTCACCCCAGCCGCGGAGCGCGGCCCCGGCAAGGGTCCGGCCGTGGTGGGAACCGGACACCGAGATGATCCAGTGCCGCTCGGGGTGCCCGCGTCGGTGCTGGAACTCGCGGATCAGCCGGACCGCCTCGTCGCACGCCTCGGACCCGCTGCTGAGGTAACTCACTTTTCGGATCCCGGCCGGCGCGTGAGCCACGATGCGCTCCGCCAGGGTGATGGCCGGCGGATTGGTGACGTTCCCGCCGGTCCCGAAGTGCTCCAGCGTCAGCATCTGCTCGGCCATGACGTCGGCGATCTCCGCGCGGCCGTGACCGATCTGGGTGAACCGTCCGCCGGCGTAAGCGTCCAGGTACTCCCGGCCGTCCATGTCGCGGACCTGACTGCCACGCGCCTCCACGATCACCAGGCGTTCGTCCGTCTCGTCGCCGATCGTGGGGTGCTGGATCACGGCGCGGTCCCGTGCGGCCCAGGCCGCAGCGCTGTCGATGGAGGTCTTCCCGGAATCATTTGATGGTGTAAGGATCGAGCGCCCTCCGGAGATCTTCCGCTCGGCGAGCCACCGGCACAGTGCCAGGACCTGACCGGTCAGCGGTGTCTTCCGGACAGACTGGCCCGTTCCCGGTTGCGGCAGTAGTGGTGGACCCGGAAGCGTGCGCCCACCGACAACTCAAGGACACCGGACGTCAAGTCAGAAGTGCCGCGAGGCAACGGCGCAGCAGTTGCGCCGACGAGGTGGGAGCGGGCGCGCGGTCCGGCTCCGCACGCCCGGGATTCCGTTTCCCCGGCCGGAGCGAGGTTCGTGTCCCCGTCGTGGTGTGGACGATCACGGTCCGTCGCTTCCCCTTCGGAGCCGTCCGGCACGTGCCGCCGCGCGCCGTCGTGCGAACACCGCTGGTCCCGGCTCGGGGAGCCTCAACTCGCCCTCCGGCGAAGGCGATTCGGGCCGCGTCCCGAGTGTTCCTCCAGCTTGACCGGCTACGGCGGGATGCCAGTGGAACCCTGTGCACTACGGCGACGGACTCGCCGGGCACACACCGGGAAGGGCCGGCGTCCGCGGACGCGCGTCCGACCCGGCATCAGGTGGTGCGCCGACGCCGGTCCTCCGTGGCGGGACGCTCCCCGCCGCCGCGATCGGACCACCGGGCCGCCACCCCCGGCCGTTCATCTTCCGTAAACCAAAAGGACTCCCCGAATGCACCCCCCATTCTCATCAGCCCTTCAGGAGCCGCTGGTTGCGTATGCGTCGCTGGCTGGTCCGCAGGAGAGCAAGGAGACACATGGTGTTCCGGTCGAAGGCAGCAGCGCCCAAGCATGCCCGGGCCCGTGGGGCACAGGCGCAGGAAGGCGACGGCAAGGTCGTCGAACGCGAGGATTCGGCTCCGCTGCACGTGGCCAGTCGCCTGCACGCGTTCAACCGCTTCGAGCTGAAGTATCTCGTACCGGTCGAGCAGGCTGCCGAGATCCGGGACGAACTGGCCGAACGGATGGACCGTGACCTGCACAGCCCGGTCGGCGGCTACGGGGTGTGGAGCCTGTACTACGACACCCCGCAGCTCCGCTTCTACTGGGAGAAGATCGAGGGACTGAAGTTCCGCCGCAAGCTGCGCATCCGTCACTACGGCGACCTCGACGGCGTGACCGACGAGTCGCCGGTGTGCGTGGAGATCAAGCAGCGGGTCAACCGGGTCACGCAGAAGCGCCGTATCACCCTCCCTTACCAGGTCGCGCGCAGACTGTGCGACGGCAAAGAGATGGTGGAGCACTCGCCGAGGGAGAGCGCGTTCATCCAGGAGGTGCTGGAGCTGATCGTGCGGCTGAATCTGCAGCCTACGGCGATCACCGGCTACCAGCGCGAAGCGCTGGTAGGACGCGACGCCGACACCGGGCTGCGGGTGACCTTCGACCGGCGCGTCCGCGGCCGGGACCGGGACTTCCACTTCGGTGTCTCCACACCGGAGAACCGGTTCACCATCCCCGCGCACCTGTCGGTGATGGAGATCAAGGTGAACGAGCGCACCCCGCACTGGATCACGGATCTCGCGGCCCGCCGGAACCTGAACCTCGTCCGGATCTCCAAGTACGTGCAGTCCATCGAGGCCTTCGGCCTGGCACCCCGGTCGGTCTTCCACGTCAACGAGGCGGACTACCCGCCCCCCACCCCCACAGGACAACCGCCGCAACACCAGCGGCCGGCGCCGGGCGCGCCGATGAAGGCAGGAGCACAGTGAACTTCGAACTACAGGAACTCAGCGGCACGTTCAGCGTGGCCGACGTGGTGGCGGCCATGGCGCTGTCGTTCATCCTGAGCACGGCGATCGGATACACCTACCGTTACACGCACCGCAACGTCTCCTACAGCCAGTCCTACGTCCAAACCCTGATCATCGTCGGCATGATCGTCGCGTTGATCATGCTCGTGGTCGGATCGAACCTGGCCCGGGCGTTCTCACTGGTCGGCGCGTTGTCCGTGATCCGTTTCCGAAACGCGATCAAGGAAACCAGGGACGTGGGCTTCGTCTTCATGGCCATGGCGATCGGCATGGCCTGCGGAGCCCGCTTCTACACCCTGGCCGCCGTCGGCGCCGTGGTCATCTGCACCGTCGTCATCGTCATGTTCAAGTTCAACTGGTTCGCGCTCAACGTCCAGCGGCAGGTCGTCAAGGTCCAGGTGCCGGCCGGGGAGAACTACACCCCCGCCATCACGGACGTGCTGATCAAGTACACCAGCGAGTTCGAGCTGGTGAGCACCGAGACGATCCGGGGCGGGGCGCTCACCGAGGTGTTCTACACCGTCCGCATGAAGAAGGGCACGGAGCCGGGCGACCTGGTCGCGGCCCTCCAGGCACGCACGTCCGGGCAACGCGTGACGGTCCTGACCGGCTACGACACGACCGACCTGTGATGGCGGGCCGTCCGAGGAGGCTGGGGCGACGGCTCCGCGACCGGCTTCCGGTCCGTCTGCGCCACCACTGGAGGCCGGCCGCCGCTCTGGGCGTCGGGCTCGCGTCGATGGTGTACTTCCTCGGCGACGCGCGTGTCACCCCCTATGTCACCTCCGCGTCGCAGGTGGAGTCCGACCCCGTCACGGAGAACGTCGAGGGCACGGTGGACCTGTACGACCGGACCGTGTCCCACTCGATCCAGCTCACGTACGACCAGAGCAGGTTCGAGGAGATGATGGAGGAGTTCCGCGACGAGGGCACCAAGGACTACATACAGGCCGACCTCGTCATCGACGGTGTCTATCTGGGAGACGTCGGGATCCGGTTGAAGGGGAACTCCACACTGATGTCCCTGCGTGGCACTTCGAACATGCCCGGTGGCGGCCGGACCATGCCGAATGCCGCGCAGGGCGCTCCGCAGGGCGCCGGTGACGCCGACGCGGGCCCGTCGGGCGAGGCGACAAACGCAACGGGCGGTCAGGACGGCGCCCGGGGCGCGGACGGCGGCACCGCTGGCACGGGCGGCGGCACCGGAGGCGGCGCGGGCGGCGGCAGGGGCGGCGGCATGGTGTCGTACAACCTGTCCGAGGACAAGCCCGAGGAACTGCCCTGGCTTGTCAAGATCGACGAGTACGTCGAGGGACGCGCCTATCAGGGCGAGCGGGAGATCTCGCTCAGGCCGGGCAGCGAGGCGCAGGTGCCGCTGAACGAGGCGCTCTCGCTGGCGTTGACCGAGGAGAGCGGCCAGGCGGCAGAGCGCTTCGGCTTCACATCCGTGCAGGTGAACAACCGGCCGGCCGTCACCCGCCTGATGGTGGAGAGCCCTGACACGGACTACGCCGAGGACCTGGGCAACGGAGTTCTCTACAAGGCGAAGGCCGGAGGCAGCTTCGCCTACAACGGCGATGACCCAACTGACTACGAGTCGTCGTTCAAGCAGCTGAACAAGAAGGGCAGTCAGGACCTCGAACCGGTCATGCGGCTCATCAAGTGGGTCAACAGCGCCTCCGACGAGGAGTTCGCGCGGGATCTCGACACGTACGTCGACGTCCAGTCGTTGGCCAACTACGTGGCCATGCAGAACCTCCTGATGAACGGCGACGACATGGCCGGCCCCGGCAAGAACTACCTGCTGTGGTACGACCTGGAGACAAAGAAGTTCTCCATCCTCGGCTGGGACTACAACCTCACCTTCAGCGGAGACGCCACAGCGGGGCCGGACGACACTTTCAGCATCGGAGGGGGCAGAGGAGGCAACGGCGAGCAGGGTGCTTCCGCGGGGAACGGCACGGCACCGGAGGCCGGGCAGGACGGCGCGGCGGGCGGAGCGCCCCAGGGCATTCCCTCCGGTGCTCCCCAGGGAATGCCCGGCGCAGCCGCAGGCGGTGGCCAGAACGGTGGCGGGGAGGGCCAGGACCGCACCGGCGGAGGCGGAGGCGGATTCTCTTCGGGACACATCCTGAAGGAACGGTTCCTGGAGTCCGACTCCTTGGACGATGTCTACAAGGACGCCTACCGCTCGCTCTACCAGAAGCTCTACGGATCGGGAGCCGCCGCGGACGCGCTGCAGACCATCTCCGAGGAGGCCCGCGCCGCCGGAGCCGACAGCGAAGACCTCGACACCGCGGCCTCGACCCTCGAACAGACCGTCACCCAGCGGACCGAGGCGCTCGCCAAGGACACGCAGGTGACCGGCTGAGACACCGGCGTCCCGGGCTTCCCGTCTGTCAGTCCCGCCCGGGACGCCGGCCCACGTCACCTTCCGGACCTCCGGGGTCCGTGCACCTGACGCGATCTCATCGGGCGTTCAGGGAGCGAGGGCCCCAGGCTCATGCCCCGCACAGAAACCGTGGATAGCATCGCGCCTCCGTCCCCGACCGGGCCCCCGGGCCCGGTCTGCCTACATGTCCGAGGTGAGTCGGAGCCGTGAGCCTGAAAGATGCCGCCCCGTCGACACCCGGTGCCCGCCACACCGTTCTGATCGTGGAGGACGACCTTGGTATCCGCGCCCTGCTCACGTCCGCCCTGCGCGCCGCGGGTTACGCGGTGGTGCCGGCCGGTACCGGGCAGGATGCCATGTTCGAAGCGGGCCGCCGCAGCCCGGACCTCATTCTGATGGACGTGATGCTCCCGGACACCGACGGGTTCGTGCTGACCCGGGAGTTACGGACGCTGGGTGCGTACACCCCTGTCCTGTTCCTCACCGCCCGAGGCGAGGTGGAGGACCGGATCGTCGGGCTCAGCTCCGGCGGTGACGACTACGTGACCAAGCCCTTCCACGTACAGGAGGTACTGCTGCGGATCCGAGCCATCCTGCGCCGGGGCAGCGCGCCCGCGTCCGCGTGGAGCCCTCGGCGGGAGCTGCGCTATGCCGATCTGATCCTGGACGAGGGCACACACGACGTACTGCGTGCCGATCGGCCGCTGAAACTGTCCCCCACCGAGTTCCGGCTGCTGACCTGTCTGCTCTCCCACCCCGAGCGCGTGCTGGAGAAGGCCGAGATCCTCAGGCTGGTGTGGAAGTACGACTTTGCGGGCGACACCCGCATCGTCGACACGTACGTGAAGAATCTCCGCCGCAAGATCGACCAGACACCGCCCGCTCTGATCCACACCGTCCGAGGGGTCGGCTACTGCCTGCGCCTGCCCCGCCAGGGAGCCGGGACGGCCACCCCGTGAGAATGCGGCTGCGACCGTCACGACCTCGTTCCCTGCGCGGGCGCCTCATCTGGATGGCCTGCCTGCCGGCCGCGGCGGCGGTGCTCGTGTGCCAGATCGCCGGGTTGATCGTGCTGCGGTCCTGGCTCATCGACCAGATCGACGACCGGCTCCTCGACTTCCGTCCCCCCGCCCATGTGTACCTGCAGATCGCCGACACCGGAACCCTGCGGCATCCCGACCCCGACGACGGTCTGCCCTCGGACTACCACGTGTACTTCTACGGCACCGACGGCCTCCTGCTCGCGGACTCCCTCGGCGACGGGGCGGGTCCTCCCCTGCCGGAGACGGACGCCGGTCTGCTGTCGGCCGACAACGAGCCCGTCACAGTACGGGACGACACCGGGAACCGGGAACGGAGTTGGCGGCTCGTGACCGACTCCGGGCCCCGGAACATGCGCGCCGTGGTGGCGCTCCCCCTCGACACCGTGGACGGCGCGACCACCACACTCCTCTGGTTCGGCCTCGTGCTGGACGCGGGTGTAGCCCTCGGTGTCGTCCTGCTGAGCAACGCCGCGGTCCGTCTCGGCCTGCGACCGCTCACCAGGATCGAGCACGCGGCGCAGCGCATCACGGACGGTGCGCTGGACCTCGGTGTTCCAGCACCCGACCCGAACACCGAGGTCGGCCGCCTCGGTCTCGCGCTGAACACCATGCTCGACCGACTGCGCGCCGCCCTGCGACGTGCCGAGGCGTCCGAGACCCGTCTCAGCCGCTTCATGACCGACTCGGGCCACGAGCTGCGCACGCCGCTCACCTCGATCCAGGGCTTCGCGGAACTCCTCCTCCACGAGCCCGGGATGAGCGACCGGCGGCGCATCGAGGCGTACGAGCAGATCGCGCACAACGCCGACCGCATGACGCGCATGGTGGGCGATCTGTTCACGCTCGCCAAGCTCGGCGACGCGCCACGCCTCAAACGGGAGACCGTCGACATGCTCGCCCTGGCCGCCGACACGGTGACGACGGCGGCGGTACGTCACAGCGGCCACCGCGTCGGCCTGGAGCCCATGGGCGACGGTCACGAGGCCGGCCGGGACGGCGAGCTCGCCGTCGTGGAGGCACTCGGCGATCCGCACCAGCTGGCTCAGGTGGTGGAAATCCTCGTGGCCAACGCTTGTGTCCACACCCCCGCCGGGACGTGGGTCCGTGTCGGGGTCGGCACCACACGGACCGACGCGGGAGCCATGGGCGCGGACCGCCCCGGACGGAGCAGCGTCTGTCCTCCGTTGCCGCCGGGCGTCCCGGTCTGTGTGGTCGAGGTCTCCGACGGCGGCCCCGGCATCGGACCTGACGAGGCGCCCCACGTGTTCGACCGGTTCTACCGAGCCGCCGCAGATCCCGGCACGGAGGCCGAAGCGGGGTCCGGCCTCGGCCTCGCCATCGCGTCGGCCATCGCCGCGAACCATGGCGGTCGGCTGGAACTGGACACTCTTCCGGGCCCGGGCTGCACCTTCCGCCTTCTCCTTCCCGTCACCCACCCCGCGGCACGGGACGATCACCCTTGTGTTCCGGGCGAGCAGTGACGGCGACGTCCGCACGCGAGAAGGGCAGTAGGCCGCGAGGAGGATCGCCGAGGCGGCCGCCGTCCGTCACGAGACGTTCGGTGCGAGAGGTATTGACGTTCCCTCTGAGCCTTCTAGTATCCAAGGCGACCGACGGGCCGATCGATGGTCGCGATATCGAACAAGACTGTCGGTCGATCCGGCACGTGGCACGACCCAGGCACGACAGCACCCGCATCATCAGCACCGGCAAGGCACTTCCACGCGCCACCACGCCGGACGCCCGACGACGCGCAAGGTGGTCGTACGGCGGGCCCCGACCGCCCATGGAGTCTGTATGCCCAGACAAGCAGCGCCCGTTGGGCGCCCCTGTCATGTCACGGCCGCCCGGTTTCCCCACCATCCGGCGGGAGCCCCCGGGCGGCCGGTCCGTAACCCGGGCCGGCCCGCTGCCACACGCGACACCCGAGCTCTGTACGCCGGGGAACCGACACCCTGGCATCTCCCCTGACGCAACGCACCCCGTCGTGTACCACCCGTCACCCGCTGACGTCCGGTCCCGTCACACGAAGGAGAGCGAACGCCCATGTCATGGCTCAACCAAGAGCACAGTCGCCGCTCGGCGCTGGCCACGGCCACCGGTCTGCTGGCCGGAGCCTCGGTGCCTGCCGCGTCCGGAGCACGCGCGGCAGCGTCCCCGCCCGCCGCGGTGAGTCCCGAAGCCGTCGCCGCCTCCTACACCAACCCGGTGATCTGGCAGGACTTCGCGGACATCGACATCATCCGGGTCGGCAACACCTACTACTGCTCGGCCTCCACGATGCACTACTCGCCGGGGGCGCCCGTCCTGCGCAGTTACGACCTGGTCAACTGGGAGTTCGCCGGCCACTCCGTGCCGACGCTGGACTTCGGCGCGAAGTACGACCTGAACGGCGCGCGGGGCTATGTGAGGGGCGTCTGGGCCTCGTCCCTCAACTACCGCCCGAGCAACAGGACGTTCTACTGGCTGGGGCAGATCGACTTCTCCAAGACGTACATCTACACCGCCACGTCCGTCGAAAGCACCTGGAGCAGGCTCACGACGATCGACAACGCCTACTACGACGCGGGCCTGCTCATCGACGATGACGACATCTTGTACGTGGCCTACGGCAACACCACCATCAGCGTCGCCCAGCTCTCCGCGGACGGACGCAGTCAGGTCCGGACCCAGCAGGTCTTCACCACGCCGTCGAGTGTCGGGGCCCTGGAGGGCTCCCGCTTCTACAAGATCAACGGCAACCACTACATCTTTCTCACCCGTCCGGCGAACGGGCAGTACGTCCTGAAGTCCACCAGCGGCCCCTTCGGGCCCTACACCTTGCGGCAGGTTCTCCTCGACCTGCCCGGACCGGTCTCCGGCGGCGGCGTCCCGCACCAGGGCGGACTCGTCCAGACCCAGAACGGTGCCTGGTACTACATGGCCTTCGTCGACGCCTACCCCGGCGGCCGCATCCCCGTCCTCGCCCCGATCACCTGGACCTCGGACGGCTGGCCGACCGTACAACTCGTCAGCAACGCCTGGGGCGCCTCCTACCCCACCCCCGCCGTCCCGGCCCCGCCCCGCCAGGTCACCCCCCTGACCGGCGTCGACACCTTCAACGGGACGACCCTCACACCGAAGTGGGAGTGGAACCACAACCCCGACAACAGCAAGTGGTCAGTCGGCAACGGCCTGACCCTGACGACCGCCACGGTCACGGACGACCTGTACTGGGCCCGGAACACCCTCACCCACCGCATCCAGGGCCCCACGTCCACCGCGACGATCCAGCTCGACCACTCCGCAATGAAGGACGGCGACCGAGCCGGGCTCGCGCTGCTGCGCAACTCCTCGGCCTGGATCGGAGTCAAGCGCGACGGCGGCGCGACACGGGTGGTGATGGTGAACGGCCTGACCATGGACAGCAGCTACAACACCACCGGCACCGGCACCGAGGTCGCGAGCGCCACCCTCTCGGGGAGCCGCGTCTGGCTGCGCGCGAACGCGGACATCCGCCCCGGCGCGGCCCGACCGGGAACCTTCTCCTACAGCACCGACGGCACCACCTTCGTCCGACTCGGGCCCGCGTTCACGATGGGCAACGAGTGGCGGTTCTTCATGGGCTACCGGTACGCCGTCTTCAACTACGCCACCCGGGCGCTCGGCGGCTCGGTCAAGGTCACCCGGTTCGAACTGACCGGCCCCTGACCGGGCAACGCCGCGCAGTCGCCAGAGCGGGGCCCGGCCCTCCCCTCAGGAGGAAGGCACTCGCGCTCGTACGTCGACCGGTCCTTCCGCGTCGACCGAACCACCGACCAGAGTCCCCCCGTCATGGAAAGGGCACACGATGTCTTCCTCTGTCAGCAGACGCCGCCTCCTGCAGGTGGCCGGGGCCACAGTCGTCGCCTCCTCCGCCGGACCCGTGCTCGGCAGTGCCCCCGCGCGGGCCGCCGTGGTACCTCCGGCCCGCGCCGACATCGGGGTGCTGGCACACCCCTTCGACTTCGGCCAGGTCCGGCTGACCGCGAGCCGTTGGCTGGACAACCAGAACCGCACCAGCAGCTACCTGCGGTTCGTCGACGTGGACCGGCTGCTGTACGTCTTCCGCGCCAACCACGGTCTGTCCACGGGCGGCGCCACCGCGAACGGCGGCTGGGACGGGCCGTCGTTCCCCTTCCGCAGCCACGTCCAGGGCCACTTCCTCACCGCCTGGGCCCAGCTGTACGCCGTGACCGGCGACACCGTGTGCCGGGACAAGGCGGCGTACATGGTCGCGGAACTGGCCAAGTGCCAGGCCAACAACGGCGCCGTCGGCTTCGGTACCGGATATCTCTCCGGCTACCCCGAGTCCGACTTCACGGCCCTGGAAGCACGCACCCTGAGCAACGGCAACGTGCCGTACTACACGATCCACAAGACTCTCGCCGGCCTGTTGGACGTGTGGCGCTACATCGGCAGCACCCAGGCCCGCAGCGTCCTGCTGGCCCTGGCGGGCTGGGTCGACACGCGCACCGGCCGACTCACCACGGCGCAGACACAGGCCATGCTCGGCACGGAGTTCGGCGGTATGAACACCGTGCTGACGGACCTCTACCAGCAGACGGGGGACGACCGCTGGCTGACCGCGGCCAAGCGGTTCGACCACGCCACCGTGTTCGACCCGCTGGCGGCCGGCACGGACGCACTCAGCGGGCTGCACGCCAACACCCAGGTACCGAAGTGGATCGGCGCCGCCCGCGAGTACAAGGCCACCGGCACCACGCGCTACCGGGACATCGCCACCAACGCCTGGAACATCTGCGTCGGCACCCACACCTACGCGATCGGCGGCAACAGCCAGGCAGAGCACTTCCGCGCTCCCAACGCCATCGCCGCCTACCTGAACCAGGACACCTGCGAGAGCTGCAACACCATCAACATGCTCAGCCTCACCCGGGAGCTCTACGCCCTCACCCCCGACCGGGCGGCTCTGTTCGACTACTACGAGCAGGCATGGCTCAACCAGATCATCGGCCAGCAGAACCCGGCCGACCCGCACGGCCATGTCACCTACTTCACTCCGCTCAAGGCCGGGGGCCGGCGCGGTGTGGGCCCGGCCTGGGGCGGTGGCACCTGGAGCACCGACTACACCACCTTCTGGTGCTGCCAGGGCACGGGCCTGGAGATGCACACCCGGCTGATGGACTCCGTCTACTTCCACGACGGAGGCAGCACCCTCACCGTGAACCTGTTCGTGCCCTCCGTCCTCACCTGGACCGAGCGCGGCCTCACCGTCACGCAGACCACGTCCTTCCCGGCGACCGACACGAGCACCCTGGTCGTCACCGGCAACGCCTCCGGGACGTGGACGATGCGCATCCGCATCCCGGGCTGGACCACCGGGGCCGTGATCAGCGTCAACGGCACACCGCAGAACGTCACCGCCACCCCCGGCAGCTACGCCGCCCTCACCCGCTCCTGGGCCGCCAGCGACACGGTGACCGTCCGCCTGCCCATGCGGATCATCATGCGGCCGGCCAACGACAACTCCAAGGTCGCCGCGATCACCTACGGACCGCTCGTCCTGTCCGGTGACTACGGTGACACCACGCTGAGTTCCCCGCCCTCCCTGGACACCTCCACGATCAAGCGGGCCTCCACCGGCCCGCTCACCTTCACCGCCACCGCGAACGGCTCCACCGTCGACCTCGAACCGTTCCATGACGCGCACGGCCACAACTACACGGTGTACTGGAGCATCGGCTCGGCCCCCACCGTCCGCCTCGTCAACGCCGGCAGCGGTCTCGTCCTGGGCATCCAGAACATGTCCACGGCCGACGGCGGCCGGGCCCTGCAGTGGAACGACAGCGGCACGGCCGACCACAACTGGGAGCTGGTCAACGACGGCGCCGCCTTCCGTATCCGCAACGCCCACAGCGGCAAGGTCCTCGGCGTCCAGGACATGTCCACGGCCGACTCCGCGACCGTCCTGCAGTGGTCGGACACCGGAACCGCCGACCACCGCTGGAGCCTGCTGGACCAGAACGACGGCACCTACAAGATCCGTAACGCGAACAGCGGCAAACTCCTCGCCGTGACGGGCGGTTCCACCGCCGTCGGCGCGTTCGTCGTCCAGGACTCGGACGACGGCACGGCCGACAACCGGTGGCGCGTCGTGCGCAATTAGCGCTGCTGCCCCTCCCCCCCCCACCGAGTCAGCCGGGTTCCCGGGCCTCAGCCGTCGAGTTCGCGCGGCGCCCCGGCTCAAGGGTCCCTCGTGGCTGCACGGCGGCATCGCGTCGGCCACGCGGGACGTGGTCGGGCCGGCCGGCATCGCGCGGCTGCTGGGTGACGGGACGGGAGCGGACCGGTGGGCCGCACCGGGCGGCGCCCCACGGGTAGGGGCCGGACACCGGCACCAGAGCGTACGAGGGCGGCGATCACGGGGCCCTGCGGAACCGCCCCTTGACCGCCGCCCTCGGCCTGCCACAGCTCCCCGACCACGGCGCCGGGCGGGTCAGAACTCCGCGGCCGGAGCCCGACCGGGGTTCACCGACGACGGCCGGAACCCCGTCTCCCCCGGTACGTCGCCGTGAGGCCGCTTCCGACCGGGCTCAGCCCAGATGCATCCAGACGCCCTTGACCTCGGTGTAGACGTCGAGGGCGTACTTCCCCATCTCGCGGCCCCAGCCGCTGGCCTTGAACCCGCCCCAGGGAGCCGCACTGTCCGGGATCGGCAGCATGTTCACGAAGACCGCGCCGGCCCGGACCCGGGCGGCGAGATGGTGGGCGGTGGACAGGTCCCGGGTCCACAGGGCCGCCGCGAGGCCGTAGTCGCTGTCGTTCACCCGGGTGGCCAGTTCGTCCGGATCGTCGTAGGCGAGTACGGGGAGCACCGGGCCGAAGATCTCCTCGCGGGCGATGGCCATGTCGTCGTGGACGCCGCCGAAGACCGTGGGGCGGTAGAAGTTGCCCCGCTCCAGCGCGCCGTTCTCCCGGCTGCCGCCGGTGACGAGATGCGCCCCCTCGGCCACGCCCCGCCGGACGTAGGAGTCGACCTTGGCGAGGTGCTCGTCGCTGACGAGCGGGCCGAGCTGGGTGTCGGGGTCGATGCCGGGGCCGAGGCGCAGTCCGGCGGCGGCGCGGGCGAGTTTCTCGGTGAACTCGTCGGCGCGACGGCGGTCCACGTAGAAGCGGGAGTAGGCGGCGCAGACCTGGCCGCTGTTGAGCAGAGCGCCCTGGAGGCAGCCCTCGACGGCGGAGTCGATGTCGGCGTCGGCGGCGACGACACTGGCCGCCTTGCCGCCGAGTTCCAGCGTGACCCGCTTGAGGTTGCCCGCCGAGGCCCGCACGATCTCACGGCCCACGGCGGTGGAGCCGGTGAAGGAGACCTTGTCGACGCCGGGGTGCTCGACCAGGGCCCTTCCCACGTCCGGTCCGCCGGTGAGCAGGTTGACGACACCGGCCGGGACACCGGCCCGCTCGATCAGCTCCACGAGCCGCAGCGTGGTGAGCGGGGTCTGCTCGGCGGGCTTGACCACGACCGTGTTGCCGCAGGCCAGCGCCGGGGCGATCTTCCAGCTCGCGATCATCAGGGGAAAGTTCCAGGGGGTGATCAGCGCACAGACGCCGACCGGCTCGCGCCGGGTGTAGTGCAGGGTGTCCGGGAAGGACACCGGCGTGACCGTGCCCTCGATCTTGGTGCACCAGCCGGCGTAGTACCGGAAGTGCTCGGCCGCGCCGGCCACGCTCACTCCCTGGGCGATCCCCAGCGGCTGTCCCTGGTCGCGGGTCTCCAACTCGGCGAGTTCTCCGGCGTGTTCCTCGATCAGGTCGGCCACCCGCCACAGCAGTCGGGCTCGGGCGGCAGCCGTGATGCCGGCCCAGCCGGGCGCGAGAAGAGCCTCGCTCGCCGCCTCCACGGCCTGGTCCACGTCTGTCCGGCCGGCCTCCGCGAAGAGCCCGACGGGCTCGCCCGTCGCCGGGTCGAAGCTGGTGAACTCCGCCCCGCCGGCGGCACCGGCCCATTCGCCGCCGATGAACAAACTGCCCCGAACGACGTCCATACCGGTGCCCGCCTCATCTTGTCCCGTTGGTACCCGCTGGTCTGCCGCAGGCCGCTGACGCGGTCCTGCCAGGCTGCGTGACCAGCGTCTCCGTTCGGGGCCAGGGGGTCTTGTCCGTGAGGGAACAGCGGTTGACGGGTCGTGCCCAGTCGGCGGGTGACCGGCGCGGATCAGTCGAGCGACAGGGTGAGACCGCCGGCCGGCTCGCTGGTGAGCCGGTACTCGCGCGGGCTCGCCCCGTACGCGGACCGGAAGACCCGGCTGAAGTGGGCGGCGTCGGCGAAGCCCCACCGGGACGCGATCGCCCCCACGGGGCGGCTCAGTTGCAGCGGGTCGCGCAGGTCCCGGCGACAGTGCTCCAGGCGCCGCTCGCGGATCCAGGCGGACACCGTGGTGCCCTCGTCGCGGAAGAGCTTGTGCAGGTAGCGGGTGGAGATGAAGTGCGCGGCCGCGACGCTCTCGGGGCCGAGGTCGTGGTCTCCCAGGTGCCGTTCGATGAACGAGGCGATCCGCATCATCAGCGCGCGCCGCCCGGAGTCGGGGGACGGCGCCTCGGTCTCCAGCCGTTCCGACAGCAGGGTCACCAGCAGGTCCACGATGTTGTCGGCCAGCCGGAGACTGCCGACGTTCTCGTACTCGTCCAGATGGTCGGCGAGCCGCAGCAGCAGAGGGGAGACCAGGGCGCCGATGCCGTTGCGCCCGGACACCCGGACGGCCGTGATCCGGGAGACCTTGTCCGGCGGGACACGCAGCACGGTGCGCGGCACCATGAGCACGAGCTGCCGGTAGCTGTCGTCGAAGGACAGGGTGTACGGGCGGGTCGTGTCGTAGATCGCGAAGTCGCCGGGGGTGAGGGGGGCCTCGCGTCCGTCCTGGGCGAGCAGACAGTAGCCGCGCAGCTGGAGGCCGAGCTTGAAGTAGTCGGCGTCGGAGGAGGCGATGGTGCGTGGTGTGCGGTACACCGTGTGCGCGGTGGCCTCGATCTCGGTGACCTGCAGCTCCCCCAGACTCAGGCCGCGCAGTTGACCGCGGAAGGGGCCGTCGCCCGGTTCGGCGCGCAGCGGGACGAAGGCGTCGCAGACGATGTCGCGCCAGAAGTCGAAGCGTTCGGACTGGGGCAGATCTGCTGTACGCAGGGCCAGCGACATGGTGCCTCCCTCGGGGGTCCCGACTGGTCAGTCATGGTGCACCCGATTGGACGTTTCGCATATTTCGGTCAGGTCACAATCGTTTGAACCCCAACGAATGAGCCCACTGTGCCGTGCCGACGGCCCCGCGCCAAGGGTCCGGCCCCTCCGGCGTTCGCTGGCGGTCAACGGGTGTGCGTCCCCGCACAAGCCACCCGGGCCGCCGCCGGGAGACCGTGGACGGCGCCGCGTGCTCCGGCGCGTCCGGCCGTACGGCCCCCGGCCCGTCCGCTTCCAGACCCATCGCTCGGAGAGCCCTCATGCCGCATCCCCTGGGCGTCAGCCCCGGCAAGGTCGTCGCCGTCCACCTGAACTACCGCAGCCGTGCCGCCGAGCGCGGTCGCGTCCCCGACCAGCCGTCCTACTTCCTCAAACCGGCCACCTCCCTCGCCGGCACCGGGGACGAACTGGTCCGCCCGCGAGGCTGCGAGCTGATGTCCTTCGAGGGCGAGATCGCGCTGGTCGTCGGGGAACGGGCGCACCGGGTGCCGCCCGACCGGGCCTGGCGGCACATCCGGTGGGTGACGGCCGCGAACGACGCGGGAGTGTACGACCTCCGCTACGCAGACCGCGGTTCCAACCTGCGCTCCAAAGGCTCCGACGGCTTCACCCCGCTCGGCCCCCGGCTGCTGGACGCCCGCTCGGTCGACCCGGCGGCGCTGCGCCTGCGCACCTGGGTCAACGGCGAGGTCGTGCAGGACGACACCAGCGACACCCTGCTCTTCGACTTCGCCCGCCTGGTGGCCGACCTCAGCCGCACCGTCACCCTGGAGCCGGGGGACGTCATCCTCACCGGTACGCCGAGCGGCGCCGGTGTGGTGGGGCCGGGCGACCTGGTCGAGGTCGAGGTCAGCGGATCCGGGCAGAGCACGGGCAGGCTCGCCAACCCGGTCGTCGAGGCCGGGGGTCCGCTGGCCGAGTACGGGGCGATGCCCCGCACCCTCCCCGAGGACCGGGCCGCGGCGTACGGGACCCCCGTCGAACCGGTACTGACTCCGGAGCGGCGGGAGGCCCTGACCTCGCTCTCCGTCGCCACCCTCGCCTCGCAGCTGCGCAAGCGGGGCCTCAGCGGCTGCTACGTCGACGGTGTCCGCCCCGTCCGACCGGATCTGCGGATGGTAGGCACCGCCCGGACACTGCGCTACCTTCCGCTGCGCGACGACCTGTTCGCCCGCCACGGCGGCGGCATGAACGCCCAGAAACGGGCCGTGGAGTCCGTCCTGCCCGGCGAGGTACTGGTCATGGACGCCCGCCGGGAGGCCGACGCGGGCACTCTGGGTGACATCCTCGCCCTGCGGGCGCTGCGGCGCGGCGCGGCCGGCGTCGTCACCGACGGGGGCCTGCGCGACAGTGCCGCCGTGGCCGGACTGGGCCTGCCCGTGTACTCGACCTCGGTGCACTCCGCGGTCCTGGGACGCAAGCACGTCCCCTGGGACACCGACGTGCCCATCGCCTGCGGCAACGCGCTCGTACAGCCCGGGGACGTAATCGTCGGCGACGCCGACGGGGTCCTGGTGCTGCCGCCGCACCTGCTGGACGAGCTGATCGTCGACTCCGTCGAGCAGGAGCGGCAGGAGGCCTTCATCGCCGAACGCGTGGCCGAGGGCGCCTCGGTCGCCGGTCTCTACCCGATCGGCCCGGACTGGCGGGAGGCGTATCACGCCTGGGGCAACGCCCGGTCGGCCGCCGGGTCGGCACGGCTCCCCGCCTCCCCCACCCCTCAGTCCGACGTCCCCCCGACCCCCGCACCCCAGGAGAGCCGACCGTGAAGTTCCGCAGCGACCCCGCCCGCATCCGGGGCTCCCTCGCCCCCGTGGTCACCCCGTTCACCGACGACGGAACGGTGGACCTCGACGGTCTGCGCCGTCTGGTCCGCTGGCAGATCGACTCCGGTTCGCACGGCATCTCCCTGGGCGGTTCAACCGGAGAGCCCGGCGCGCAGACGGTCGCCGAGCGCGTCGCGGCCATGCGCGCGGCCGTGGAGGTGATCGACGAGAGGGTGCCGTTCCTGCCCGGCACCGGCTCGGCCAAGATCGACGAGACCCTCGAACTGACCGCGGCCGCAAGGGACCTGGGAGCGGATGCCGCGCTCGTCATCACGCCGTACTACGCCCGTCCCACGCAGGAGGCGCTGTACCGCTGGTACGCGACCGTGGCCCGGGAGTTCCCGGACCTGCCGCTGGTGGTCTACAACGTGCCCTCGCGCACCGCCGTCGACATCGATCCCGAGACGGTCGCCCGGCTCTTCCGCGACTTCGACAACATCGTCGGGATCAAGGAGACCACCAAGGACTTCGAGCACTTCTCCCGCACCTTCCACGCCTGCGGCAAGGACCTGCTGATGTGGTCCGGGATCGAACTGCTGTGTCTTCCGCTGCTCTCCCTCGGCGGCGCGGGTTTCGTCTCCGCACTGGCCAACATCGCCCCGGCGGCGGTGTCCCGGATGTACACGCTGTGGGACTCCGGCGACCACGAGGCCGCGCGTGACCTGCACTACCGGCTGCATCCGCTGGTCGACCTGCTGTTCGTGGAGACCAACCCGGCGCCCGCCAAGTGGGTGCTGAGGGAGGCCGGACTGCTGGGGTCCGCACATGTACGTCCGCCGCTGGTCGAACCCACCGAAGCGGGCCTCACCCGGATCAGGGCCCTGCGCGCCGCGGGAGCCGACCTCCTCGACTTCGACCTCTGAGGACCAGACATGTCCAAGACACCCGACGACCTGCCCAAGCTGATCCAGCACTACATCGACGGGGCGTACACCGACTCGGCCGACGGGAGGACGTTCCCGAACGCCGACCCGGCGAGCAACGTGCCCTACTGCGCGGTGGCCTCCGGCGGGCCCGCCGACGTCGACGCGGCGGTCGCCGCCGCGCACCGGGCGTTCACGGACGGCCCCTGGCCGCGGATGAGCCCGCGCGAGCGGGGCCGGATCCTGCAGCGGATCGCCGACGGCATCGAGGCCAGCGAGGACCGGCTCGCCGAGCTGGAGTCCTTCGACACCGGACTGCCCATCACCCAGGCCCGGGGACAGGCCCGCCGGGCCGCCGAGAACTTCCGCTACTTCGCCGACGTGATCAACGCGCTGCACGAGGACGCCTTCCGCAGCGCCGCGCAGATCGGCTACGTGGTCCGCAAGCCGATCGGCGTCGCCGGGCTGATCACCCCGTGGAACACCCCGTTCATGCTGGAGAGCTGGAAGCTGGCCCCCGCCCTCGCCTCCGGTTGCACGGTGGTGCTCAAGCCCGCCGAGTTCACCCCGCTGTCCGCCTCGCTGTGGCCGCGGATCATGGAGGAGGCCGGCCTGCCCCAGGGCGTCTTCAACCTCGTCCACGGCATCGGCGAGGAAGCCGGCGCCGCCCTGGTCGAGCACCCGGACGTACCGCTGCTCTCCTTCACCGGAGAGACCACGACCGGGCAGCTCATCATGCGGGCCGCAGCCACCGGCCTGAAGGGCCTGTCCATGGAGCTGGGCGGCAAGTCCCCCTGCGTGGTCTTCGCGGACGCCGACCTGGACGCGGCCGTGGACGGGGCGCTGTTCGGCGTGTACTCCCTCAACGGGGAGCGCTGCACGGCCGGCTCGCGGATCATCGTCGAGGCCTCCGTCTACGACGAGTTCGTGGCCCGGTTCGCCGAACGGGCCGCCCGCGTCCGCGTCGGCCTCCCGCAGGACCCGGCGACCGAGATAGGTGCGCTGGTCCACCCGGAGCACTACGAGCGCGTCCTCGGCTTTGTGGCGTCCGGCCGGGAGGAGGGTGCCCGGCTGGTCGCGGGCGGTGAACGGCCGGCGCACCTGCCGGAGGGCAACTACCTCGCGGCCACCGCCTTCGCCGACGTGGACCCGTCGATGCGGATCTGGCGCGAGGAGATCTTCGGCCCGGTCGTCGCGCTCACGCCCTTCGAGGACGAGGCGGACGCGATCCGTCTGGCCAACGACACCCGCTACGGACTGGCCGGCTACATCTGGACCTCCGACCTCAAGCGCGGTCACCGTGTCGCGCAGGCGATCGAGGCCGGCATGGTGTGGCTGAACTCCCACAACGTCCGCGACCTGCGCACGCCCTTCGGCGGGGTCAAGGCCTCCGGGCTCGGCCAGGAGGGCGGGGTGCACAGCATCGACTTCTACACCGACCGGCAGATCGTCTCGGTCGCCCTCGGCGACACCCACGTCCCGCGCTTCGGAGCCCGCCGATGACGACCGCCCCCGATGTGATCCGTTCCGCCTACGCACAGCTCGCCGTCACGGATCTCGGCGCCGCCCGCTGGTTCTGGGTCGACATGCTCGGCTTCCACGTCCAGTACGAGGATGCCGACAGCCTCTACCTGCGCGGCACCGACGAACTCACCCACCACTCACTCGTTCTGCGCAGGGGCGGGATCGCCGCCCTCGACCACATCGCCTACCGCGTCCGCGCCCCTGAGGACGTCGACAAGGCGGAGAAGTTCTTCGCCGGACTCGGCCGCCCCGTCAAGCGATTGAAGAAGGGCGAGGGCACGGTCGGCGTCGGCGACGCCGTACGCGTCGTAGACCCGCTCGGCTTCCCGGTCGAGTTCTTCCACGAGATCGAGCGAGGCGAGCGCCTCATCCAGCGCTACGACCTCCACCGCGGCGCCCAGATCGCCCGCCTCGACCACTTCAACATCTGCACCCCCGACATCCCGGCCGCCTACGCCCACTACAAGTCCCTAGGCTTCGGCTGCTCCGAGACCATCGAGGGCGACGAGCACGAGCTGTACGCGGCCTGGATGTACCGCAAGCAGACCGTCCATGACGTCGCCTTCACCGGCGGCGCCGGGCCCCGGCTGCACCACCTGGGCGTGGCCACCCACGAATCGCACCAGGTCCTGCGGGCCGCCGACATCTTCGGCGCCCTCCGCAAGGAACACCACATCGAGCGCGGACCCGGCCGCCACGGCGTCTCCAACGCGTTCTACCTCTATCTCCGCGACCCCGACGGGCACCGGGTGGAGATCTACACCTCCGACTACTACACCGGCGACCCCGACCACGAGACGTACCGATGGAACGTCCACGACGACCGCCGCCGCGACTTCTGGGGCAACGCGGTCATCGAGTCCTGGTACAAAGAGGCGACCCCGGTCCTCGACCTCGAAGGACGTCCGCAGCCCGTCTCCGACGCCCTGCTGGACGAGTCGGCCGTACGGGTCGGTGCGGACGGCCTCGGCTGAGCCGGCCCCTCCCGGCCCCGCGCCGACCGTCAGTGTGCCGCTCCCGGCAAGTGCAGGTCGCTGGCGGACAAGACCCCGGTCCACTCCGACGAATAGACAAGAACCATGAGCACTCCATCCGATCTCGACGCCGACGCCGGTTCCCTCGGGCTCGGCGACACCTTCCTGACCAACAGACCCGCACCCAGTGAGGCCCTGCACGGCCGCCGGCTCGTCATCGCCCTCGACGACGGCGCCGAGGTCGTGGTCGACCTGCGGGAACCGTCGGCCGCGGTGGACTCCTCCGGCGGCTCGGCGGTCCGGCCCGTCCACCGTTACGAGGTGTTCCAGGTCGCCCCCGACCTGTTCTTCCTGCGCCGGGAGGCGATCACCGAGGGCAAGACCTCCCGGTCCGCGCTCCTCGACCTGCGCGACGGCAGGGCACTGGTCGTCGACAGCACGGTCGCCGGGACGAAGACCCCCGGACAGCCCAAGGTCGGACAGCGGTTCCGGCACGGAGCCCTCAGCGGCTCCGGGGGCACCGGACGGTTCGAGCGCTCCCGGGAGCTGGTCGGCCGCCGGATCATGTGGACGTACAGCCCCACCGACGTCTACGAGCACATCTACCTCAACGAGGACTGGTACGTGTGGCACTGCCTGGCCGGTGAGGAGTTCCGGCTGGCGGAGGTCGACCCGTGCGTGATGTTCAAGGTCCGCGACGACATCCATGTCCTGGGCTTCGGCGAGCGGGTCCTGCCGATCGCGGCCGTGATGGTGCTGAACCTGACGACCATGCAGTCGTACGCCTCGATGCTCGGCGAGGAGGAGGACGGCTCGCTCAACGCCTTCTCCTTCGGCGCCCGCGGTACGGCGATCAGCAACAGCTGGTTCCCCGAGCCGTACGACCCCCGGACCGCCGCCCTTGCCGATGCCGAGCAACCGGGAGACCCACGTGAGCTCCGGCACTGACGCGAGCGGGCGCCGGGACGCACCGGTGGCCGTCGTGACCGGCGGGGCCACGGGTATCGGTCTCGCCGTCGCCGAGGCCCTGGCGGGACGGGGCTACGACGTCGTCGTGGCCGGCCGTCGCGCCGAGGCCCTCGCGGACGCGGTGGAGCGCCTCCGTACGATCGCGCCCGCCGCCCGTGTCTGCGCCGTACCCACCGATGTCGGCGCCCCCGCGGACGTCGACGCCCTGTTCGCCCGGGTGGAGGCCGAGTACGGCCGGCTCGACGCCCTGGTCACCGCCGCGGCGGCCCTGCACGTGGCGCCGTTCGACGAACTCACACCCGCCGACTGGCACACCATGATCGACGTGGTGGTCAACGGCGCGGCCCTGTCCTGCATGCACGCCACCCGGCTGATGAAGGCCCGAGGAGGCGGGCGGATCGTGCTCATCGGCTCGGTCAGCGGAATGGTCAGCGACGCGGGGCTGGCCCACTACAACGCCGCGAAGGCCGCCGTGCACTCCCTGGCCCGCAGCCTGGCGGTCGACCTCGCCCCCTACGGCATCACCGCGAACGCGATCGCGCCGGGCTGGATCCGCACCCCGATGATCTCCGACTTCGTGGACACCGTGGACGCGGAGTGGCTTCGGCACATGAACCCGATGTCCCGTGCCGCCGATCCCGCCGAGGTCGCCGACGTCGTGCGCTATCTGGTCACCGAGGCGCCCACGTTCCTGACCGGCGCGACCATCGCCGTCGACGGCGGCCAGACCGCCATGAACCATTACCACTGAGCCTCCGGCCCCGTCGGCCCAACCGGGAGAGACCCCAGCCCATGAGTGAGATCAAGCCCCTCGACTCCGCCCACACGGCCCTGCTGGTGCTCGACATGCACGAGAGCGTGGCCGGACCGGACGCGGAGGACGGCGCAGGCGCGCACGCGATCGAACAGAACGTGGTCGCGCACATCGCCTCTCTGCTGGACGCGGCCCGCGCGGGCGGCCTCCAGGTGATCCATGTGCACCACCGCAGCGCGAAGGGGGTACGGCCGACCGGCCGGCTCCCCGAGCTGTTCCGCGAGCTGGCCGACGAGGAGAGCCTCCAGGAGGGCGACCCGGGCATGGACGTACTGCCCGGTCTCGAACCGGTCGACGGTGACCTCGTGATCCACAAGGAACGGGTCAGCGCGTTCACCGGGACCGAGCTGGACATCGTGCTGCGCGCCGCCGACGTCGACACCCTGATCCTGACCGGAACGTGGACGAACCTGTCCGTGGAGAGCACCGCCCGTTACGGTGCCGACATCGGCTACCGGATCGTCCTGGCCAGTGACGGCCTCTGCTCGATCAGCCGCGAGTGGCACGAGGGCGCCCTGTCCCTCGGTCTCTCGCTGCTCTGCGAGATCGGCACGACCGCCGAGGTACTGGCCGCGCTCAAGTAGAACGGCCTTCCCGCACTACGCCCCCTTCCCGCCCGGCCTCGACCCACGTGCTCCCGCGAGAGGGCCTTCCATGATCGAAACCGTTGCCCCCGTCATGACCGGCGGCGCCGTGGGCCGGGCCACGCGTCGTGTCCGCAGTTCCCGGCACCTGTGGATCGTGGCGCGGATCGGCTCCGGCGTGCTGGTACTGCTGGCCGTCTCCGTCGTGATCTTCTTCGCCACCCAGTTGCTCCCCTCGGACCCGGCGCGCACCATCCTCGGCAAGCAGGCGACACCCGCCCTGGTCGCCGAGCTGCGGACCAAGCTCGGCCTGGACCAGTCGCTGTCCAGCCAGTACTGGCACTGGCTCAGTCACGCCGTCCGCGGCGACTTCGGGCAGTCCATCGCCTCGCAGCGGCCGGTGGGGTCCCTGCTGGCCGACCGGGCGGTGAACTCGCTGTCCCTGCTCCTCGTGGTGGCGGTCCTGATGGTTCCGCTCTCGCTCGCCCTCGGCATCGCCCTGGCCGTGCGACGCGACCGGCTCGCCGACCGCTCGGTGAACACCGTCCTGGTCGGTCTGATGGCCCTGCCGGATTTCGTCATCGGCGCGTTCGTGCTGATCGTGCTGTCCACCACCGTGGTCGCCTGGTTCCCCTCGGCCTCACTGATCCCACCCGGGTCGAGCCCCTTCGCGCATCCCTCGGCGCTGGTGCTGCCGAGTCTGACCCTTCTGCTCACCACGACGCCCTTCCTCGCCAGGATGGTGCGCGCGTCGGTGATCGAGGTCCTGGAGTCCGACTATGTGGCGATGGCACGGCTGCGCGGCATCCCCGAGCGGCGGATCGTCTGGCGGCATGCCCTGCCCAACGCGCTGGTGCCCGCGGTGCAGGGGACGGCGCTCATGCTCAGCTATCTGCTCGGCGGGGTGGTCGTCGTCGAGTACGTCTTCACCTACCCGGGTCTCGGCGGCGCGCTCAACGACGCCGTGTCGTACCGGGACATGCCGGTGATCCAGGCGATCACCCTGCTCTTCTCCGCCGGAGTCGTGATGTTCAACCTTCTCGCCGACATCGTCACCGTGTACGTCACCCCGAAGCTGCGGACCAGGGGGCTGCGATGACGGCGCTGAGCCTCACGCCGCCCAGGCCCAGGGCGCTGCGCGACGGGCAGCTGCTGTGGGGCGCGGTCGCCACCGGGCTGATGGTCCTCCTCGCGCTGGCCGGGCCGTACCTGGCGCCGCACGCCCCGTCGGACATCGTGGGCGCGCCCTACCAGCCGCCCGGTGCCGGGCACCCGCTCGGTACCGACTACCTCGGGCAGGACGTGCTCTCCCGGGTCCTCGCCGGCGGCACCTCCGTGGTGTGGATGGCGGTGGCCACCACCGCCCTCGGAGTGGCCCTGGGCACCGTACTGGGGCTGGTGGCCGGTTACGTCCGCCGCTTCCTGGGCGGCTTCATCGTGTGGCTGATGGACGTGCTGCTGGCCTTCCCGCAGATCGTGTTCGTGCTGCTGTTCGTGTCTCTGCTCGGTCACAGCCCGCTGCTGATCGTGGTCCTGGTGGCCCTCGGCTGGAGCCCCACCGTGGGACGTCTCGTGCGCGGGGTGACGCTTCAGACGGCCGAGCAGGAGTTCGTGGAGGTGGCCGAGATGATGGGCGTCCCCCGGCGACGGATCCTGCTGCGCGAGGTGCTGCCGAACATCGTCGCCCCTCTCGTGGTGCAGACCGGGGCGATCCTGACCTGGTCGATCGGTGTGATCGCCGGACTCAGCTTCCTGGGCTACGGCATCCAGGCGCCCCACGCGGACTGGGGCCTGATGGTGAACGAGAACCGGGCGGGCCTGGTGTTCCAGCCGTGGGCGGCGGCCCTGCCGGTCGTTCTCATCGCCCTGTTCACGCTGGCCACCAACACCCTCGGCGAGGGAGTCAGCCGCCGTGCGGCCGGACTCACGGACGGGAACGGCGCATGACGACCTCCACGACTTCCACGGAAAGGCGGCGCCCGGTGACGAGAGCGCACATGGTCGAGGTGTCGGGGCTGCGCGTCGAGCTGACGGCGAGCGGCGCCGACGTGGTCAGCGACGTCGGGTTCACCCTCGACGCCGGGGAGATCGTCGCCCTGGTCGGCGAGTCCGGCAGCGGCAAGACCACCGTCGGATCGGCCCTGCTCGGCTACGCCCGCAAGGGCGCCCGGATCACCGCCGGCCGGGTCGTGGTCGACGGAGTGGACATCCTCGGGCTCGACCGGGCCCGGCTCGCCGACGTACGCGGGCGCCTGGTGGCGTACATCCCGCAGGACCCGGGCGCCGCCCTCAACCCCGCGCACCGGATCGGAACCCAGCTGCGCGAGGTCGTGACCGTGCACCGGCCCGGCGTCTCCGACGAGGAACTCCAGAGCCTGGTCACGCGCGCGCTGGACGAGGTCAGGCTGCCCGCCGACAAGGCGTTCCTCGCCCGCTTCCCGCATCAGCTCTCCGGCGGTCAGCAACAGCGGCTGGCCCTGGCCATGGCGTTCGTGCTGCGCCCCAAGGCGATCGTCCTGGACGAGCCCACCACCGGTCTGGACGTCATCACCCAGGCGCACGTCCTGGAGACCGTCAAGGAACTGTGCCGTCGGCACGGGGTCGCCGCGCTGTACGTGAGCCACGACCTGGCGGTGGTTCAGGAGCTCGCGGACCGGGTCATCGTGCTGTACGCGGGGCGGATCGTCGAGTCCGCGCCGGCGCCCGTCCTGTTCACCGGCCCCCGGCACCCGTACAGCCGCGGCCTTCTCGCGACCGTCCCGGACGTCACGGAGCGGCGGGTGCTGACCCCGGTCCCGGGACACGCGCCCTCCCCCGGATCCCGCCCGCCCGGGTGTTTCTTCGCCCCCCGCTGCGCCTTCCACGAGGCCCGGTGCGACGAACCGGACCCGGTCCTGCGTCCCCTGGGGACCGACCACGCGGTGCGCTGCACCCGGGTGACCGATCTCGACGCGCCCGTCAGGATCGCCGGTGAGCCGGACGCCCGGCAGATCCCCGAGGACAGTCGCCCGCCGGTGCTCGACGTCCGCGGGGTGAGCGTGGGCTACGGCGGGGTGCCCGTCATCCAGGACGCCACCTTCTCCGTGGCGGCCGGCGAGTGTCTCGCCGTGGTGGGCGAGTCCGGCAGCGGCAAGACCACGCTGTCGCGCTCGCTGGTGGGACTGGCCGCGCCGGACACCGGGACGATCAGCTGTCTCGGCGAGCGGCTGGCCGGCCGCTCCCGGGAACGCACCGCGCAGCAGCGGCGCACGATCCAGTACGTCTTCCAGAACCCGTACCGCTCCCTCAATCCGCGTCACACCATCGGCGAGTCCCTGGCGGTACCGGTGCGGCACTTCTTCGGCCTGGGCCGGGCGGAGGCCGAGGAGCGGGCCGCGGCGGCGCTGGAGCAGGTCTCGCTGCCCCGTCGGCTGACCGGGGCGCGTCCCCGGGACCTGTCCGGCGGCGAGCGCCAGCGGGTGGCCATCGCCCGCGCGCTGCTGTGCGAGCCGACGGTGCTGGTCTGCGACGAGATCACCTCGGCGCTGGACGTCTCCGTGCAGGCCGCGATCATCGAACTGCTGGACCGGCTGCGCGCCGAGCGGGAGCTGGCCCTGGTGTTCGTGACCCACAACCTGGGTGTCGTGCGGGCCCTCGCCGACCGGGTCGTGGTGCTCAACGGCGGCCGCACGATCGAGTCGGGCACGACGGCGGACGTCCTGGACAACCCCGTCGAGGACTACACCCGCTCGCTGGTCGCGAACTCACCCCGCCTGGCGGTCTCCTGACCGCAACGGCGTGGGGCCGGGGGGGGGGGGGGGTCACCGGCCCCCCCCCGGGGGGGGAGGGGGGGGTCGGGAGGGAGGGGGGGTGGGGGAG